>JBAQHZ010000195.1:0-3028 GCA_049288585.1 Chania sp.
GTCATAACATGGACTGCGCCCTCTAAAACTTACTCTTCTGCGTCCGGCCCGGCTTCTTCCTGCTCATACTCCGCCAACTCATCACGCATCGCCGCAATGGCATCACGGGTAATCAATGCCAGAGTACGGTAGAAACCGCTAGTGGCGTGAGCTTCAACCTTGCCCAGAAAACGCCCACACCATGGCAGCAGGAATTCATCAAACAATGTGATTTGCGCCTGAGCTTCATCCTCCTGCGACTGATCTTCCAGCCATGAGGCCGCCAGCAGCAACGAACCGAAATGATCGGCTGGCGCTTCACCCAGCGGCATCCCGCGCTGTTGCAGGAAAACGCGCACTTCAGCTTCGCTGCTCCCTTCAACGTAGGCAGAACGGAACGGCGGTACGCTGCACTCACTGCCGACAAACATCGCGTTGAAATCAGCGGCCAGCAGATGAGCCTCACACTGCTGCTGCAAGCGCGCCAGCAGTTCGTCCTGCTCCAGCGGCCAATGCTGCTGGAGCTTGCCCTCTTTGATCAGGGTAAACAGCGGCACCAACAACGGATCCTGCGGCTGGCGGTAAAACAGCGTCCCCAGCACCCGGCAGACAACGGAAAACTCATTCATAATCAAGCCCTATTCAATACGGAAAATTTGCCGTGACGATGTCACAGATCGACCAGTTCCGCAATCGCCGGCTTGCCACGCTGCTCTAGAAAATTCAGCAAGCGACGCGGTGACACATTCAAAATACGCTCCGGTGGGAAATCCAACTCTTTGATAATGCGTTCACAGTGCTCCAAATTGCCAAGGGAGAAAGCAATATGTGAGTCAGAACCCAGCGCCAACCAGCCCCCGGCATCACGCACCGCCGCCGCCACTGCCCGGCAGTTGGCCTCACTGCCCTTACGCGAATGGGTGAACGAGGAGTTATTCAGCTCCAACGCCACCTGATACTTCGCGGCAGCAGCAGCCACCGCAGCAATATCGATAGGATATTTAGGGTTGCCTGGATGGCTGATGATGTGCACATCCCCCTGCGCCATAGCGGCAATCATGGCCTCGGTATTGGCGGCCTTGCCCTGTGGGGCAAATACCGGCTCATGGAAACCGGCGATGATCAGATCGATCTCATTAAGCATCGGGCCGGTGCAGTCGATATCACCCGCCAGATTTTTGATATTGGCTTCAATGCCTCGCAGGATACCGACCCCATCTACCAGACGTGGCCAAACTCGCATATTCATAAAGTGCCAGTAATGGGGGGCATCGGCCATATCCGGCCCATGGTCGGTGATGGCAAACAGCGTGATGCCTTTTTGTTTCGCCTCTGCAATATAGTCGTGCAGAGTACTGTAAGCATGAGTACTGGCGACGGTATGCATATGTAAATCAACGGGGTACATTATTTCTCCTTTTATGTGCCTACCCTTGCCATATGCCTAATAGATTTATAGGCACGGTAAGCCGACATGTTTCATGATAGCAGTTAACGCTGCCATCAGCAGTGCTGCGTCATCAATAGCCGAGCTGGATATCTACCAGGCCGGTGGGTGCTTTACCCGCTTCAAGCGCCAGAATATTAGCAGCAATTTGGTCCATTGCCTGCTCGGGTAAGGTAATGGCAGAAATATGCGGGGTGATAGTGACTCGCGGATGACGCCAGAACGGATGCGCCTGCGGCAAAGGTTCATTGACGAACACATCGAGCGTTGCCGCAGCGATTTGACCTTGCCCAAGCGCCTGTAGCAGATCGTCTTCCACCAGATGCGCACCGCGGGCCAGGTTGAGCAAGTAAGCCTTCGGTGCAAGCTGGGCAAACAGTTGGCGGTTGAGGATCCCGGCAGTTTCCGGCGTATTGGGCAACAGGTTGATCAGCAAGCGCGTGTCATGCAGAAACGCGGCCTGCTGTGCGTTGCCAGCAAAGCTCCGCACGCCGTGAATCTGCTTGGCGCTACGGCTCCAACAGCGCACGTTAAAACCAAACTCGGCCAGTTTTTGCGCCACGCTTTTACCCAACACACCCGCACCGAGAATGCCGATAGTGAAATCGCTCTGCTGATGGGGGGCCAGTGGCAACCAGCGTTGCTGTTGTTGCTGCACCTGATACTCATCGAAACGGCGGAAATAGCGCAATACGCAAGCCAGCGCATATTCCTGCATCTGCTGGGCCATACCGCTGTCTTCCAACCGCATCAGTGGCACGCCGGTTGGCAAGGTGCCAGGGTGCTGGCGTTCCTGCTCAAGGATGGCATCAACCCCCGCTCCCAAGGCGAATACGCCTTTCAGATCGCGGCGGTTGGCCAGCATCTCATACGGCGGCCGCCATACCAGCGCGTAATCTGCCTGAGCGTTATCTCCTGGCTTCCAGGCCCGAATGTTAGCCTGCGGTAAGCGCTGCGCCATTCCAGCCAGCCAATCTTCAGCCGCGAAGAATGGATGGTAAAAGATAATATTCATTGCCTGTCCCTTGATTATTGCTGTTTATTTTCTCATCCAGAGAGAACCCTACACTCTGTTGGGAGGGTTAAATTACAGATGATCGTTCGTCAAATCAGCAGATTGCTGCAAGTTTAACTAAACGCGCTCGGCGATGTAAGAAGAGTATTGACGCTGGGAATAGATTCTCCTACATTAGCGCCCATCGCCAGCGCAAAGCGTTGCCGATAACAATATGGTGAGGTGTCTGAGTGGCTGAAGGAGCACGCCTGGAAAGTGTGTGTACGCGTAAGTGTATCGAGGGTTCGAACCCCTCCCTCACCGCCATATTCAAAGAGAAAGCCTGAATTCACGTTCAGGCTGTTTTGCTTTTATATTCCCCGCACCGGGAGGGGTGAGAATCCTCGACAGGGTTCGACAAAATGGCCTGCCATTTTGGACGGCCGCAGGCCGCCCGAAGGATGAGCGCAGCGAATCAAGCCCGACCTCACCGCCATATCCAAAAAGAAAGCCTGAATTCACGTTCAGGCTTTTTTGCTTTTATATTCCCCGCCCCCTGAGCTAACGGCCTGCGCTAGCCGCCTGACAGCTTTCACACAGTATACGGA
>JBAQHZ010000196.1:0-9637 GCA_049288585.1 Chania sp.
CGTAAAAAGTGGTTATCGGGTGTTGTCGCCGGTTTGCTGATGGCGGCTTCCGTCACCGCATCAGCCACGGAGAATACGCTGCACATCTACAATTGGTCCGACTATATTGCGCCGGATACCCTCGCTAAATTCCAGAAAGAAACTGGCATTAAAGTGGTGTATGACGTCTTTGACTCCAATGAAGTATTGGAAGGCAAATTGATGGCGGGCAGTACCGGTTATGATCTGGTGGTGCCTTCGTCTAACTTCCTTGAGCGCCAGTCCAAAGCCGGTATTTTTGAACCGCTGGACAAGAGCAAGATACCCAATTACAAAAATCTCGCCCCTGAGATGCTGAAATTGGTGGCCAACAACGATAAAGACAACAAGTACGGCATCCCTTACATGATGGTGACAACCGGTATCGGCTATAACGTCGACAAGGTGAAAGCCGTGCTGGGTAAAGATGCGCCGGTTAACAGTTGGGATCTGATCCTCAAACCGGAAAACTTGGAAAAACTCAAAAGCTGCGGTGTGTCGTTCCTGGATGCGCCAAGCGAAGTGTATGCCACCATACTGCACTATCTGGGCAAAGATCCGAACAGCACAAATGCGGAAGATTACACCGGGGCTGCGAACGATTTACTGATGAAATTGCGCCCGAACATCCGTTATTTCCACTCTTCGCAATACATTAACGATCTGGCGAACGGGGATATCTGTGTGGCGATCGGCTGGTCCGGTGACGTGATGCAGGCAGCCAACCGTGCCAAGGAAGCGAAGAACGGTGTGAATGTGGCCTATACCATCCCGAAAGAAGGGGCACTGGCTTATTTTGACATGTTCGCAATGCCAGCAGATGCGAAAAACAAAGATGCGGCCTATCAGTTCCTGAACTTCCTGCTGAAGCCGGAAATCATCGCCGACATCAGCAACCACGTCTTTTATGCCAACGCGGTGAATGAAGCCACCCCGTTGGTTAAGGCCGAGGTGCGTGATAATCCAAACATTTATCCGCCAGCGGATATTCGTGCCAAGCTGTTTGCACTGAACGTACAGTCACCGAAAGTTGACCGTGTTATTACCCGCGCCTGGACTAAAGTTAAAAGCGGGAAGTAATGTTTAAAAGCTCTGCAGGTAGGGCTTGATATTATCTGACCAGCAGGCGGGGGTTATTCCCGCCTGCTTTGCCATTTTGGGCCATGGCAATTGCTGTGGTTATTTGTACTGCTTTAACCGGAGAGCACCCCGATTGAACGACGCCATTCCTCGTCCTCAAGCCAAATCGCAGAAGGTATTCACCCCTCTGCTGGAAATTCGTAACCTTACCAAAACCTTTGATGGCCAGAATGCGGTCGAAGACGTCAGCCTGACGATCTATAAAGGCGAAATCTTTGCGCTACTTGGCCCTTCCGGTTGCGGAAAATCCACGCTGTTGCGCATGCTGGCTGGCTTTGAACAGCCAACCGCAGGGCAGATTGTTCTTGATGGTCAGGACATGTCCCACGTCCCGCCTTATCAACGCCCGGTGAACATGATGTTCCAGTCTTATGCTCTATTCCCGCATATGACGGTGGAACAAAATATCGCTTTTGGCCTAAAGCAGGACAAAATGCCGCGTGCGGAAATCAACGAACGCGTCACGGAGATGCTTTCTCTGGTGCACATGCAGGAATATGCGAAGCGTAAGCCGCATCAGCTTTCCGGTGGCCAGCGTCAGCGCGTGGCACTGGCACGCAGCTTGGCTAAACGGCCAAAACTGCTGCTGCTGGATGAACCTATGGGGGCATTGGATAAAAAACTGCGCGATCGCATGCAGCTTGAGGTGGTGGATATCCTGGAGCGCGTGGGCGTGACCTGCGTGATGGTGACCCACGATCAGGAAGAGGCGATGACCATGGCCGGGCGTATTGCCATCATGAACCGTGGGAAATTCGTGCAGATTGGTGAGCCGGAAGAGATTTATGAGCATCCGAACTGCCGTTTCAGCGCCGAATTCATCGGCTCGGTTAACGTGTTCGACTGCGTGCTGCAAGAGCGGCGGGATGATGCCCTGATCCTGCAAAGCCCCGGCCTGCGCCATGCATTGAAAGTGGATCCTGACTCCTCGGTGGTGGACGGGGTGCCGATCCAGGTGGCTCTGCGCCCAGAAAAAATCATGCTGTGCGAAGATCTGCCGGAAGATGGCTGTAACTTTGCCGTCGGTGAGGTGGTTAATATTGCTTACCTGGGCGATTTGTCGATCTACCACGTGAAATTGCTCAGCGGGCAGATGATCAGCGCTCAGTTGCAGAATGGTCATCGCTTCCGTAAAGGGATGCCAACCTGGGGTGACGAAGTGCGCCTATGCTGGGAAACCGATAGCTGTGTGGTCTTGACGGTGTAGTTGAGAAGGTAAGGAGTAAACTATTATGACATTGCTTTCTGAACGTACGCCGGAGCCCCCGGCAGGCACGCCCGGTGCGCTAAAAGCCTTTATCCAGCGTTTGCAGATGGTTCATGGCCGCAAACTGGTGATCGCGTTACCGTACCTGTGGCTGGTGCTGCTGTTTATGCTGCCATTCCTGATCGTGTTCAAGATCAGCCTCTCGGAACTGGCGCTGGCAGTCCCGCCTTATACCGATCTGATGAGTTGGGCGGATAGCAAGCTTGATATCGCGCTGAACTTTGCCAACTATCTGCTGCTGGCCGAGGATCCGCTGTATATCGATGCTTATCTGCAATCCTTGCAGATTGCGGCTGTTTCCACGCTATGCTGCCTGGCGATCGGCTACCCGCTGGCGTGGGCGGTGGCACACAGTAAGTCATCGACCCGTAATATTCTGCTGTTGCTGGTGATTTTACCGTCTTGGACGTCGTTCCTGATCCGCGTGTATGCCTGGATGGGGATCCTGAAAAATAACGGCGTGCTGAATAATTTCCTGATGTGGTTAGGGGTGATCGATCAGCCGTTGGTGATCCTCCATACCAATCTGGCGGTGTATATCGGCGTGGTTTATTCCTATCTGCCATTTATGGTGTTGCCGATTTATACCGCATTAACGCGTCTCGATTATTCGCTGGTGGAAGCTTCGTTGGATCTCGGTGCCAAGCCGCTGAAAACCTTTTTCAGCGTGATTGTGCCATTGACGCGCGGCGGCATTATTGCCGGTTCGATGCTGGTATTTATCCCGGCGGTGGGGGAGTTTGTGATCCCGGAACTGCTCGGTGGGCCGGATAGCATCATGATCGGCCGCGTGCTGTGGCAGGAGTTCTTCAATAACCGTGACTGGCCGGTAGCCTCGGCGGTTGCCACTATCATGCTGTTGCTGTTGATTGTACCGATTATCTGGTTCCACAAGCACCAGAACAAGGAAATGGGAGGGCAGGGATGAATAACTTGCCGGTCGTGCGTTCACCATGGCGTATCGCCATTCTGGTGATAGGTTTCACCTTCCTCTATGCGCCAATGCTGATGCTGGTGATTTACTCGTTTAACAGCTCAAAGTTGGTCACCGTTTGGGCAGGGTGGTCAATCCGTTGGTATATCGAGTTGTTCAATGATTCGGCGATGATCAGCGCCGTTGGCTTGAGCCTGACCATTGCGGCGGCATCGGCCACGGCGGCGGTGATCCTCGGTACCATTGCTGCGATGGTGATGGTGCGTTTTGGTCGTTTCCGTGGGTCAACCGGTTTTGCCTTTATGCTGACGGCACCGCTGGTAATGCCGGACGTGATTACCGGTCTGTCGTTGCTGTTGCTGTTTGTTGCCATGGGGCATGCGTTTGGCTGGCCAGCAGAGCGCGGTATGTTCACCATCTGGCTGGCACACGTCACTTTCTGTACCGCTTATGTCTCTGTGGTGATCAGTTCGCGTTTGCGTGAGCTTGATCGTTCGATCGAAGAAGCTGCGATGGATCTGGGGGCAACGCCGCTGAAAGTGTTCTTTGTCATCACCTTGCCAATGATTGCTCCAGCGCTGATCTCCGGCTGGATGCTGGCGTTTACCCTGTCGCTGGATGATTTAGTGATCGCCAGCTTCGTTGCTGGGCCAGGCGCCACTACGCTGCCGATGCTGGTGTTCTCCAGCGTGCGTATGGGGGTCAACCCGGAAATTAACGCCTTGGCGACGCTGATCCTGCTGGTGGTCGGTGTGATCGGTTTTATTGCCTGGTGGTTTATGGCGCGCGCAGAGAAACAGCGTGCGCGTGAGCTGCAAAGGGCTGCCCGTGGCTGAACGCCTTATTTAGCGATTAAGCTGACTCAACGCGCCGCCTGACCAGGCGGCGCTTTTTCATCGCTCACAAGTAAGTTTTTGTGGGTATACAGTGCTACAATCTGCGCCCTTATTAGTCATCCTGATTTCACGGTTAATATTCATGCATTGCGCTTTGTACGCGGCGGGCACCTGCCGTTCCTGTCAGTGGCTGGAAAAACCTTACCCGCAGCAACTGGCTGAAAAACAGCATCACCTGCAATCGCTGCTGGCTGAGCACTCGGTTGCGCAGTGGCTGGAGCCGGTTGCCGGTGAGCAAAGTGCCTTCCGCAACAAGGCGAAAATGGTGGTCAGCGGCAGCGTTGAACGCCCGCTGTTGGGGATGTTGCACCGTGATGGCTCGCCGGTTGATTTGTGCGCATGCCCGCTCTATCCCGCCAGTTTTGCACCGGTATTTAGCCTATTAAAAAGCTTTATTGCCCGTGCTGGGTTAACGCCCTACAACGTGGCGCGTAAGCGCGGTGAGCTGAAATTTTTACTGCTGACCGAAAGCACCTGTAATGGCGGCATGATGCTGCGCTTTGTGCTGCGTTCAGAGAGCAAGCTGGCGCAACTGCGTGCTGCTTTGCCTTGGTTACAGCAGCAGTTACCGCAGTTGCAGGTCATCTCCGCCAATATTCAGCCAGTGCATATGGCGATCATGGAGGGGGAATGCGAAATCCCGTTGACCGAACAGCAAGCGTTGGAAGAGCAGTTCAATCAGATACCGCTATATATTCGCCCACAGAGTTTTTTCCAGACTAACCCGCAGGTTGCCAGCCGCCTGTACGCGACCGCGCGCGATTGGGTGCATGCTTTGGATATTAGCAGCATGTGGGATCTGTTTTGCGGCGTGGGCGGCTTTGGTTTGCACTGCGCGCAGTTGCAAACGCGCCTGACCGGTATCGAGATCAGCGCCGAGGCCATCGCCTGTGCCAGGCAATCGGCACAAACGCTGGGTTTACAGCAGGTTGATTTCCAGGCGCTGGATTCGACTCGTTTCGCTACCGCAGAAGGCAGCGTTCCTGAACTGGTGGTGGTGAACCCACCGCGCCGGGGGATTGGTAAAGACCTGTGTGATTATCTCAACCGCATGGCGCCGGGGTATATTCTCTATTCGAGCTGTAATGCGCAGAGCATGGCGAAAGATATCGCGATGTTAGTGGATTACCGTATTGAGCGTGTGCAACTGTTCGATATGTTCCCACATACCGCACATTATGAAGTGTTGGCACTGCTGGTGCGCAAGTAACAAGGGCCAGGCTTTTCATGGCCTGACCCTTTGCTATTCAACACGATAGCTTTACTGTGGGAACCACTTATCGTTGATCGCTTTGTAGGTACCGTCTGCCTTGATGGCTTCCAGAGCGGTATTCAGTTTGGCCAACAGCGCCTGATTATCTGGGCGCACAGCAATCCCTAACCCGGTGCCAAAGTAGGCGGCGTCGGTGACATGCTCACCCACCGGTGCCAGCGTCGGGCTCGTCTTCAGCCATTGGTTGACCACCGCAGTATCACCGAATACGCCATCGATACGGCCGTTTTTCAGCTCCAGAACGGCATTCTGGTAGCTGTCATAAGAGACGGTATTGATATCAGGATGTCTATCCTGCATGTATTTCTGATGAGTAGTGCCGTTCTCCATCCCGACCTTTTTGCCTTTCAAATCGGCCAGCGAGTTGAACTTCCCTTTTTCGGCGATCACGATCGCCGAGTTGGCATAGTACGGCTGAGTGAAAGAAACCTGCTTGCTGCGCTCTGGCGTGATGTCCATCCCAGAAATTACCGCATCGTATTTTTTGAATTTCAGCGCGGCGATCAGGCTATCAAATGCATGATTGGTAAAGGTGCATTCAGCTTGCATCTGTTTACACAGCGCCTTGGCCAGATCGATATCAAAACCGACGATCTGGTTACTGGCATCCAGAGATTCGAACGGCGGATAGGTGGCCGAAGAGGCAAAACGGATGGTATCCGCAGCGCTGGCGTTAAAGGCGATCCCGGCCAGCATCGTGGCGGCAAGCAATAGCTTTTTCATGTGCAAAACTCCTGTCAAAAATGGTTTTATCGCGCCATCATTGGTTTTTACCTGGCGGTATTTTGGATGGCTATACTGATAAATATGCCATTTAATGAATTTATATGCAATTTAAATGACTTAAAATTTAATTTAGCGGATAAAAAAGCCCCGCATTGAGCAGGGCTGGATAGAGCAGGGTAGGATCAGTTGCGGCGTTCAAATGCCAGTGCGCGGCGCTCGATCAGGCGCATCAGTAACGTCAGCAAACCGTTGACGCACAGGTAAACGATACCGGCGGCGCCGAACACCATCACATCATAAGTGCGGCCATACATCAGTTGGCTGTAGCCCATCACTTCCATCAGCGTAATGGTATAAGCCAGCGAGGTACTTTTGAATACCAGTACCACCTCATTGGAATATGACGACAGCGCACGCTTGAAGGCAAACGGCAGCAGAATTCGCAGCGTTTGTTTGCGTGACATGCCCAGTGCTTCGCAAGACTGCCATTGGCCTGCCGGGATAGCGCGCACCGCACCGTGGAACAGCAGGGTGGTATAGGCCGCGCTGTTCAGCGCCAGCGCGATCATCGCACACAGCCAGGGTTGTGAAAGCAGGCTCCACAGCCATGGATATTCGCGGATCGCCGGGAACTGGCCTGGGCCGTAGTAGATCAAGAAGATCTGCACCAGCAACGGAGTACCGGTGAACAACGTAATGTAGATCTTCACCAATGGGGTGAGCACCGGCGTTTTCAGCGTCAGGATCACCGTCAGCAGCAGCGACAACAGCAGCGAAACAAACAGCGCCACAATGGTCAGCGTCAGGCTGGTGTGCAGCCCTTTGAGGATCTCGGGTAAGAACTCAAGCATCAGGATGGCCCCCGTTCAAAACGCGTCGTACGGAGTTCGATCCGTTTGAGGATGTACTGGCTGAGCAGGGTAACAACCAAATAGATCGCCGCTGCGATCACATACCAGGTAAACGGCTCCTGAGTACGGGTGGCGATACTCTTGGTTTGCAGCATCAAATCATTGACGCTGATCAGCGATACCAGCGCGGTATCCTTCAACAACACCAACCATTGGTTGCCTAATCCAGGCAACGCGTGACGCCACATCTGCGGCATGATCAGGCGGAAGAAGATCGCCGCTTTCCCCAGACCTAGCGCCTGGCCGGACTCCCATTGGCCCTGTGGCACCGCTTTCAGCGCGCCACGCAGCGTTTGTGAGGCATAGGCCGAATAGAGCAGGGCTAGGGCAATCACGCCGCACAGGAACGGGCTGACGTCGAAGTTATCGATAGCCAACTGTACCGGCAACTGGAACAGGCCAAAATTCAGGGTAAAGCCATCCGACAGCATCAGTAACAGCTGCGATGAACCGAAATAGATGAACAGCACTACCAGAATTTCCGGCAAGCCGCGCAGCAGGGTCACCCAGGCGGTGCCGAGCCAACTGACCACTTTCCAGCGTGATGACTCCCAGACGGCAAACAGCATCGCCAGGATCAGCCCGAGGGCCAGGGCACAAACGGCAAGGCCGACGGTCATCCCGGCGGCGCTTGCTAAAGGTTGGATTTCATTCATGGATGATGATTACTGCTGGAACCATTTTTTGTAGATGGTTTCGTAAGTCCCATCCTGTTTGATTTTGTCCAGGGCGGTGTTGAATTTGCCCTGCAGTTCGGTATTTTGCAGGCGTACGGCGATGCCCAGCCCGGTGCCGAAGTAACCTTTGTCCGTCACTTTGTCACCCAGGGTAGCCAACTCCGCATTCTGCTTCAGCCAATCGTTCACCACGGCGCTATCACCGAATACGGCATCAACACGGCCATTTTTCAGATCCAGAATGGCGTTCTGATAGCTGTCATAAGGCACGGTGGTGATTTCCGGATGCTTGTCGGTCAGGTATTTCTGGTGAGTGGTGCCGTTTTGCACGCCAACGCGTTTGCCTTTCAGCGCAGCTGCGTCGGCCACTTTGCCTTTCTGGACGATGAACAACGCCGAGTTGGCATAGTAAGGTTGGGTGAACAGCACCTGCTTTTCACGCTCAGGGGTGATATCCATCCCAGATATTACCGCATCGAAGCGCTTAATCTTCAGGCTGGGGATCAGGCTGTCAAAGGCCTGGTTGGTGAAGCTACAGTCGGCCTGAATCTCTTTACACAAGGCATTAGCCAGATCGACGTCAAAGCCCTGGATTTTATTGTCCGCACCGATAGATTCGAACGGAGGATAGGAAGCCTCCATAGCAAAACGGACGGTATCAGCCGCAGAGGCGGAAACACTGATGCCAGCCATAACGGCGGCAATGATGAATTTTTTCATCGCAAACTCCCCTAAAAACAGCAAATCAATTTATTAGTGTGATAAGTAGTTGGCAAATTCAGCGGTTTGCGGCTGCGCAAAGTGGCTGGCATCGCCCTGTTCCACGATATGACCGTTTTCCATATACACCACACGGCTGGCGGTTTTACGCGCGACTTCAACTTCGTGGGTGACAATCACCTGAGTGATACCGGTACCGGCCAGTTCGCGAATGATGCTGACAATCTGGGCGGTAATTTCCGGATCCAGCGCGGCGGTTGGCTCATCGAACAGCAACACCTGGGGTTCCATCATCAACGCACGAGCAATGGCTACGCGCTGTTGCTGACCACCGGAAAGATGCAGCGGGAAACGATCGGCAAAGTCGGTCAGGCGCAGGCGCTTGAGCAACTTATCGGCACGCTCCATCGCTTGTGCCTTGGTCAAGCCAAGCACGCGGCAAGGAGCTTCGATCAGATTCTGCACCACGGTCAGGTGGGGCCAGAGATTATATTGTTGGAATACCATGCCGACATTCTGGCGCAGCTCACGGATGGCTTTTTCACCCGGCGCGTGCTTAAAATCGAATTGATTGCCCGCGATCTGCAGTTGGCCTGAACGTGGCATTTCGAGCAGGTTCAGTACCCGCAACAACGAGCTTTTCCCCGCGCCGCTTGGACCAAGCAGCACTAAGGTTTCCCCTGCTGGGCAATCCAGCGTGATGTTAAACAGCGCCTGATGCGCGCCGTAAAAGCAATTGATATCTTTTAGTTGAATACTCATGCGCCGGAATTGAATAGACATTGATGTCGCGAATGTTAACTTCCACAGAATACTTATGCAATCTTTGTGAGTTAAAATTTATAGCCATGCGTCATAATGATGAAACAATAGCACAAGATACCGAGACACACGCACGAATGGCAGATTTGTCGCGCACGGTGTGATATTGGTAGCGAATTTTTTTAAATTGTCGGGAATTTGTGCGCAATCAAGGCGTGCTGCCGGTAATCGGCGTATGGCGTGCACCGGCTAAGGTGATATCCTTAGGCAGGAAATCCGTGGGTGAAAAACACAGGAAGAAACAGGTGAACAT
>JBAQHZ010000197.1:0-4727 GCA_049288585.1 Chania sp.
AGACACGGCGCATAAGCGACCGCGCAACGGGCGGCGCGTTCATCACATTGCCAATGTGTACACAATATGTCTAGCGACCTAAATAAACACTCATTCCCCTACCTCAAGATGTGAACAAGAGACAGCCGAGGGAGAGGGAACTGGTTAGCCTTAACTGATCGGCATTGCCGATTAGTCGGGGCATTATTAATTTCAACCACCAAAAATAAAAGCCTATAACGAACAGACAAAAAAAAGCCCTGTTCAGGGATGATCGTACAGGGCGAGGCGTATTAAAGTAGTCAATTATTATTATGTTGGACGTTACCAACACTTAGAGCTTAGTTTAGAAAAGTGCATCTTGTTGGCGCTGCGTATTAAGAACTTTCCGAAAATAACTACGCAGGCTAATGGTATCACTCGGTCGTTTGCCACAAGCTACAGTCTGCTGTTGATGTGTAGCAGGTTAGTGGTAAACAAGCGGTGACTTTTATTTCATTACAGTGGGTTGGCAGAGTTTGCTCACAGATCAAAAAAAAGCCCTGAGCAGGGTAGAGGTGCTCAGGGCGAAGTTATCAAACATTCACTGGTGTTGGCGCGATACCAACACTTTTATTTTAGTTAATAATTCGCTAATGCTTATGTTTTAATGTTGCATTAATGTAACCATTAGTTGCACACATGCAGGCAAGTCGAGTGACATTGTCACTTATTAGGCCTCTAAACCCTGCCTTTGATAAAGCTATCAGCAAGACACTCCGCGTTGAATGAATAGCCACTGAGCTAGATGATTAATGAAATGTTAATTGAGTCACATAAGCTCGATGTCTATTCCCACGCCTTAACTTCATAATAATTTGTTTTTAAATGAAATTATTAACTCGGCGACGCGTATGTGTTCGGTGTTCGCACAGTAATTAATTTAACAATATTGAAACTTTTTAGTGTCGGTGTTTTCCTTTAAAGGCGATTGACGCACCGTTGTCCGATTATCGCGCATTGAAGAAGGGATTCTCAGGTTCTTGCCTCGCGTTCCCTTATGGTCACAGTAGCTCAGCCAACCAAGGAAGCGCTCTATGCCACATGAAAACACGATTGATGTTCAAGCACTGATCAATAACAGCCGATTCTCACCCTATCAGTGGTGGATACTGGCGATGTGCTTTTTAACGGTTGCTCTGGACGGTTTTGACACGGCGATCGTCGGTTACATTGCGGCTTCGCTAGTGCAGGAGTGGGGGATTGAAAAAACCTCGCTGGGCCCGGTGATGAGCGCGGCGTTGGTTGGCCTTGCCGTCGGGGCATTGACCGCCGGGCCATTGGCGGATCGTATTGGCCGCAGAAAAGTATTGATTCTCTCGCTGCTGGTCTTTGGTGGCTTTAGCCTGCTGACCGCTTTTGCCACCAATTTATCGATGCTGACTTTACTCCGTTTCCTCACCGGATTGGGGTTGGGGGCTGCCATGCCTAACGCCGCGACGTTGATGTCGGAATATGCTCCCGAACGCCGCCGTGCCCTACTGGTGAATCTGATGTTCTGCGGCTTCCCCTTGGGATCTTCACTGGGCGGCTTTGTTTCTGCCTGGTTGATCCCGCATTTTGGCTGGCAAAGCGTGTTTATCTTGGGCGGTGTGGCCCCATTGCTGTTGGCGCTGGTGCTGATGGCCGCCTTGCCCGAGTCGGTGCGCTTTATGGTGCTGCACGGTTATGCGGCAGAACGCATTACTGCCGTGCTGCGCCGCATTTCGCCGCAACAGTGGGCGGCACCGCTGCGTTTTACGCTGAATGAACAGGGCGAAAAAACGGAGAAATCCGCGCTGCGGGTGATCTTCTCCCCGCATTACCTACGTGGCACCCTGATGCTATGCCTGACCTACTTTATGGGGCTGATGATTTTCTATCTGCTGACCAGTTGGCTACCGCTGCTGATCCGTGAGACGGGTGCTTCTCTGCGGCAGGCGTCGGTGATTACGGCGCTATTCCCCTTGGGCGGCGGTATTGGGGTGTTGGCAATGGGCTGGTTGATGGACCGGATGAATCCACACAAGGTGGTGGCCGTCGGTTATCTCCTTACCGCGCTGTTCGTATTTGCTATCGGCTTTGTTAATACCAACCCGCTGCTGATGGGGGGCGTGGTGTTTATTGCTGGTGTTTGCATGAATGGTGCGCAGTCATCCATGCCCGCACTGGCCGCCGGTTTTTATCCGACCAACGGCCGCGCCACCGGAGTGGCCTGGATGTTGGGCATTGGGCGCTTTGGCGGCATTCTTGGCGCGATGAGCGGCGGATTGCTGATGCAACTGCAACTGTCGTTCAGCGTGATCTTTACCCTGCTGGCGATCCCGGCACTGGTCGCCGCGCTGGCGTTGATGGTTAAACATTTTTCCCTCAGGGAACCTGCATTGCTGGGCTCTCTGAACAAGGCTCAATAAGGAGAACGTTGTGCATAGACAAACACAAGTAGGGATTGTGGGCGCCGGGCCAGCTGGCCTGATGCTTTCTCATCTGCTGCACTTGCAAGGGATCGAATCTGTGGTGATAGAGACACGCAGCCAGCAAGCGGTTGAGTCAACTATTCGCGCAGGTGTGTTGGAACAGGGAACGGTCGACTTGCTCAACCAGACGGGTTTGGGCGCACGTTTGGCGCGTGAAGGGGCCAAACATCAAGGGATTCGGCTGGCGTTTGATGGCAACCAGCACCGTATTGATTTGACTGAACTGACCGACAGAGAAATTACCGTTTACGCCCAGCATGAAGTGTTGAAAGACCTGATCGCCGCACGTCAGGCGGCACAGGGGCAGCTGCTGTTTGAAGTGGAACAGGTATCGTTGCAGCAGCTTGAGAGCGAACGTCCGCAGATCCACTATCGTCATCTTGACGAAGACCACATCATTAGCTGCGATTTTATCATCGGCTGTGACGGTTTTCACGGTATCTGCCGGGCCGCGATGCCAGGAGGATTGCGTAAGGATTACACCCGCGTCTACCCCTTTGGCTGGTTTGGTATTTTGGTGGAAGCGCCACCTTCTTGCGACGAACTGATCTATGCCCGCCATGCGCGCGGTTTTGCTCTGATCAGTACGCGTTCTGCACAGGTGCAACGCATGTATTTTCAGTGCGATCCGCAGGAAAAGGTGGAAGATTGGTCTGATGACCGGATCTGGAGCGAACTGGAAGCCCGGTTGGAAAACCGTGACGGTTGGTCGTTAAAGCAGGGCAAGATCTTCCAGAAAAACGTGGTGGGCATGCGCAGCTTTGTGACCGAACCGATGCGCTATAAGCGTCTGTTGCTGGCCGGGGATGCGGCGCACATTGTGCCGCCGACCGGAGCGAAAGGGTTAAACCTGGCAATGGCCGATGTACGCCTGCTGGCTCAGGCACTAGAAAGCCTGTATCGCCAGCGCAACTGGTCACATCTGGATGCTTACAGCGAACAGGCACTGCAACGGGTATGGCGCGCTGAGCATTTTTCCTGGTGGATGACCAATATGCTGCATACCCAAGGGGAAAGCAGTTCGTTCCAGCAGCGCCTGCAACTGTCTGAACTGCAATATATGGTTAAATCGCGCAGCGCCATGACGATGCTGGCAGAAAACTATGTTGGTTTGCCATTTTAATCACCCACCGCAGCCCGCAAGGGCTGCAATATTTGAAGCTAGGATAACAGCAGCGACAGCTCCTGAGCCCCGTCGCGCAGCGCTGGCAGAATGCGTTCGGTTAATTCGCTGACCGGCACCAACCCAGCCTGCACCCCGACGTTCAATGCGGCACCTACGCTGCCGTCTGCTGCCAGGATCGGCACAGCAATTGAACGCAGGCCGATTTCCAATTCCTGATCGTTGATAGCGTAACCTTGCGCCCGTACTTTTTTCAGCTCTTCTTTCAGGCTGCTGATGCTGGCAACGGTGTACTGCGTGTAACGCACCAGGCTGACGCGCTTGAGATAATTATTCAGCGCTTCCGGCGGTAAATGGGCGATCAACACGCGCCCCATCGAGGTGGCAAAGGCGGGTAACCGGCTGCCGATGTCCAGATCGATGCTCATAATGCGTGAGCTGGAGGCGCGGGCAATATACAGAATGTCGTCACCGTCCAGCGTGGCGATTGAGCAGGACTCATTAAGCATCTGGCTGATGTGTTTCAGCACCGGCTGAGTGGCTTTGGCCAACGGAGTCGAGGCCAGATAAGGGTGGCCAAGCGTCAGAATGCGCGGGCGCAGTTCGAAGTTTTTGCCGTCCTGTGCGTAAACAAACCCCAGTTTATTGAGCGTGTATAGGCACCGGCGTACTGCGGCGCGCGGGATGCCGGTTTTCTGGCTGATTTGCGAGATCGACATCAGCCGCCGCTGCGGTGTGAACGCTTGGATCACCTCCAGACCGCGCGCAAGTGAAGTCATAAAATTTGGGTCACCCTTGAACGGATCGTTGCTGCTGCCAGCGACAAAACTGTGGTCTTCGGTGGAGGTGTCGGGGGAGGCGTTGCGCGTCATGGTCAGTTCCCTGTCGGTATCTGCGGATTTCGCACAGTGTATCCGATAATCGCCCATTTCGCGTTGCAGGCAGCAAGTTAGCGCGTGAAAACCGTGTTCTGATCACAAAATCTGATTGCAAATCAATCGGGATTCAATTATGTGCGATATACGCACACTATAGCGATTATCGCCCTTGACGCTGTTTGGTTAGCAAGGCTAACGTTGACGGGTTGCCCAGAGTGAATAGAGAACAGGAGAGATGATGGAATTATTGAC
>JBAQHZ010000198.1:0-15590 GCA_049288585.1 Chania sp.
AGACACGGCGCATAAGCGACCGCGCAACGGGCGGCGCGTTCATCACATTGCCAATGTGTACACAATATGTCTAGCGACCTAAATAAACACTCATTCCCCTACCTCAAGATGTGAACAAGAGACAGCCCTAAAGGGGAGGGAACTGGTTAGTACTAGCTAGTATTACTCCTCTTTATAGCTGCTCATGATGCGGTAAATAGCCGCTATATCAATATGTTCCCGCATCGCATCGGCCAAAATATCAAACTGCTGCTGTTTATACTGGGTATAGTCCAATGCTGCCCCCTCATCAATCGGCAGTCCTTTCCTGCTGCGTAACCCATTCAACAAGGCGCGGCTGAAAGGACCACTGTCAAACAGACCATGAATATAGCTGCCCATCACGTTGCCCGCGCGGTTCACCGCGCCATCAAAGGCGCACTCCGGTTCACCATTGCGCTGGGTTAAACGGGCAAAAGACTGTGCTTGCGCCCCCAACTGCGTGGTTCCCATATGGATTTCGTAACCGGCCAGCACCTGCTCGGCGCAAGCGGATAAAATACCGGGTAGCGCAGGCTGACAGCGCGCGGCCACCTGGGTGGTCACCTTTTCCCGTGCGAACTGGGTTTCTACATCCAGCAACCCCAAGCCTGCCATTTGCGCCACGCCGGACTCCACACCATCAATAATCTGTTTACCCAGCATCTGATAACCGCCACAGATGCCGATAATCGGCGTCCCGGCCTGATGCTGTGCCAGCAACGCCGCCGCCAAGCCGCTGTGCTGTAACCACTGCAAATCCCCCAGCGTGTTTTTGCTGCCCGGCAGAATAATCAGATCGGCACCGGCCAACGCCGCAGGATTTGTGACATAACGCAGCGCCACGCCCGGCTGAGCCGCCAGAGCGTTAAAATCGGTAAAATTGGCGATATGCGGTAGCTGCACTACCGCAATATCTAACAAGTGTTCCCCTGCCGGGCGGTATTTACCGTTTTGCAACGCCACACCGTCTTCATCTTCCAGATCGATATTCAGCCAAGGCATCACCCCCAGTACCGGCACGCCGGTCAAAGCTTCGATCTGCTCTAATCCCGACTGGAGCAACGCGATATCGCCACGGAATTTATTGATGATCACCCCTTTGACCCGCGCTTTCTCTTCGGGCCGCAGCAGCGCCAGCGTGCCGTAAATGGCAGCAAAAACGCCGCCGCGATCGATATCCGCCACCAGCAGCACCGGCGTCTTAGCGATCGCCGCCATGCCCATATTGACGATATCCCGATCACGCAGGTTGATTTCCGCCGGGCTACCCGCCCCTTCCAGCACCACCACGTCATAGTCGTTAAGCAGGCTGTAATAAACCTCACCAATCTGTTGCTGCAATTGCGGCTTATAGTGGTGATAGCTGACCGCATCCATATCGCAGGCCACTTTGCCCATCAGCACCACCTGCGCTTTGCGATCGCTGGTGGGCTTCAGCAGCACCGGGTTCATCCGCACGTCAGGCGCAATGCCTGCCGCCTCGGCCTGAAAAATCTGCGCCCGTCCCATCTCTTCACCGTTGGCGGTGATGCCGGAATTGAGCGCCATATTCTGCGATTTAAACGGCGCGCAGCGGTAACCATCCTGCGCAAATATCCGGCACAAACCGGCCACCAACACGCTTTTGCCGACGTCCGACGCCGTTCCCTGCACCATTACGGACAGTTTCATCACCCTTTCTCCACCTCACGCTGGCGCAGCAGCGCAAACAGCTGTTGTTCCGTTTTACACAGCGGCAACCCCAGCTCACTGTGCAATTTTACCAGCCAGGGTTGCACCAACCCGGCGGCAGTTAATTGTTCCTGCTGCAAGAAAACCTGCGCCGTTTCCCCGGCGCAAACCAGCCGTCCATGAGAAAGGACATACAGGTAATCACAAATATGATAAATCAAATCAATATCATGGCTGGAGATAATTACCCGTTTACCTTCGGCGACGATCCGCTCGATGATAGCGATCATCTGCTGCCGCCCCGCCGGATCCAGCCCGGCGGTGGGCTCATCCAACAGCAGGTATTCTGCTTCCATCACCAGCGCACCAGCAATCGCCACCCGTTTTTTCTGCCCGTGGCTCAAATTCTGTATCGATTTATGCCGAAAACCCTGCGCATCCACCAGCGTCAGCGCCCGATCCACCCGCTCGGTAATCTGCTGCCGATCCATCCCCAGATTATGCAGGCTGAAGGCGATATCGCTGTCGATGTCGGTATAAAACAGCTGCTGTTCCGGGTCTTGAAACACGGTGGTCACCCGCTGGCGCAGCGCCCGCAGGCTGGCCTTGCCGTAATCGAGCGCCTCCCCCTGCCACAGCACCGCGCCCTGCTGCGGGCGCAGTATACCGGTCAGGTTCATCAACAGCGTCGATTTCCCACAGCCATTCGCCCCCAACAACCCGGTGACCGCATGCTGGCCAAAATCCAGCGTCAAATCCTGCAACACCGGTTCATCCTGATAGCTGAAGCTTAATTGTCGGGTACTTAACATCGGCGGCCTGCTCTCACAGCGGGAAATCCCCCTGATACAGTTTGACATCCAGCGCGATAATCATCTGCTGATAGCGGATCATCACGCGGGTAAATAACATGCTCACCAGCATCGCCATCGAACGGTAACTGCTGCCCAGCGACACATAGCCAAAGCGCAGCGACTGAGCGCGGTGGATCGCCGCCGCCTCTTCGATAAAAATAAAGATAAACCGCCAGGTGAGCAGGATTTGCTCCGTCAGCAGGCGCGGCGCATGGCAACGCTTGAGCAACTGGATCAGTTGTGGAAACGGCGTGTTCAGCACAAACCAGAAGGTGGCGGCCAGCGCGGCCAGGCTACGCCACAGGGTGTGATTGGCCGTTACTAACCCAGCGCGATCGATACCCAACCAGAAGTTCCCCACCTGCACGCCCCACCACAGGCTATCCGGCTGCCGGGCCACCGAGAGCATAATGGTCAGCATCCCCACCAACAGAAAAGTCAGCGGGATCGCCAGCCAGCGCAGATAACGCATCGGGCCGATGCGCAGCAGGTAGCAGGTCAGCAGTGCGATAATCACCAGCAACAGCGCCTGATAGCGCGGTGGCAACACCATCGCCAGCAGCAGAAACAGGCCATACAGCGCCAGCTTGGCCCGCGGGTCCCGCTGCTGCCAGCGGCTTTTTTCACTCAGTTGATCAATCCCCAGCATGCCCACGGCGCTTACCCCGGTAGTAGCCCAAAATGTAAAAAATCACTGCCGTTCCCAACGACCCTTGCAGGGTAAACAGCAGGCTTTCAATCTCACCGCTGGCCGGTTTGTACAGCGGAGCGAACCAGGGTTGATAGTGCGGTGAGGTTTGCTGGATCAAGGTTTCGGCCTCACCATCGGAGCCACCGTATTCGCCATCGTGGTTGATAAAGAACGGCATGATCACCAGTGCGGCCACCATTGCCAGCAGGATCAGCGTTTTTTTCATCTCAATGCCCCTCGGCCGGGATCAACCGGCGTTTCGTCAACTGTTCATAAATCATCACGGTCAGCAACCCTTCGGCAATGGCGATTGGGATCTGCGTCAGGCAGAACACCCCCATAAATTTCACGCTGGAACCGATGATGCCAAACTGCGGATCCGGGAAAGCCATCCCCAGTTGCACCGAGGTGACAAAATAGGCCGCCAGATCGGCCAGCGTGGCACACAGAAACACCGCTACGTCGCGGCGCAGGCCGGATTTGCAGGCCAGTTGCCACACCAGATAACCCACCACCGGCCCGATCACCGCCATCGACATGCCGTTGGCCCCGAGCGTGGTCAAGCCGCCATGAGCCAGCAGCAGCGCCTGAAACAGCAGCACGATCGCCCCCAACACCGCCACCACCGCCGGGCCGAACAGGATCACCGCCAACCCTACGCCGGTAGGATGGGAACAACTGCCGGTGAGCGACGGGATCTTGAGCGCCGAAAGCACGAAAATAAACGCCGCGCACAGCGCCAGCAGCACCTTCTGATTGCTGTCGTCGCTGACGATCTGTTTCAACCGCCGCAGCCCGACATACAGGCAGGGCAGAAACAGCAGCCACCAGGCCATCGCCCACAGCGGCGGCAAAAAACCCTCCATGATGTGCATGGCAAAGGCATCTTGCGGCAGCAAAATCATCAACAGCGCGAATCCCAATCCTATTAACGAAAGCTGTTTGGTTTGCGTTTCCATCGGTTACTCCTCGGTAAGCCAACGTTTATTCACCAGAATGGTTGAGAAATAGGGCAAAGGCCGATCGGCAGGCAGTTGATCCAGCCGTCGCCAGCACTGCTCGCCCGGCTGCGTGGCTTCGGCCATCAGCAGCGCGTGATCGAACAGTTTCAGCCGCGCCAGCAGGGCCTGAATGATGGCGAAGCGGCCATAGACTTTCATCAACACCACGCAGTCGTGAGTTAATAACGCCTGTTCCAGCTCGGCTTCCGCTGCGGTGCAGGACATCACCGCCAGCGACTGCGTTTCCATCGCCAACGGCAGGGCAGCACGCGCGGCGATCGCCGCAAACGAGGTCACACCCGGCACTATCTCCAGCCAGGCCGGGCGGCCAAGGCGCGCCAGCAGAAACACCCAGGTGCTGAACAGCATCGCATCACCCAGCGTGATAAAACCCACCTGTCTGCCGTGCGCGACTTCCGCCTTAAGCTGCTGCGCTACGTCGTCCCAGACCGCCTGTTTTTGCAGGTCATCGGCGCTCATCGGGAAATGGCAGGTGCGGATCTCGGTGTGCGGCAACAAATATTCCCGCACGATCGACAGTGCCAAGCTATCGCCCCCTTTGCGGCCCGCCGGGGCATACAGCACATCAAGCTGACCAAGCAACCGGGCGGCACGCACGGTAAGCAAATCGCTGGCCCCTGGACCAACGCCTAACGCATACAGCTTGCCGCTCATCAGGCCACCTCCTGTTGGCTATGGCACAAGGCCGCGTGCAGATGTTCGGCAAACATCTGGCGGATCAGCGGATTTTCGCCCAACCCTTGCAGCCAGCACTGGGTGGCAATCCCCGCCGCCGCCATTTGCGAGCCCCAGGAACCGGGATCGGCAGAGGCCATGTCATTAATTGCGTGATCGCCTGCCACCAGCATCAGCGGCATCAGGTGCACTTTGCGCACCCGCTGCTGCTGCAAGCGGGCGATCAGCCCGTCCACTTCCGGGTAACTCTCTACCGCGCCCACCAGCGCCGGGAAGCGCTGCGCGGCCATCAGATGATCCAGGCAGGCATAGGCAGCAAACGCGTGATGGCCGGTGCCGTGGCCCATAAACACCACCCGCTCATCGGCGGCCAGCGGCGGCATTTGCCCCTGTAACGCCAGCAGCAGTTGCTGATAGTCGGCAAAGCTGCTGAGCAGCGGTTTGCCCAGCACCAAGCGCCAGAAACGGTGGCGATTGGCGCGTACTTCGCTGGCCACTTTTTCATATTCGTCGCCGTTAATGATGTGCAACGACTGGATCGCCACATCCTGATAGCCCGCCTCCGCCAAACGCTGTAGCGCCTGCTGCGGGTTATCGATCAGCAAGCCGTCGCGCTGGCGCAGCTTGCGAATAATCATTTCCGAGGTAAAAGCACGAAACAGATGGCGATCGCCACAGCCAGCCGCCAATTGCTGCTCGCAGGTTTCGATATTCTTTTCGCGTGTGCTCGCATAACTGGTACCAAAACTGATCACTAACAGCGCTTTTTTCATGTCATTTTCCTTGATGTTTCTGCCAGCAGGCCAACAGCTGTGCAAAGGCCGCCAATGAGTCCACCTGCTCCCCCTCGTTTTCTAGCGGCTGCGGGCGGCGCACCACGATGCAGGGAATGTTCAATGCCAAGCAGGGTTCAACCTTTTGCAGATAACCCCCTTCGCTGCCGGACTCTTTGGTGATCACCACGTCCGGCTGGCAAAACTCGTACAGCGCCTGATTGAAGCGCGCGCTAAACGGGCCGCGCAGGGCAATGATGTTATCCACCCCTAGCCCCAGCGCCTCGCTCTGCGCCAACACTTCGGCAGTCGGTAACACCCTGACCAGCAGGGTTTTCCCCGGCAAACCACGCTGATATTCCGCCAATTGCTTGCTGCCGGTGGTCAGTAACACCCGTTGGCCCATCCCCCGAGCCAACGCGCAGGCTTCGGCCAGCGTATTCACCTTGTGCAACTGCGGATGCGACAGTTGGTCAATCTCGCTTGGGCGCTGATAGCGCGTCAGCCGCAACCCTAGACGACGGCAGGCGTTCATCACATTGGTGCTCAATGCATCGGCATAAGGGTGAGAGGCATCAATCACCCAGCGGATGCCACGCCGTTGCAGATAATCCGCCATCTCATCGCTATCCATCCGCCCGACCACCACTTCGCCCTGAAGGTTGCCCGCAAGCTGTTTGCCTGCATCGCTGGCCACCGACAGGCTATAGTTTTCACCAGCCAGCTCAAAACACTGGCAAATCAGCCGGGCATCGCGGGTTCCGCCGAAGATATGGATCACACTGCATAACCTCGCGGGGTAATCATCAGCCCGTTGCGGCAATAGGTGGTTTGGTTGCCGACAATCACCAGGCTGGTCATATCGACCGGTGCAAAGTCCATCTCACCGAGCGTGGTCAGCCACTTTTCCTGCTTTTTGCGGCCAGCGGCTTTCACCACGCCAACCGGCGTTGCTGGCGCTTTGTAGGGCTGCATCAGCGCAAAGGCGCGGGCGAGATGCCCTTCCCGGCCACGGCTGCGCGGGTTGTAGAAGCAGATCACAAAGTCAGCCTGCGCGGCGGCGATAATGCGTTTTTCGATCACCGGCCACGGGGTGAGCAAATCACTCAGGCTGATGTGGCAAAAGTCGTGCATCAGCGGCGCACCGAGCAATGAAGCGGCGGCGATGCTGGCGGTGATCCCCGCCACCAGTTTGACTTCCAGATCCAACTGCTGCTGACTGACAAGTTCCAGCACCAAACCGGCCATGCCGTAAATCCCGGCATCACCGCTGCTGATCAGCGCCACGTTGTGGCCCGCCAAGGCCAGATCGATCGCCACCTGGCAGCGTTCAATCTCTTTGCACATACCGGTTTTGATCACCTGCTTATCGCCAGTCAGCGGCTTCACCAAGTGGGTATAGGTTTTATAACCGACGATAATTTCTGCCGCGCGGATCGCCTCGATCGCGTCCTGCGTCATCATCGTTTCACTGCCCGGCCCAATGCCAATGACGCTTAACATGAATGTGCTACTCCCAATGTCATGGTGACTCCTTGTTCGCGCAGCGTGTTGCCCACCAGCTTTCCGCCGCTCATCAGCCAGGCTACCGGCTGTGAAACGCTGCCAACGCCCACCGTGGCCCGTACAAAATCGGAGGCCGGGAAGCGCTGTTCGTGGTGGCGCAGTTCATGGCTGCTGAACAGTTCGAACGGTACCCGCCAGCAACGCGCCAGTTGCTGCAAGGCCGGTTCATCTTTTTTGATGGTGACGCTGCCAATAGCGCGCAGCGCCATCGGGTCGAAGTGGTTGTCTGCCAGCTGTTGTTGCAGCAGGTCGATCAGGGTTTTTAATGCGGTGGCGCGGCGGCAGCCGATGCCCACCACCACCCGGCGCGGCACCAGTTTGTACACCGGCAGCGGCAACGCCGGTAAACAATCGCGCAGGCTGACGCACACCAGCGCATCCAACTCCGGCAGGTTGTGCAAATCGGCTACCGGTACAAAACCGCGGGTATCACAACGGGGTTGTTCCGCCCGCAGAGGCTCATCCCACCACAGCCCGACTTTCTGGCCGCTGACCAGTTGCTGATTCACCGTTTTGACCGCCTGACGGAAATCCTGCATCTCGGCATCCAACTGCGCCGCCAGCGTATCCAGCGCGGCCATTTCATTAACATCGGTGGCGGTGGTAATTACCGGATCGGCCCCCAGCAGCCCGGCCAGAAACAGCGTCAACGCATTGGCACCCCCCACATGGCCAGACAGCAGGCTGATCACATGCTGGCCGCGCTCGTCGATCACCACCACCGCCGGATCGCTCATTTTGTCGTTCACCAGCGGGGCGATCACCCGCACGGTCAGGCCAATTGCGCCTACCACCACCAAGGCAGAATAGCTTTTAAACGCCTCGCGCAGCGTAGCGCCGAAGCTGCCGTTAAACGGCTGGAAGCCCGGCACCAGTAGCTTGTCACTGGTAAAACAGCTGAGCGGCAAGTGGGTTTGCAAGCGCTGCGCCAGCCGCACGCCGCCCGGCGTCAGGCAGAACAGCGCAATGGCTTCAGGCTTGACGATATTCATGGCTGAACCCCGCGTCGTACAGCTTGGAATAGTGGTATTCGTCCCCCAAAAAAGCCCCCACCAGGATCAGCGCGGTTTTGTGGATCGCCGCCGCACGGACTTTTTCCGCGATCTCGGCCAGCGTACCGCGCACCGTTTGGCTCTCTTTCCAGGTGGCTTTGTACACCACCGCCACCGGCGTCTGGGGCGGATAGCCGCCAGCAATCAACTGCTCCACCACCCGCGTCATCTCCTGCACGGAAAGGAAAATCGCCATTGAGGTCTGATGAGCGGCAAAAGCGGCTAGCTGCTCGCGCGGCGGCATCGGCGTGCGCCCTTCAATGCGGGTAATGATCAGGCTCTGCGCCACTTCGGGCACGGTGTATTCCACCCCCAGTTGCGCCGCCGCCCCCAGAAACGCGCTTACTCCCGGCACGGAGACAAAGCCGATCTCTTGCTGCGCCAGCACTTCGCCCTGCTCGCGGATCGAACCGTACAGCGAGAGATCGCCGGTTTGCAGCCGCACCACCAGCTTGCCTGCGCGCACGCCGCTCACCATCAGCGTAATAATCTGTTCCAGCGTCAGGCCCGCGCTGTCGTGCAGCTCGGCCTGCGGTGGGCAATAGCTCAGCAGTTCGGTGTTAATCAGTGAACCGGCATAGATCACCACCTGCGCCTGTTGCAGCAGCCGGTAGCCTTTCAGCGTGATCAACTCCGGATCCCCCGGCCCAGCGCCGACAAACCAGACTTTTTGTGTATCCCAAAGATGTTCAGACATCGCTGCCCTCCTTGCGGCAAGAAATAAGATAGGTAGGGTTATTCGGCTTGAAATAGTGGCCACTGCCCAGCGGCGTCAGGGCTGAAAATTGCAGTTGCTCGCCACAGATTTCCGCCACGTTGCGCGTTTGCAGGCAGGCCAGCGCCTCCGTGAAGTTGTTCAGCAAAATAAAGCTCAGTACCAGGCGGCCACCGGGGTGCAATTGCGCCAACGCCCAATCGATCAGGGCCAGCAGTTGCCCGCCGCTACCGCCAATAAACACCGCATCGGCCAGCGGTTCTAACGCCAACGGCGCAGTGGCAGCGATAATGTTGACGTTGCTGCACCCCAGCCGCTGGCGGTTTTCGGCAATCAACTTCAGCGCCGCCGGGTTATGTTCAATCGCGGTGACCTGCAACGCGGGGAAACGCAGCGCGGCCTCCAGCGCAACGCTGCCAGTTCCGGCACCCACGTCAATCAAATGCTCGGCCCCTGCCAATTCCAGCCGTTCCAGCGCCAGCAAGCGCACGGCCTCTTTGGTCATCGGCACGCGTTGTCCACGCAAAAATGCGTCATCTTTCATTGAGGATCACCACTACGTTCATGTCGTAACATTGCGCGACCGCCGCCGGTGGCAGGCGATAAATCCGCTCGGCCGGTAGCGAAAGGTTCTCACCGATAATCAGGCTGCGCGTCAGGCCGCGCTGGATAATGGCGTCGGCAATGGCGCGCGGCCCAATCACCGTATCGGTCACCATCGCCACCTTGTGGTGCTGCAATAGCCCGTCAAAATCCGGCGTGCGGCCATGGCTGCTGGTGAGGTAAATATCGTTCATGTCCAAGGCGACTCGCGCGCACAGGTATTGAATAGCGCTGATGCCGGGAATGATCTGCAACTCGTCAGGCAAAAAATGCGCCGCCAGCCATTTGCCAATGCCGAACAACAGCGGATCGCCAGAGGCCAACACCACAATGCGTTGCGTGCCGAGGTTGTCGCGCAGCCACGCCAGCAAAGCCTCCAGATCGGCATCCAGGGTGCGGGTTTTGTGCTGAGCTTGCGCAAACATCGCCAAGTGGCGGGCTCCGCCCACCAGCCAATCGGCAGTGGCGATCGCCGCTTGCGCCTGTGGCGTGAGGAAATCAGCATTGCCGGGGCCGACGCCAACCACAACTATCATCGCATCACCTCCACAATTTCTTGCAGCGGCCGGTTGCAGCCCAGGATTTGCTGATCGAAAGAGAACAGAATCGCGTCGCAACCCGGCGGGTTAACGCTAAAGCGCAGCATCTCCTGCACCCGCTCGCAGATCCGCCCGGCGATGCGCGGATACACCCCTTGCCAGCCTTGATCGGCGATCAGCTCCATGGCCGCTTCGGTGGTGTCGCACTGCTCAACCTGTTGCAGCAGCGCCAGCGGTGCGCACATCAGCGCCAGATGGGCGATCAGGGTTTCCATCCGTCCGTCGGCGATATGGCTGTGGGTGTGGAAGATCCCGGCAGCGATCTTGACCAGCTTGCCCGGATGGCCGACCAGCAAGATATGGCGGAACTCCAGCCGTACCGCCTCTTGCAGCATGTAGCCGACAAAATTGCTCATGGTCACCACCTGCTGGCTCTCCAGCCCGAGTTGTTCGCGCACAAAGCGTTCGCCGTGGTTACCCGGCACCAGAATCACCTTGTCCAACCCCGCCGCCCGCTTCATTTCCAGCTCTAGAGCCAGTGAACGCTTCCAGCTCTCTTCCGACATCGGCGTGACAATGCCGGTGGTGCCGATGATCGAAATGCCCCCCAGAATCCCCAGCCGTCCGGTGTAGGTTTTTTGCGCCCGTTCGACCCCTTCCGGCGCGAAGATCTCCACCTGCGCACCGCGCAGTGGGCCAATCACCTCGCGCACGGCGGCTTCGATGGTCTGGCGCGGCGTACGGTTAATCGCCGCGCTACCCACCGCCAAGCCGATACCTTTGCGGGTAACGGTGCCCACGCCTGCGCCGCCGTGCAGCAGGATCTGCTGGTGGTCGTTTTGCAACGTGACGCGGGCAAAAATCAGCATGCCGTGGGTGGCATCCACATCGTCGCCGCCGTCTTTGCGAATCGCCGCCGTGGCCTGCTGGCCCTCAATCAATGGCTGTTCGACATTCAGGTTGAGCGTCACGCCCGAGGGCGTAACGATCGCCACCTGGTGGATAATCTGCTGGCGCAGCGCCATCAGCGCCGCCACCTTCGCCGCCGCCGTGGCACAAGAGCCGGTGGTGTAACCTTTGCGATAGCGCTTGCCGTGGTGCCACACGCTGTCTTGCTGGCTCATAGCGCCGCCCGCAGGTGATACAGCGTGGCGTTGATAATCGCGGCGGCCACGTTGCTGCCGCCTTTGCGCCCGCAGGCAACGATGCTCGGCAGATAGCTGCTCTGTAACGCCGCTTTGGATTCTTCGGCACCAACAAACCCTACCGGTACGCCGATCACCGCCAGCGGGTTGGCCTGCTGTTCCAACAGGCGAAACAGCGCGGTAGGCGCATTACCGAACACAAACAGTTTTTCCCCGGCTTCCGCCAGCGCAATATCCACCGCTGCCATCGAGCGGGTGATCCCCTGTGCCTTTGCTGTGGCCACCACCCGTGGATCGCTGATATAGCAGCGGCATTGGCACCCCATCTGCTGCAACAGGGTTTTGTTGATGCCGGAGAGCGCCATGGTGGTATCGGTATACAGCGTGCAGCCACGGCGTAGTCCTTCAGTAAGCACGTGCAGCAGGTTCGGGGAAAACCACAGAATATCCAGCCAGTCGAAATCGGCAGTGGTGTGGATCACCCGCTTGATCACCGCTTCCTGCCACGCATCGGCAAAACGGTAATCCGGGCGTTCGCGGGCAATAATCTGCTCGATAATCCTGAAGCTTTGCTGCTCAATGTGTTGCGGTTGTTTAAGGTAGTTCATAGCGATCCTTCTCTAAGCGCCAACCCACAGCAGGCGCAGCAGTGTAAATAGCAGCAACGCCAGCAACGCGGCGCTCTTCATCAATTGAATGCTGCGGGGGATATCCATCAACGCCACTTCCCGCAGGCCGTCACCGATCCAGGGCTTTTCTACCCGCAGGCCAAAGTAATCATTCGGCCCACCCAAGCGGATACCTAATGCTCCGGCAACCGTCGCCTCCGGCCAGGCACAGTTCGGGCTGGAATGCTGATAACGATCGCGCCAGCCAATACGCAACGCGCGGCGATAATTCAGCCCTGCCAGCCAAGCGGCAACGCTCAGCAGCAGCCAGCTCAGCCTGGCCGGTAGCCAGTTGGCGAAGTCATCCATCCGTGCCGATACATAGCCGATGGCGCGGTATTGCGGCGTTTTGTAACCCACCATCGAATCGAGGGTATTGACCGCTTTATAGGCCATCGCCAGCGGCGCACCGCCGAGCAGCAGGAAAAACAGTGGTGCAATCACGCCGTCCACGCTGTTTTCTGCCACCGTTTCCACCACCGCCCGGGTGATTTGTGGGGCTTCCAGCTGCGAGGTATCGCGCCCGACAATCCACGACAGTCTGCGGCGGCTTTCTTCCAGCCCGGCATATTTCAGCGCGTGATGCACCTCCATCGCCGCATCTTCCAGGCAGCGCGCGGCCAGCAGGGTGTAGATCAGCCATACTTCGGCCAGCCAGCCGAGCCAGGGGTGGATCTGCGTCAGCAGCGTTAAAAATCCCCAACTGAGCAGCCACACCAGCCCCACCACTGCCAGCCACAGCAACCCGCCGCCGATCCTGAGCGCCCTTTCGCTGTGGCAAACGCGACGGATCAGGCGTTGCAGCACGTTAATCAGGTTGCCGATCCAGCGCACCGGATGCGGCCAGTGCGGCGGATCGCCCAGCAGGCGGTCGAGCAGAAAAGCCACCATCCAGGCCGCCAGCGTCATAGCACGCTCCTGGCCGCCGTCAGCCAGCGATCCAACAGGCCGGGGCGTTGTGCGAAGTGAATATGCAGATAGCTGGCCTGAGTGTGGCCAAGCTGATACCCCCCTTGCCAGCGCTGCACCGCAACGCCGTCGCGCCATTTGGCGCAGTCAAATACCGGCGTCAGCGGGCTGGAAAAATCGGAATAGTGAAACTCGTGGCCGCGCAGGGTTTCCCCCTCGGCGGCCAGCAAGGTGTCGGTACGGGCCTGCCATTGGCAATAGCCAAAACGCGTCAGGCGGTCCCCCATGCGGCTTTCCCCCGGCAAAATACCGCTCATGCGGTGGCGCTGCCCGGCACTGTCGGTCAACCCTTGGCCGAGATACATCAGGCCGCCGCATTCGGCATAGATCGGAATATGCTGCCGATGCGCCGCCTGTAGCGCAGCGTGCATCTGCATGTTGGCCGCCAGCTGTGCCGCATGCACCTCCGGGTAGCCGCCGCCGAGGTAGATCATCTGGCAATCCGGCAACTGGCGATCGTGCAGCGGGCTGAACCGCTGGATGCGCACGCCCGCCTGTTCCAGCAGATCGAGGTTATCCGGGTAGTAGAAGTTGAAAGCCTCATCCTCGGCCAAGGCCAGGGTTAAGCCTGCCGCCAGTTCAGGCGCGGGTAATACCGGGGGTTGGCCGACCGGTTGGCGGGCAGAGAAGGTTAGCGCCAGCAAGCGATCGAGATCGATATGGGCTTCCACCTGCTGCGCCAACTGCTGCCAGCAGGGATCGTTGCCAGCGGTGTCTTGCGCGGGAATCAACCCCAGATGGCGCGACGGTAACGCCACATCCGCCAGCACCGGCAAACGCCCTAAAACCGGCACGGCGCAATAACGTTCGATAGCCTGACGGATCAGTTGGTAATGATGGTCTGAATTCACCCGGTTGACGATCACGCCAGCCAGTTTCAGCGCTGGATCAAACTGGCGGAAACCGAGCACGGTTGCCGCCACCGAGGTAGATACCGCTTTACCATCCACAAGCAGGATCACCGGGCAATCTAGCTGCTTGGCCAGCGCCGCACTGCTGCAATAGTCGGGATCAATACCATAGCCGTCGTACAGCCCCATCACGCCCTCGATCACCGCCACATCGGCATGGCACCGATGTTGGTTATACAGGCCGTTGAGGGTGGCCGCTGGCAGCATAAAGGCATCCAGATTACGCGATGCCACGCCGGAGACGGCACGGTGCCAGCCGGTATCCAGATAGTCGGGGCCGACCTTGAAGGGTTGCACGCGCAGGCCGCGCTGTTGCAGCGCCCGCAGGATGCCGAGCGTCAGCGTGGTTTTGCCACAGCCGCTGCCGGTGCCTGCGATCAGAAAAGCCCTTTTACCCGTTAGCTGCATAAAAAAATCCCGGCCACTCGGTCGGGATTCGGTGTCGAAAAGATACGCTCGCGCAGCGCCAACGCTGCACGTATCTAGTGACAACCCGCTTCCCTCCGAAGGAGTTGAATGTCTAGCCCCGAAGAACGTGGCGTTGCAGGTAGGTAACTAACACCTTTGCAGCGTTAAGTACGAAGGGGGTAAGCCAACTGGCCGGTCTTCTGGCTTAGCGTCATCCTCATCCACTCCCTTCCCGATCTACAGATCAGTGGCATAACCAGCGCCTGGCTATACAGTGGAATCGTCAGCATCACAGCAGCGGGGGCTGCGGGGGATTGACACCCCCTTCCCAATCACAATTTATTCAGATTGTGAGTTATCCGGTTGGCGATAATAATTCTTTTACCTAGCTCATTTAAACTATCAATCTATTAACATTGCGATAGCATTAAATATTTTCTCTATAGAATGTCTTACTGATAATAATTAATATACGTCAGCTAATTAATAAAAAAATGTTCAGTTTATTCTTTTTGCGAAAAAAATGTGGCCATAGGATAGTAAAATATTGTTCTCTGATAATGGCTATGACTGTTACAGCAAGAGGTTCAGGCTTATTTTAAGATTCTATAAATAACAAAATATTGTTATCTGCCGCCGCCACTCAATAGCGCCGTGCGTTACTCCACCAAATTGTGCTGTTCGATCGCCAGCGAGCGGAATGCCTGCGGCGTCACATTATAAGTCTGGCGGAATACCTTGCAGAAATAGCTGGTTTGCGAGAAACCCAGGTTTTTCGCAATGCTGGCGATACTCCAGTCACTGTGCTGTAACATTTCCCTGGCATTGGCCATGCGCTGCTGATTTATCCACACGTTGAAGCCAACGCCCTGATATTTTTTAAATAACTTGCTGAAATAGTAAGGGCTGAGATACACCTTGGCCGCCACGTCTTCAAGGCGCAACTCCTCTGAAAGATGAGCGTCAATATAGCGCAGCGCCTTTTTCATTTTCGCTTCATGCGGATTGGGCTGGCGCGCCTTAGCCTGCTCTTTCGCCTCGTTATTATCTTTTATTACCACAAAGTTCAGATGCTTTTTCAGGCAGTTTTCCACGATCAGCTTCAGTAGATCCGCCGAGGCAATCACCCGTGAATATTCCATCACTTGCACGTTATGGAACTCATCCAGCAGCGCCGGATCCTTTTGCCAGCAGTCATCAACGCTGAGGATATCAATCAGCCCAACCTCCTGTTGCAGCCTGACCTGCCCGCACAGCACAAACCCCACCAAATGGCCGGCAATCACCAGCGGAATAGAGAAATCCGT
>JBAQHZ010000199.1:0-6609 GCA_049288585.1 Chania sp.
GGCCTAAAGTTAATCAATCATATGATTAACTTTTGTGAGTCAGTCATGCCATCAACGGAAAATCAACACACTCCCAGCCGGGCTCGCGGTGAACAGGCGCGCCAACAACTGCTCGCGGCCGCTATTGAAGTGTTCGGCGAATACGGCCTTCAAGGGGCCACAACGCGGGAAATCGCCCAGCGCGCCGGGCAGAACATTGCTGCCATTACCTATTATTTTAACTCGAAAGAGGGTTTGTATCTGGCGGTGGCACAGTGGATCGCCGATTTTATTCAGCAAACTTTCCGCACGCAAAGCCAGGAAGTCGAAGATTTCTGGCTGCTGCCAGCGCCACAGCGCCCACCAGAGCGGTATCTGTACCACCTCAAACGTGGCTTGCTGGACTTCAGTGAATTAATGACTCAGCCGCAGACGCTCAACCTGAGCAAAATCATGTCGCGCGAACAGCTCTCCCCTACCGACGCTTATCCGCTGATCCACCAGCAGGTGATTGCGCCCCTGCACCAGATGCTGTGCCGCCTGCTGGCGGGCTATACCGGCCTCGATGCGCAATCGACCAAGATTGTGTTGCACACCCATGCGCTGATTGGCGAGGTATTGTCGTTCCGCGTCGGGCGTGAAACCGTGCGCCGTCAGGCAGGCTGGCAACAGATCGGCAGCGAAGAAGCCGCGCAAATCAGCGCCGTGCTGGCCGAGCATATCGAGATTCTGGTTTGTGGGCTGCGCCAGCGTTACGGCGCATATCCCCGTCATACTTCAAGTTGCATGTGCGTTGGCTTTCCTCGCTCACCCCAGTCACTTACTTGAGTAAGCTCCTGGGGACTCGCTGCGTTGCCGCCTTCTTGCAACTCGAATTATTTAGGGTATAGCCCCCTTCTTTCACACTGCAACCGGCAGGAAGCATTATGAACAAGAAAAAAATTGGCATTATTGGCATCGTTATCGTGTTAATTGCCGCCGCCTACGGCATCTGGCATTACCAACAGCAGCAGGAAAAGCCGCTGACGCTGTACGGTAACGTGGATATCCGCACGGTGAATCTGGGCTTCCGCGTCGACGGGCGGCTCGCCACGCTGGCGGTTGACGAAGGGGACAGCGTGCAGCCGGGGCAAGTACTTGGCAAACTGGATGATGCCCCTAACCTTAATGCGTTACAGCAGGCGCAAGCCAACGTCGCCAGCGCTACCGCTAAGCTGGCGCTGTTGCAGGCCGGTTATCGTGATGAAGAGATCGCCCAGGTGCGCTCAGAAGTGGCGCAGCGCCTCTCAGCCTTCAACTATGCCGATAGCTTCCTCCAGCGGCAGCAGGGTTTGTGGGCGAAAAAGGCCACTTCCGCCGATGCGTTGGAAGACGCCCGCACCCTACGCAATCAGGCGCAGGCCAGCCTACAGGCGGCGAAAGATAAACTGACGCAATACCTGAGCGGTAATCGCCCGCAGCAAATCGCCGAAGCCGGAGCCAATCTGGCGCAAACCGAAGCGGTACTGGCACAGGCGCAGTTGAATCTGCAAGATACCACGCTGATTTCCCCCTCTGCTGGCACCGTCCTGACGCGGGCGGTTGAACCCGGCACCATGCTCGCCGCCGGCAGCACGGTGTTTACCCTGTCGCTGATCGAACCGGTATGGGTGCGCGCCTATATCAATGAAGCCAGCCTGGGCAAAGCGGTTCCAGGAGCGGAACTGAGCATTTACACCGACAGCCGCCCCGGCAAGCCCTATCACGGCAAGATTGGTTTTGTTTCACCCACCGCCGAGTTCACCCCGAAAAGCGTCGAAACGCCGGATCTGCGTACCGATCTGGTGTATCGCTTGCGGGTGATTGTCACCGATGCCGACGATGCATTACGTCAGGGCATGCCAGTCACCATCCGTTTCACACAGCCGTAAGGAAGGGTGATGGAACAGGCACACACGATTGAACTGGTGGCGCTGGAGAAGTGCTTCCCGTCACTCGCCAAACCGGCGGTTGCCAGCCTGACGACGACGTTACGCAGCGGCGCGGTCACCGGGCTGGTCGGCCCCGACGGCGCGGGCAAAACCACCCTGTTGCGCATGCTGGCCGGATTGCTGAAACCCAGCAGCGGCCAACTGCGCGTCGCCGGGCTGGATCCGATCGCAGAAGATCGCCAACTGCACGCCATTCTCGGCTACATGCCGCAGAAATTTGGCCTGTATGAAGATCTGACGGTGATGGAAAACCTGACGCTGTACGCCGACCTGCGCGGTGTGACCGGCGATCTGCGCAAACAAACCTTCGAACGGCTGCTGACCTTTACCGATCTGACCCGCTTTACCGAACGCTTGGCGGGCAAGCTTTCCGGCGGCATGAAGCAGAAACTCGGGCTGGCCTGTACCCTGCTCGGCCAACCGCAGGTGTTGCTGCTGGACGAACCCGGCGTTGGGGTCGACCCGATATCGCGCCGCGAACTGTGGCGCATGGTGCATGAACTGGCCAACGACGGCATGCTGATCCTGTGGAGCACCTCGTATCTGGACGAAGCCGAGCAGTGCCGCGAAGTGCTGCTGATGAACGAGGGCGAATTGCTGTTCAGCGGTGCGCCGCAGGAGCTTACCCAACGCATGGCTGGGCGCACCGTGCTGATCGAGGTTGCGGCTGGCAACCACCGTGCGCTGCTGCAGCAGGCGATCTGTTTGCCTACCGTCAGCGATGGCGTGATTCAGGGCAAGTATCTGCGTTTGATCCTGAAACCGGGAGAAGACCACCAGCAGATATTACGCGATCTGGAGCTACCCACTGCCGAACTGACTGAAGCAGATCCGCGTTTTGAAGATGCTTTTATCGATCTGCTCGGCGGCGGGCCAGGCAGCAAATCGGCGCTGGCGGAGATCATGCCCACCGTGGCGGGCGATAGTTCGGAAACGGTGATTGAAGCGCAAGGGTTAACGAAAAGGTTTGGCCACTTTGCCGCTACCGATCATGTGGATTTCAAGGTGCAACGGGGTGAAATCTTCGGCCTGCTTGGGCCCAACGGGGCCGGTAAGTCCACCACCTTCAAGATGATGTGCGGCCTGCTGGTGCCGAGCGACGGCAAAGCGCTGGTGCTGGGGATGGATCTGAAAACCAGCTCCGGCAAAGCGCGCCAGCATTTGGGCTATATGGCGCAGAAGTTCTCGTTGTACGGCAACCTTACGGTGGCACAGAACCTGAAATTTTTCTCCGGCGTGTATGGTCTGAGCGGCAAGGTGCAGCGCGACAAGATCAACGAGATGTCTACCGCCTTCAACTTCGGCCCGATCCTCAACCAGACGCCGGATTCTTTGCCGCTCGGATTCAAACAGCGGCTGGCGTTGGCCTGCGCGCTGATGCATGAGCCGGATATTCTGTTTCTTGATGAGCCCACCTCCGGGGTTGATCCCCTTACCCGCCGCGAGTTCTGGCTGCATATCAACGGTATGGTGGATAAAGGCGTCACGGTGATGGTCACCACCCACTTTATGGATGAAGCGGAATACTGCGATCGCATCGGGCTGGTGTATCGCGGCAAGATTATCGCCGCCGGTACGCCGGACGAACTCAAACAGCAGATCGCCAGTGACGAAAACCCCAATCCTACAATGGAACAGGCGTTTATCGAGCTGGTACAGGGTTACGACCGAGAGGAAACTCCATGAGCGATAACAGCGGCTTTTCCTGGCGGCGCCTGCGCGCGCTGTGCCTGAAAGAAACGCGGCAAATCCTGCGCGATCCGAGCAGCGGCCTGATCGCCTTCGTCATCCCGCTGATGTTGCTGTTTATCTTCGGTTACGGCATCAATCTGGACTCCAGCAAGCTGCGCTTGGGGATCCTGCTGGAACAGCACAGTGAAGAAGCCCGCGATCTGGCCAATGCCTTTGCCGGTTCGCCCTATATTGAACCGACCATCAGCGATAACCGCCAGCAACTGATGCAAATGATGCAGGCGGGCAGCATCCGTGGGCTGGTGGTGATCCCGAACGACTTCGCCGAGCATATGGCACGGCCGTCCGATCGCGCGCCGTTGCAGGTGATTACCGACGGCAGCGAACCCAATACCGCCAACTTTGTGCAGGGCTATACCCAAGGGGTCTGGCAAATTTGGCAGCAGCAGCGTGCTGCCGATCAGGGACAGCAATTAACCCCGTTGATTGAGATCCAGATGCGCTACTGGTTTAACCCGGCGGCGATCAGTCGGCACTTTATTATCCCTGGGGCGATCACCATCATTATGACAGTGATCGGCGCGATCCTGACTTCGCTGGTGATCGCCCGTGAATGGGAGCGCGGCACCATGGAAGCATTGCTGTCCACTCAGGTGACGCGCAGTGAACTGCTGCTCTCCAAGCTGGTGCCTTATTACTTCCTTGGCATGATCGCCATGGTGCTGTGCATGGTGGTTTCGGTATTTGTGCTCGGCGTGCCTTACCGGGGTTCATTGCTGATCCTGTTTGTTATCAGCAGCCTGTTCCTGGCCAGCACGCTCGGCATGGGGCTGCTGATTTCCACCATCACCCGCAACCAGTTCAACGCGGCAATGGTGGCGCTGAACGCCGCTTTTCTGCCGTCAATTATGCTTTCCGGCTTTATTTTCCAGATCGACAGCATGCCCGCCGTGGTACGCGCGGTGACCTATGTCATTCCGGCGCGTTATTTTGTCAGCACGCTGCAAACGCTGTTTTTGGCAGGCAATATCGGCAGCGTGCTGCTGGTTAACCTGCTGTTTCTGATCGCTTCAGCAGTGGTGTTTATCGGCCTGACGGCCTGGAAAACCCCGCGACGTCTGGATTGAGGAGAGAATATGTTTCACCGTCTCTGGACACTGATCGTCAAAGAAATGCAGTCGCTGCTGCGCGATCCGCAGACCCGCGCCATTCTGGTGATGCCGGTGATCTTACAGGTGCTGTTGTTCCCGTTCGCCGCCACGCTGGAAGTGACCAATGCCACCATTGCGGTGTACAGCGAGGACAGCGGCCAGGCATCGATCGAGCTGACCCAGCGCTTTGCCAAAGCCAAAGCGTTTTCGCACGTCTTGCTGCTGCGCAGCCCACAGGAGATTAAAGCCACCATCGATAACCAGAAAGCGCTGCTGCTGATCCGCTTCCCGGCCAACTTTTCGCGGGATATCGCCAGTGGTAATACGGCAGCGTTGCAGTTGATCCTCGATGGCCGCAACTCCAACAGCGCGCAGATCGCCGCCAACTATGTGCAGCAGATTGTGCTGGATTATCAGAACGAGCTGATCGGCGGGCGCACTAAGCCCAACAACAGCGAACTGGTGGTGCGCAACTGGTATAACCCGAATCTGGATTACAAATGGTTCGTGGTGCCTTCGTTGATTGCGATGATCACCACCATCGGCGTGATGATTGTGACTTCGCTTTCGGTAGCGCGTGAACGTGAGCAGGGTACGCTGGAGCAGTTGCTGGTGTCACCGCTGACCACCTGGCAGATCTTTATTGGCAAGGCGGTGCCCGCGCTGGTGGTTGCTACTTTTCAGGCGTCGATCGTGCTGTTTATCGGTATCTTTGCCTATCAGATCCCGTTTGCCGGTTCGCTGTTGCTGTTCTACGCCACCATGGTGATTTACGGGCTTTCACTGGTGGGATTCGGGCTGTTGATTTCGTCGCTGTGCGCCACTCAGCAGCAGGCGTTTATCGGCGTATTCGTGTTTATGATGCCGGCGATCCTGCTTTCCGGCTATGTTTCACCGGTAGAGAACATGCCGGTGTGGCTGCAACATCTCACCTGGGCTAACCCTATTCGTCACTTCACCGATATTACCAAGCAAATTTACCTCAAGGACGCCAGCTTCAGCATTATCTGGCACAGCCTATGGCCATTGCTGGCGATCACCGCTACCACCGGCAGCGCGGCTTATGCGATGTTCAGAAGGAAGATTGCTTAACAGGAGCAAGAAGAAAGCTCAAGCCGCAGCGTTGTAAGCTGCGGCTTGAAAGACGACGGGTATTTAGCGGCGGTTGCCCAGAATACGCAACATCATCAGGAACAGGTTGATGAAGTCAAGATACAGCGTCAACGCGCCAACGATGGCGTATTTGCGAAAGCCGTCTTTGTCGTCAGCATTCAGCCGCTCGCCCAAAGCTTTAAGTTTTTGCGTGTCATACGCCGTCAGGCCGACAAACACGACCACGCCGATATAGGTAATCGCCCAGGTCAGCGCAGGGCTTTTCAGCCAGATGTTCACCAGCGAAGCCAGCACAATGCCGATCAGCCCCATAAACAGCATGCTGCCAAAACCACTCAGATCGCGCTTGGTGGTATAGCCGTACAGGCTAGTTACGCCAAACATCCCGGCGGATACCACAAAGGTGCTGGCGATCGATTCCCCGGTATATTGCAGGAGGATCACCGATAGCGTTAGCCCGGTCAGTGCCGAGTACAGCATAAACAATGATGTAGCCATCATGCCGCTCAGGCGATTAACCATACCGGAAATGACAAACACTAAACCAAGTTGAGCAATGATCAGACCAAAGAAGGTGATCTGACTTGAAAAAATAATCGCTTGAATCTGGCTGTTATTACTAACATACCAAGCAACAAACGCCGTCAGCAGCAAACCACAGGTCATCCAGCCATAAACCTGCGCCATATAAGCCTGAATACCGC
>JBAQHZ010000200.1:0-2279 GCA_049288585.1 Chania sp.
GGGGATACCAATCCGCTGAATCATAAGCCAATCCACAGCGCCGGTATTCTTGAATGCCTGCTGAAAGGCCGCGAACTGTTTGAATGGGATACACGCCGCGCCGCCTGCCTGAATCAAACCGGGCCGATCCGCCGCGGCGTTGGCGTGGCTTGCCTGAGCTACGCTTCCAACACTTATCCGGTGGGCGTGGAGATCGCCAGCGCCCGCCTGCTGATGAATCAGGATGGCACCATCAACCTGCAAATTGGTGCCACGGAAATTGGCCAAGGCTCTGATACGGTGTTCGCCCAAATGGCGGCAGAAACCGTCGGCGTGCCCTTCTCGTCCATTTATGTTATCTCCACGCAAGACACCGATATCACCGCCTACGATCCCGGTGCCTTCGCTTCGCGGCAAAGTTACGTTACCGCGCCGGCCATTCGCCAAGCCGCTAGCGAACTGCGCGCCAAAATCATCCGGCATGCGGCCACTATGTGCGGCCAGCCCGAGTGGGCACTGGATGTTGTTAATGGCGAAGTGGTGTTTAAAGCCCAGCCGGAAAAGGTGCTGTTCTCGATGCAACAGGTTTCCATGAGTGCCCATTACGATCAGGAGATCGGCGGGCAGCTGATGGCCGAAGTTTCCTGCAAGACCCGCAGCAACCCACCGGCCTTTGGCTGCACCTTTGTCGATCTCACCGTTGATATCCCGCTGTGCAAAGTCACCATCCACAAAATTATCAATCTGCATGACTCCGGCCAGATCCTTAACCCATTGCTGGCCGAGGGCCAGGTGCATGGCGGAATGGGCATGGGAATTGGCTGGACGCTGTTCGAAGAGATGATCATTGACGAGAAAAGCGGCATCGTGCGCAACCCTAACCTGCTGGATTACAAATTCCCGACCATTCTCGATCTGCCCGATCTGGACTGCGCATTTATTGAAACCTATGAACCGCAATCCGCCTACGGGCATAAGGCCTTGGGTGAACCGCCGCTGATTTCACCCGCCCCGGCGATTCGTAATGCCATCTGGCTGGCAACCGGCGTGAAGATTGATGAGCTACCGCTGACGCCAAAAACGCTGTACCGGCATTTCGCGCAAGCGGGCCTGATCGAGTAACAGGAGAACAGCATGTACGATATCGCGCACTATTATCGGGCAGCCAGCATAGGCGATGCCGTGCGGCAATTGGCGGCCGATCCCCAGGCCAAGCTGATTGCTGGCGGTACCGATGTGTTAATCCAACTGCATCATATGAACGACAAATATCGCCACCTGGTGGATATTCATGATTTGGCAGAATTGAGTGGCATCAACCTGCTGCCAGATGGCACGCTGCGCGTCGGCAGCGGTACTACCTTCAGCCAGATTATCGACTCCCCATTGGTTCAGCGTTACGTGCCCGTGCTGGCCGAAGCCGCCGCGACCATCGCCGGGCCGCAGGTGCGCAACCGCGCCACGCTGGGCGGCAATATCTGCAACGGAGCTACCAGTGCAGACTCGGCTTCACCTTGCGTAGTGATGGAGGCCGAGTTGGAGATCGCTACCGTTACTGGGTTGCGCCGCACGCCGTTACTCGGGTTCCATACCGGCCCCGGCAAGGTGGCGCTGGAGCACAGTGAAATGGTGGTGGCGTTTCTGTTCCAGCCGCTGCATTACCAACACTATGGTGCCAGCTATTACAAATACGCTATGCGCGATGCGATGGATATCGCCACCATCGGTTGCGCTGCCGCCTGCAAAGTCGAAAATGGTCACTTCAGCGCGGTGAAAATCGCCTTTGGCGTTGCGGCCCCGACGCCGATCCGTGCGCCCCACGCCGAAGCCGCCGCAATTGGCCGCCCTGTCAATCCGCAAACCCTCGCCGCCGTGCGTGAGGCGGTAATGCACGACGTACTGCCGCGCTCGTCCTGGCGCGCCAGCAAAGAGTTCCGCATGCAGATCATCCGTACGCTGGCAGAACGCGTTCTGGCCCAGGCGGCCCAACGCGCAGAAGGAGAGTTATCATGGTGATCAACTGCACGATCAATGGCCGCCGGTATCAGTTCACGGTGGATCCCCGCTGGTCGCTGATGGAGTTACTGCGCCAACAGGGGCTCAACAGCGTCAAGCAAGGGTGCAGCGTTGGTGAGTGCGGAGCCTGCACGGTGCTGATCGATGATATCGCCACCGACACCTGTATTTATCTGGCGGTTTGGGCCGACGGCAAAACGATTCGAACGACTGAAGGTGAGGTGAAAAATGGCGAACTATCCGCCGTGCAGCAGGCATATGTGAATACAGGGGCAGTGCAATGT
>JBAQHZ010000201.1:0-2013 GCA_049288585.1 Chania sp.
CCTGTTTTTCGTCGGCTGGAATAAACCACTTCGGAACATCGAAACCCACACGGCCACGAATGAACGCGATGTGATCAGCTTGTTCCGGCCACCAGGTTTCTGACGTTGCCGATTTGATCAGGAAAACATACCGGCCGCCGCGCTCACGCATGGTCATAGCGTGAGCCATGATGTACGTCATGCCAGTGATGTACTGGCCTTCGTGTTGTTGTGCGCGGGAATATGGCGGGTTGCCGAACGCAGCACCGTGCAGGTCTGCCAGCTTTTCTGACCAGTCTTGAGTAAGGGCATTGTCTTCGGCGGTGTAGAACGCCGGACATTTGCTGTTTTCGCCATCACTGAACAGATCTAGCACCAGTGGGCCGAACATTGCATTGATACCCCAGAACAGCGGATCTGGCGTGCACCACTGATCGCCAATCTCTTTTAGCTCATGGGTGGGTTGCTGGCGCAGTGCGCTGAGCTTTTCGCAATAGGCGCTCATAGATGCCTCCTGTCTTTCCCGGCGCGGGCATACAGTTTTATTAAGCGATACCGGTTTTCGGTGTTCATATACTCGAGCATGTCTACCCATCCACGTTTTTTGCAGATTTTTCGATAGCACATGTCTTCCCACCAAAGGCGCCTCAGTTCGCGGATTTTCCACCAACGACGGGCCCGCTTCAGCACAGTGACCAGTGAGCGGGTGTTAACCTGTGTTGCTGTTTTCATGATGCCAATCTCCCTAAATCGTTCTCGCTGGCTTGCGCTACGGCCTGCGCCCAAATACCTACCCATGCCTTTCTGGCGTCGTAATCGGTCATTCGGCCAAGCGAACCGGCCAGTTTCTGGGCAATCTGCTCGACCTCGTTGCGCGGCTTGCGGCGCTGGGTCACGATCCGCAGGTAAGCATCGTCGCGGGCGGTGGTGTCCAGCCGCTGAACTTTCGGCAGATCGTTGGCGCGCTCCTCTTTCACTTTCAGGTAACACACCTCGGTGATCAGGTAGTCGAAATCCTTCTTGCGCCATGTCCTGCCAGTGTTGGTGTCTGGGCGGTCTTCCAGCATCCAGCGGCATTTCTTGGCGATGTAGCGCAGGTATGCGCCCCACTTCTCGAGGTTCAGGTCATAGTCTTTCCAGAGCTTGCGCAGCACCTTGCGACGCCCGTCAGTCAGTTTGAGAACTTTTGGCATTTCCGGCAGCGTGGTGTGGAATGCTTCCAGCACAGCCTCGTAATCGATTTTCAGAGAATCATCCGGTTGCGGGTCGGCTGGCGGAGCCAGTTGACCAACAGGTTTTATGATCTGTTTGTTTTGATCTGTGTAGTGATCTGTATAGAGATAGGATTCCGCAGAATCGCGGCATTGTTCACGCGCTTCTGCGTTTTCCATTCCGTGATTCTGCGTATTGGATTCCGCACTTTCGCGTTTTCCATTCCGCGACTCTGCGTTTTCCGGTGCAGCCTGGAATATAAGGGCGATCAGCTTGTCGCCATCAATGCGGTAATGGTTGGTTGGCGTGCCATTTACCTTGCGGGTAGATACCTCAATAACGCCGGGCAAATACTTCTTGCGCAGCTTACTGACAACCCGCTGAACTTGGTCTTCACTCACGCCGCGCAGTTCGCCAGCAAGCTCTTCATGGGTCTTGTAGAACCAGCCATCATCCTGCGAGGATTTACCTGTCCAGAACACAAGCTGGTTCAGAACCGCAGCCAGGGCAAACGCCTGCTGATCGCTGGCGAAATAATCCAAATACGGGCCAGGGATCACGATGCAGTTCTTCTGGCCAGACATTGCCTGAACAACTTCAAAAATGCGGCTCATGATTCCCCCGGCGATTTACTACACCCACAATGCCCGCTGCGCGACTGTGGTTACATGGCACCCAGCGGCCTGCTATTCTTCGCTCATACCGATACGGCGCCGGGTGTTCACCACCAGGTAGAGCCAGGCAGCGCAGTTGCGGTAAGCGGTAAACTGTTGTTAAACTGGCCATGCGATTATTTCTCCACACAGTGAATTAACTCTCACC
>JBAQHZ010000202.1:0-14075 GCA_049288585.1 Chania sp.
GATAATGTTGATTTCATCGCTAAGCTGGGTGGAGACCACCTGTAAGGCCAGCGCTTTCAATTGTTCGTTGCGCGTTTGCGAACCGGCCGCGCCTGACTTCAATACCATGCCAAAAATCGGCATCACACCATAAATGGCATCAATAAAACGCCACTGCTTCTTGCAGGATGTGGACAGAAAATCCATATAGTCAAAACAGACTCTCTCACTGCGTGCGTGATGATTCCTCATCCCCCTATTCCTCTTTACTTATAGCCAGTTGAGTAATGCAGCTGAAATGGATAATCGAAGGGAAGCTTTAACTGCCTAACGTATAATGGCATGATTCCCTCATTGTTTGCCAGCTTGCCCAGGAGCTTTACTTGATGGTACCTCACAACTCAGCACCGGTGCTGATTACCGGCGGAGCACGCCGGATTGGACTGGCACTGGCCAAGTCATTTTTGCAGCGTAACATTCCGGTGATCATTGCCTATCGCAGCGATTATCCGGCATTGGCCGAGTTGAAACAGCTAGGGGCAATTTGCCTGCAAAGTGATTTTTCGGCACATGCGGGCATTTACCGGTTTGCGGAGCAGGTTACTAAGATCGCACCAAAGCTGCGTGCGGTGATCCACAACGCCAGCGCCTGGCTGGCTGAGTCAGCCTCGATGCCGCCGGAGCAGGTCATGGCCTCAATGTTGCAAATCCATGTTTATACGCCGTACCTGTTAAATCAACTGCTGGAACCCTGCCTGCGCGGCCAAGGGCAAGCCGGTGCCGATATTATCCATCTGACCGATTATGTGGTGGAAAAAGGCAGTGACAAACACATTGCCTACGCCGCCAGTAAAGCCGCACTGGATAACATGACGCGTTCTTTTGCGCGTAAGCTGGCACCCGAGGTGAAAGTGAATGCCATCGCTCCGGCGCTGATTATGTTTAATCCTGACGATGACGAAGCCTATCGCCGCCAGGCACTGGAAAAATCACTGATGAAAATCGCCCCTGGCGAAGATGAGGTAGTCAATCTGGTGGACTATCTGATGAGTAGCCGTTACGTTACCGGGCGGACTCATGGTGTCGACGGTGGACGGCCGCTGCGCTGAATGTGGCATAGCGCAATGCCGAATGGCGCGCTATGCTGAATGCCGTTTTTCTTATAAAAGCACGCAAAATGCCTAAAATTGTTTTTGTAGAAGACGATCCAGAAGTGGGCAAACTGATTGCCGCCTATCTGGGCAAGCACGATATTGACGTTATTATCGAACCGCGGGGCGACACAGCACAGGCCTGCATTGAGCGGGAAAAGCCGGACTTGGTGCTCTTAGATATCATGCTACCCGGCAAAGATGGCATGACGCTGTGCCGCGATCTGCGCCCGGTTTATCCTGGCCCGATTGTTTTGCTCACCTCTCTCGACAGCGATATGAACCATATTCTGTCGTTGGAAATGGGTGCCCATGACTACATTCTGAAGACCACGCCGCCAGCGGTGCTGCTGGCTCGCCTGCGTTTACACCTGCGCCAGCACGGCAGCCAGCCGAAAGAAGAACAAACGCAGACGATCACCCAGCACAATGCGCTGCATTTCGGCTTGCTGTGTATCGATCCGGTCAACCGACAGGTCACGCTGGGCGAAGAGGTGATCACCCTATCCACTTCAGATTTCGATCTGCTGTGGGAGTTGGCAACTCACGCCGGGCAGATCATGGATCGCGAAGCTCTGTTGCAAAACCTGCGCGGCGTCAGTTATGACGGTATGGATCGCAGCATCGACGTGGCGATCTCACGCCTACGCCGCAAACTGTATGACAATGCGCTGGAACCGTTCCGCGTCAAAACCGTGCGTAACAAGGGTTACCTGTTCGCACCCAACGCCTGGGCATCGGTGCAGCAATGAGAAAGCTTTTTGTTCAGTTCTTTTTACTGCTGTTTGTCTGCTTTCTGGTGATGACCATGCTGGTCGGCCTGGTTTACAAATTCACCGCCGAGCGCGCTGGCCGCCAGTCGATGGACGATCTGATGAAAAGTTCGCTGTATCTGATGCGCAGCGAACTGCGGGATACCCCGCTCAAAGACTGGAACAAAACCATCGCTACGCTGGATTTAAACCTGTCATTCCAACTGCATATCGAGCCCCTCGGCAAGCAGAACCTGAGCGAAGAACTGACCAAACGGCTGCGCCTGGGGGAGATCATCGCCCTGGACGATCGCTACACCTTTATGCAGCGTATTCCACGCAGCCACTATGTGTTAGTGGTGGGCCCGATCCCTTACCTGTTCTATCTGCATCAAATGCGGATACTGGATTTGGTCTTGCTGATCTTTATCGGGATGTCGTTAGCTCTGCCGGTGTTCCTGTGGATGCGCCCGCACTGGCGGAATTTGCTAAAGCTGGAGAACGCCGCTCAACGCTTGGGGGCTGGGCATCTCGACGAACGCACCTACTTTGAACCTACTTCCAGCCTCAGTCGGCTCGGTGTGGCGTTCAACCAGATGGCGGATAACATCAGCACGCTGATTGCCAGCAAGAAACAACTGATTGATGGGATCGCCCATGAACTGCGCACCCCGCTGGTTCGCCTGCGTTATCGCTTGGCGATGAGCGAAAACCTTTCCGAAAACGAACAGCAGGCGCTAAACCGTGATATCGGCCAGTTGGAATCGCTGATCGACGAACTGCTGACCTATGCACGCCTGGATCGCCCGCAGGTGGCGCTGAATATCGAACCGTTCGATTTACCTGGCTGGCTGAAAGATAAAGTGGCAGACATGCAGTTGGTCCACCCTGAGCGGCAGATTGAGCTGAATATCCCGCACGTCGGTGATTTTGGCGGTGTCGATTTGCGGCTGATGGAGCGAGTGCTGGATAACCTGGTCAACAATGCGCTGCGTTACTCGGAGCAGAACCTGCGCGTCGGCCTGTGGTTTGATGGCGATGGTGCCTGCCTGCAAGTGGAAGATGACGGCCCAGGTATTCCGCCGGACGAACGTGAGCGCGTCTTCGAACCTTTTGTACGCCTTGATCCGAGCCGCGATCGCGCAACCGGGGGCTGCGGGCTGGGGCTGGCGATTGTTCATTCCATTGCGGTGGCCTATCAGGGCCATGTCTATGTTGAAGCCAGTTCTCTGGGCGGTGCCAGTTTCCGTTTCTGCTGGCCGGTCAAACAAACTTTTTAACCTTGATCGTCATCCTTCAAGTAACAACTATCAGAGCGCCTAGAGGAAGTGATAGCGAAATGTAGCTATCACTATGGTGGCTAATATCAACCGCTTATTTTATTTACCATAGCGACACATTGCGCGCCTTGAATCTACAAAAGCGCGGTACACAAACTCATTTTCCAAGTGAGAAGTGTGATACAAGCCATGAATACTAAATTCTAACCTATTATTATTTTAAGAATTTATTATTCTCTGTGATGAATTTTTTATTCATCATGAGGGAATGCAATGAAAATACCAGGAGTAACAACAGTTGCTGTGCTTATTTCCAGCCTGACAATGGTGGGGTGCGATAACACTCAGTTTTCCAACAGCCAGGAAGAACCGCAAACCAGTGCTGAACAGATGGTCACTCAGATGAGCCCACGAGAAAAGATTGGCCAGGTGCTAATGTTGGATGTGCGTAACTGGGGCAAAAATGCTGCTGGAGAACCGGAAGGTGTCACCGTGCTCCCTACCGAGCTGGCTAAAGCCATCAATGACTACCGGCTGGGTTCGGTGATCCTGTTTCGGGAAAACTTTATTAATACGCCGCAAAGTTATCAGCTGATTCAGGATTTGCAGAAGGCCAGTTATCAGTTGCCTTTACTGATCAGTACCGATCAGGAAGGCGGATATGTCACGCGTCTGCGCGAAGGCACAGAAATGCCGGGTAATATGGCACTGGCAGCAACGCGCGATGCCAATATGGCACGACATGTGGGTGAAGTTCACGGCTCGGAACTCAACGCACTGGGAGTGAATATTAACTTTGCTCCGGTGGTGGATATCAATACTAACCAGAATAACCCGGTTATCGGCGTGCGTTCGTTCAGCAGTGATATTGCGCTGGTTAATGAGATGTCGGGTGCCTATATCAAGGGATTGCAGCAGAACTCTGTTCTGTCCACCGCAAAGCACTTCCCTGGCCACGGTAACGTGGAAACCGACTCACACTTTGGGCTGCCGCTGGTTCCTTATACTGAAAGCGAATGGCGGCAAAACGATTTGTTACCATTCAAATATGTTATCGAACAGGGCATTGATGCCGTAATAACGGCACACATCATCGTTCCTGCCCTCGACGATACCAAAGTAGTTTCTAAAAAAGATGGTACTGAAATCGGTTTGCCAGCCACATTATCCAAAAAAATCATCACCGGTATTCTTCGTGATGAGCTCAAATTCCAAGGTCTGATATTTACTGACGCAATGGATATGGGAGCTATCACCGAGAACTTTGGTGCTAATGAAGCAGTGGAAATGGCGTTGATGGCAGGCAGTGATGTCATCGTGATGCCAGTCCATATCTGGGATCAACAGGGGATTGAACAACTCGAAGAGCTTTACCAATATCTGGAGACTCAGCACTATAAAAACCCAGAGTTTGCGTCACGCCTACAAGAAGCGGCGACCCGAGTTGTCCAAACTAAATTGGCAAAAAAGATCGCGGCCACCAACAATTCACATACTTTGGAGTTCGCTCAATCAGTGGTTGCTTCACCAGCGCATAAACGCGATGAACAGAAAGTGGCAGAGCGCGCAGTTACGCTTATCAAGAATGACAACCTGTTGCCCTATTCCCTTAATGCACAGAATAACGTGCTGATCATCTCTGATGAAAATACGCGCAATGATATTATCCGAAGTGAATTGCAAAACATTGCCAGCCAGCTTGAAAACCAGGAAATCACCGTTTCCAGCCTGGCCTATAAGCTGGATCAGCAAACCGTACCAGCCACTCTGGAAGAGAGCATTCAAGCCAGCGATCTGGTTATTCTGGTCACTTACAACCTAAAAACCAAAGGGAGTGCTGCACAACAGACCATTGATAAAGCGAGAGAGCTGGGAACACCCCTGGTTGTTATCTCATCACGCAATCCCTATGACATTGCTTATTTAGATAATGTGACAGCCAACCTGGCTATTTATGGTATCACCGGGTTTGATGTCACCAATAACAATCGTAACTCTCTTGAGGCCAATATTCGGGCAGGCATCAGAACATTGTTTAAAAATGATGCTGATACCCTCCTCTTCAATGTTCCTAGCGCTAAATTGCCTGTTGATATCAAATCTCCTGAAGGCGAAATCATTTACCCCTTCGGGCATGGCTTGACTTACTGATCCTGGTAAAAGTTGCCCTCAGTTACACAAAGTAAAAATCCGCCTTCCTAGAAGGCGGTATTGCTTTTGCACTTAATAGGGGTATTAATCTCGAACCATTTTTTATGCTGTGATAACCAAACACCCAGTATTCGTGCGTTATTGCTAACCAGGTTCGATTTTTTTCTCGTGCGCGGCGACCTATAGTACATTGTGGGCCACAACCGCTACGCGGGATATTATAGGGAGCTAATTCATGACATCAGCACATTCCTCATCAGCTTACCAAGAGCTACGCGCGTTATTCACCCGCCTTTCGCGGTTTGATCACCTATCCGCCATCAGCGGCTGGGACATGCAGACCATGATGCCACCGGGCGGTAACAAGGCCCGCTCTGAAGCGCTGGCAGAATTGAGCGTGCTGAAGCACCAGATCCTGACGGCCCCCAAAACTGGTACCCTGCTGGAACGCGCACAGCAAGAATCTCTGAGCGGCATTGATAGCGCCAATCTGCTGGAAATGCGCCGCCAATATGATAACGCCGTGCTGGTACCAGAATCCCTGGTTGAAGCAAAGTCATTGGCTGGTGCACGCTGTGAACACGCCTGGCGCGCGCAACGCCCGGCCAATGATTGGGATGGCTTTAGCGATAATCTGCGTGAAGTGGTCAAACTGACCCGTGAAGAAGCGCAAATCCGCGCGCAAGCGGCCGGTGTCAGCCGTTATGACGCTTTGCTCAACCTGTATGAACCCGGTATGCGCAGCCGCGATCTGGATCGGATTTTCGGCGATCTGAAAACCTGGTTACCGAATTTACTGCAAAAAGTGGTCGCCAAACAGGCAAAAGAACCTTGCCTGATCCCACAGGGCCCGTTTGATGTTGAACTGCAACGTAAACTCGGCCTGAGCGTCATGAAACTGCTCGGTTTCAATTTCGACGGCGGCCGTGTTGACGTGAGTGTGCATCCGTTCTGCGGCGGCGTGCCGGAAGATGTACGCATTACCACCAGATATAATGAGAATGAGTTTCTTACTGCGTTACTCGGCATCGTGCACGAAACTGGCCATGCCCGTTACGAGCAGAACCTACCGCGTGAGTGGCTTGGCCAACCCGTTGCTCTGGCTCGTTCTACTGCCATTCATGAATCGCAAAGCCTGCTGTTTGAAATGCAACTGGCACGTGGCAGCGATTTCCTGAAGATCCTGCGCCCTTTGGTTACCGCCCAGTTTGGTGAGCAGGCAGCCTTGGAAGAAAGCAACTTTATCCGTTTGAATCAGCGCGTAAAACCTGGCCTGATCCGCGTTGATGCCGACGAGGTCAGCTATCCAGCCCATGTGATTCTGCGTTATGAAATCGAACAGGCGTTGGTTGAAGGCGAGATTGAAGTAGAGGATATCCCGGCGTTGTGGAACGAGAAAATGCACAGCTATCTCGGGTTAGATACGGTGAGCAATTATCGTAATGGCTGTATGCAGGACATTCACTGGACCGATGGTGCTTTTGGCTACTTCCCTACCTATACCCTTGGTGCAATGTACGCCGCGCAGCTATTCCAGCACGCACGTAAAGCTCTGCCCAATTTGAGCGATGATATTGCCGCAGGCGACTTAAGCGCCCTGTTCCACTGGTTGCAGCAAAATATCTGGCGTCACGGCAGCCAATACTCGACCGATATCCTGATTGCCAATGCGACAGGTGAGACGCTAAATCCACGCTATTTCCGCCAGCACTTGGAAAACCGCTATCTGTAATTGTAATCCCCTTCTGGCACGGAATACCCCGTGCCTTTTCCTGCTGTTAAGCTTTAAGAAATATCAGAGAGCGCGATGTTACCCGATGCACTATAGCCGCAGAAGTTGGGGGTTAATACCCATCAATGTATGTTGTAACTAAAGTGAGAAATAAAGACCCTGTACATTGAGTTACAAGCCGAAACCAATCACTCACGGAAAGTATTCCAGACTTTACATAAGATTGTTTCAACGGCCCCGCAGTGGCGGTTGAAACATAAACCGTAATTTGAGGGATTTACCATGAAAAAAGTATTAGCTCTGATGGTTGCCGCAGTAATGGGTCTGTCTTCTGTTGCTTTCGCTGCTGATACCATGGCTCCTGCGGCATCTGGCGCAACCTCAACTGAGTCCGCTCCGGCTAAAGCAATGCATGCGAAAAAACATCACGCGAAGAAAACCACTGAGCAAAAAGCTCAAGCCGCCAAGAAGCACCACAAGAAAGCCGTTGTTCAGAAAGCCCAGGCAGCTAAAAAGCATCACAAAAAAGCCAGTAAACAAGCAGCAACTCCGGCGGCTTGATAGCCACCTGGCGTGAGGCACCCCTCACCTGTTCTGGCAAATGTTGCTCAACACCCGGTTCGCCGGGTGTTTTACCATCGGGGGTTGTCACTATGCTGCGTCGCTACTTGTTTGAGATCATCCTTGGCACCCTGATCGTTTGCGGATTAATCGCCGCCTTCTTTTATCTTTAATTTCCCGTCAGTTTTGTCAGGAAATCAATGACAGAGCATCCACACGATAGCTAAATCGGTCTATAGTTAGCATTCATTGTATTTATGGGGAATTCGTACTTGTCAGGCAAGAAACCTATGCGCATACCCGTTTTGCTGTTGCTGTGTTCATTTCCATTGGTTTTATCCTTTTCCGCCCGCGCTGACAGCCCTTCGGATGCGTCTGAGGCAGAACAAACCCGCCTGTTTTTCGGCAAAGATGAGCGCTTCAAAGTAGCAGAAACCAGCGAATCGCCCTGGCAGGCCATTGGTCAGTTAGAAACTGCCAGCGGTAATCTGTGTACCGCCACGCTGATTTCGCCTCATTTGGCGCTCACTGCGGGCCATTGCGTACTGGCACCACCGGGTCATCTTGATAAGGCAGTGACTCTACGTTTTATTTCCAATACCAACGGCTGGCAATACCAGACGGAGAATATAGAAACGCTGGTTGACCCGAAGTTAGGCAAAAAGCTTAAACCCGATGGTGACGGTTGGATCGTACCTCCTGCCGCTGCCGCTTATGATTTTGCGCTGATTCGGCTGAAAGAGCAGCCCCTGTTGCCGATCAAACCGCTACCACTGTGGCAGGGTGACAGTAAAGCATTAAGCCAGGCATTGAAGAAGACGAAGCGCCTGATTACTCAGGCCGGTTATCCGGAAGATCATCTGAACAATCTCTATGGCCATCAAGGCTGCAAAGTCACCGGTTGGGCACAAAAAGGCGTGCTGTCGCATCAATGCGATACGCTGCCGGGCGACAGTGGTTCCCCGCTGTTGCTGAAAACCGATGATGGCTGGCGGCTGATCGCCATCCAGAGTTCAGCACCGGCAGCGGAAGATCGTTACCGGGCTGACAACAGAGCGCTTTCCGTTACCGCTATTCGCGATGCCCTGAATACGCTGGCGGCAGGTAAATAGCCGTAACCCTTTACTGAAGAGACCGCACCAGGCTGGCAACGACCGGTGCGGTATTATCTACGCCGAAAGCTGATCGATAGTTTGCAGAATACGTTTATCAGAAATGGGATAAGGCGTGCCCAATTGCTGCGCAAACAGGCTAACGCGCAGTTCTTCGACCATCCAACGCACGGCTTTCACCTCATCGTCTTGCTGACGCTTCGGCGGCAGTTTGTTCAGCCACTGCTGCCACGCCTGTTGCACCTGCTCCACTCGCCACATCTGCGCGCGATCGCGTTGCGGATCGACGGCCAACTTCTCTAACCGGCGTTCGATTGCCTGCAAATAGCGCAGGGTATCCGACAAACGATGAAAACCGTTATTAGTGACAAATCCACGGTAAATCAGGCCACCAAGCTGGCTTTTAATATCCGAAAGCGCCAACGCCAGTGAGATATCCACCCGGCCCTTCAGACGCTTATTGATGTTAAACACCGTGGTCAGGATCTGTTCGACCTGCTTGGCCACCTCTACCACCGTTTCGTTCAACTCCGCACGCACCAATTCCTGCAACCGGGCAAAGTTTTCTTCCTGCCAGACCGGCCCGCCATGTTCGGCAATCAGCTTGTCGATACCGCATGAGATACAGTCATCGATCAGATCCAACACTTTGCCATAGGGGTTGAAATACAGCCCCAGCTTGGCTTTGTTCGGCAGCTTTTCATGCAGATATTTGATCGGGGACGGAATGTTCAGCAGCAGCAAGCGGCGCGTTCCCTGCCACATGGCCTGCTGCTGTTCCTGCTCACTGTCAAACAGGCGGATCGCTACGCTGTCTTTTTCATCCACCAACGCCGGATAAGCTTTGACCGAGTAACCACCGCGTTTCTGCTCGTAAAACTCGGGCAGCTTGCCAAAGCTCCAGATATGCAGATCGCTCTGCTCAATACCATCGTCCGCCACCGCCGACAGCGTTTCCTGCACCTGCTCTTTCAGTTGCAGTTTCAGCGCCAGCAGGTCTTTGCCTTCACGCAGCGTTTTGTGTTTTTCACCCACCACGCGGAAAGTCATTTTAAGATGATCGGGCACCTGATCCCATTGCCAATCTTCACGTGACACCGTCACGCCAGTCATGCGGCGTAACTCGCGTTCCAGTGAATCCAGCAGAGGCATTTCCAGCGCCGTGGCACGGCCAAGAAAAGCCTCCGCGTAGTTGGGTGCTGGCACAAAATTACGCCGCACCGGCTTTGGCAGCGATTTGATCAAGGCAATAATCAGTTCGCGGCGGATACCGGGGATCTGCCACTCAAAACCGGCCGCTTCCACCTGATTGAGGATCGGCAGCGGGATATGCACCGTCACCCCATCCGCACCAGTGCCAGGCTCAAACTGGTAGGTCAGGCGCAGCTTCAGGTCGCCCTGATACCAGGTGTTGGGATAATCCAGTGCGCTAACCTTGTTGGCACCGTCCTTGATCAGCATCGCTTTTTCGAAGCTAAGCAAATCAGGCTTCTGCTTAGCGGCCGCTTTCCACCAATTATCGAAATGTCGCCCGGACACCACGTCGCTAGGAATGCGCTGATCGTAGAAACTGAACAGCGTTTCATCATCCACCAGAATATCGCGGCGGCGAGATTTGTGTTCCAGCTCTTCCACTTCAGCGCGCAGCTTTAGGTTGGCAGCAAAGAAAGCGTGGCGCGTCTGCCAATCCCCTTCCACCAGCGCATGGCGGATAAACAGCTCACGGCACAGCAGCGGATCAATGGTGCTGTAATTCACCGCGCGAGCCGCCACAATCGGCAAACCAAATAGCGTGACTTTTTCGCTGGCCATCACGGCACCCTGGGATTTCGACCAGTGCGGTTCGCTGTAATGGTGCTTTACCAAATGCTGCGCCAGCGGTTCGATCCACTCCGGCTCAATCCGCGCGGCAATGCGCCCCCACAGGCGGCTGGTTTCCACCAGTTCGGCCACTATCGCCCACTTCGGCGGCTTTTTGAACAGCCCAGAACCGGGGAAGATAGAGAAACGCGCGTTGCGCGCACCGGTAAACTCTTGCTTGTCGGCATCTTTTTGCCCGACGTGCGACAGCAAACCGGTCAGCAGAGAGGTGTGTATGCTGCGGTAGTCCGAAGGCGCGCTGTTAACCGGCAGGCCCAGCTCTTTGACCACTTGGCGCAGTTGGGTATAGATATCCTGCCATTCACGCACGCGCAGGTAGTTAAGAAAATCGTTGCGGCACAGGCGGCGGAACTGGCTGGAGGAATTCTCCTTCTGCTGCTCTTTCAGGTAATCCCACAGGTTGACGAACGCCATAAAATCGGAGTCTTTGTCGGCAAAACGGCGGTGTTTTTCATCGGAGGCCTGCTGTTTATCCATCGGCCGCTCGCGCGGATCCTGGATCGACAGCGCGGACGTAATGATCATCATCTCACGTACGCTGCCGCTCTTCTGCGCTTCCAGCACCATGCGCGCCAGACGCGGGTCGATCGGTAACTGGGCCAGTTGGCGGCCTTGCGGCGTTAGCTGGAAATGGCCATTGGCGGCGGTTTTAAGCGCCCCCAACTCCTCCAACAGCCTTACACCATCCTGAATATTGCGTTTATCCGGCGCTTCGACAAACGGGAAGGCGGCAATATCCCCCAGCCCCAACGAGGTCATCTGCAAAATGACCGAAGCCAGGTTGGTACGCAGAATTTCCGGATCGGTAAACTCCGGGCGCGACAGGAAATCCTGCTCCGAATACAGGCGGATACAGATCCCATCGGAAACACGCCCGCAGCGGCCTTTACGCTGGTTGGCCGAAGCCTGGGAAACCGGTTCGATCGGCAAGCGCTGTACTTTGGTGCGGAAACTGTAACGGCTGATACGCGCCGTTCCCGGATCGATCACATATTTGATGCCTGGCACGGTAAGCGAAGTTTCCGCCACGTTGGTCGCCAGCACGATGCGGCGGCCATGGTGAGACTGGAACACCCGGTTCTGTTCGCTGTTCGACAGGCGCGCATACAGCGGCAGCACTTCGGTATGCGGCAGATTCAGCTTGTTCAGCGCATCGGCGGTATCGCGGATTTCGCGCTCGCCGCTCATAAAGATCAGAATATCGCCCGGCCCTTCACGGCCCAGTTCGTCGACCGCGTCAAAGATCGCCTGCAACTGATCGCGCTCGGTATCGTCGGCGTCATCCACCACCGACCGGTAACGCACTTCTACCGGATAGGTACGGCCTGAAACCTCGATAATCGGCGCATGATTGAAATGGCGCGAGAAACGCTGCGGATCGATGGTGGCCGAGGTGATGATCACTTTTAGATCCGGGCGTTTGGGCAGCAGTTCCCGCAGGTAACCCAGAATGAAGTCGATGTTCAGGCTGCGTTCGTGCGCCTCATCGATGATCAGGGTGTCGTACTGCATCAACAGCCGATCCTGCTGGATCTCGGCCAGCAGGATGCCGTCGGTCATCAGTTTGACCAGCGTGTTTTCACCCACCTGATCGTTAAAGCGCACTTTATAGCCCACGCTGCCGCCCAGCGGGGTTTCCAACTCATCGGCAATGCGGTTGGCGACGGTACGTGCGGCCAAGCGGCGCGGCTGGGTATGGCCGATCAGCCCTTTTACCCCGCGCCCAAGCTCCAGACAGATTTTCGGCAACTGGGTGGTTTTACCCGAACCCGTTTCACCGGCCACGATCACCACCTGATGATCACGAATGGCGTTCAGGATGTCCTGTTTCTTCTGGCTAACCGGCAGGCTTTCCGGGTAAGAGATTTTCGGGCATGACGCCGCGCGCGACTGCACTTTCTGCAACGCCTGAGCGATGTCACCGGTTATCTCAGTAATAACCGCCTGTTGAGCATCGGGATTTTTGACTTTGTGCGCGCCCTGCAATCGGCGTTGCAAGCGCTGTTGATCACGGAGCATCAAGTCAGACAATTGCGCTGACAGTGCCGCGAGCGGAGATTTCACGTTCGGTATTCCTTGTTTCTTCGCTGCGTTATCACTGCACAGCAACGATTTTAAATAGGGGTAACCATCATTTGGTTTCAGGACGACAGAATATCACAAGGAAGTTTCTCGCCATAATCCATCCGCTTAGCCGCTTTTACTTCGTTCAATAAAATCGAACAAAGGTCTCGAAATATTCCGCTATCTCTGTTGAATAAAGATGAATAGAGTGTATTCCATGCAAAGGACGCCATGTCCTGATGTCACTGTCATAACCAAGGAACTACCGATGAGCAAAGTTTTAGTTCTTAAATCAAGCATTCTGGCAACCTACTCCCAGTCCAACCAATTAGCCGATTTTTTCGTTGAACAATGGGCCAACGCTCACAGTAACGACACCATCACCGTGCGCGATCTGGCTGCACAGCCAATTCCGGTGCTGGATGGTGAACTGGTGGGTGCGCTGCGCCCTTCAGATGCGCCACTGACGCCACGTCAGAAAGAAGCGCTGGCACTGTCTGATGAGCTGATTGCCGAACTGCAGGCCAATGACACCATCGTGATCGCTGCACCAATGTATAACTTTAACATCCCAACCCAGTTGAAGAACTATTTTGACCTGATTGCCCGTGCTGGCGTGACGTTCCGTTATACCGAGAGTGGCCCAGAGGGCCTGGTAAAAGGCAAGCGCGCTATTATTCTGACCAGCCGTGGTGGCATCCATAAAGGCACCGCAACCGATCTGATCGAGCCTTACCTGCGCTTGTTCCTGGGCTTTATCGGCATCACCGAGGTGGAATTCGTGTTTGCTGAAGGTATCGCCTATGGTCCAGACGTTGCCACCAAGGCGCAGGCAGATGCCAAAGCGGCACTGGCTGACGTGATCGCGGCATAATCACCACAAGCGAATCGAGTAAGACAAGCCCTGCAAAACTCGTATTACCCCACAATAATAAATAACTGCATTTCTGTTGCGCGCCTAAGGGCGCGCTTTTTTATTTTTTCAGCCACTGGCCGTTGATTCCGCGAACATACTCACCGGCAGATGCGCGGGTGACCAGTTTCTGCCCCGCCAGGCGCGCCACTTGGTCGATCGCGATGTGATTGCTGTCTGCCACTTCCTGGTATTTTTCGGCCCGGCCGATGTTAATACGCTGTACCAAGGCGTCAGTCTCTGCATCTTTCTTAATAGGGGCGATATAGCCACTCAAGGTTTCACCCACCCGCCCCTGTTGTTTGGCTTCGTCCAGCGTCAGCGCCTGAACCATCCCACTGAACAGCCACCCAGCGCCTATCAACCATAGATAACGTTTTTTCATCTCGGCTCCTAGAATAAATCGCTTTGGTTTTTCAGCAGATTTTCAACATCTTTATCCACCTTGATGCGGATCTCATGTTCAATTTTGACGTTCATGTTGATGGTGATCGGATCT
>JBAQHZ010000203.1:0-13562 GCA_049288585.1 Chania sp.
CGTCATACTTCAAGTTGCATGGGTGTTGGCTGCGCCCGCTCGCACCAGTCACATAGTTATCTATGCTCCTGGCGACTCTCGGACTGGCCGCCTACATGCAATTCGAATTATTTAGGGTATAAATAAAATAATCGGTTGTCTCGCAGAAAATAATCGTCGCGCCACAGGTTCTTTTCAACCTGCAGCGCTGAGGAAGGGATCAGAACAGGGTACTACGCGGGATTTCAATCAGCATCATGCCAGCACGCAATCCTAGAGCCACGCTGGGATTCGGGAACAATATCCACTCTTGATCATGCTGCACCCGGTATATCTCGCCAGGTTGTTCACACAACAAGGTTCCCCGCGCCAATGCGGTAAAGTTAGCCGTGTCATGACTCAAATGCAGCTTGAATGCTTCACTGCGCTTAATCAGTGATTGCTCCACGCGGAATACACGCACTGGGGCCTGCGCTCGTGGCGGCAACGGCTCGGCGCTGATAAACGCCCGTAGTGCCTGATGAATACCCGCAAACTGCTGTAGGTCGTTGCTGCCAAACGGCCGTGCCTTTCCCAGCTCCAATGTGCAACTGGCAGCCTGCCATTGTTCACTGGAGAAATGGCTGAAAGTGCCCCCCGGAGCCTGATGGATCACCACGGCATCTAACGCCGCCGCATCCAGCAGCGCCAGCATTTCCGCGCTGTATGGCCGGTTTTGGAACGGCAACAGGCCAAAGCGCGGTAAATGCGATTCGCGGATCGCCGTATGCAAGTCAAAGTGAAAGCGTGCGGCACTTTCTCCGGCAAAGAAGGCACCGATCGCCTGCTCCAGCCACTGCGCCCGCACGGTTTCCTCACTGGGTTCAAACTGACCATAGCGGCCACCAAACATGCGGTTCATATCGCTGCTCAGATAGCGCTTGCCAGCGCGCATCGCCGGTGGGTTGCCTAACACCACCAGCAAACGCACCGCCAACGATCGGGTGCCCGCGAGTATTTCACCCACACATTGGTTAAGTAATTCGATGGGTGCCGTTTCATTACCGTGGATACCGGCAGAAATCACCACAGCACGTTGATAACCGTGCAGCGGGCAGATCTCCAGCAGCCCTTCCCCCAGCCACTGCCAACGCAACGTCGCATTTTCACCACAGGGTTGCAGCGGTTCTTCCCCCGCCAACGTCAGCGCCAATAAGTCGATCATGATTGCTCCGGTTATTGCTGGAACGGGTAAACAGAACCCAAGCCGAGGATCGATGTCAGAGCGTCTAATGCATCGCGCCCTTCACGCAGCAACTGCGGGTCCGCCAGATCGCCCTGCGTCAGGCGATCGCGATAATAGCGATCAACCCACTGATTAAGGGTGGAAAACAGCGCGTCATTCATCATCACCCGTGGGTTGACTGCCTGCAGTTCCTGCTCATTCATCGCCACCCGCAGCCGCAGGCAAGCCGGGCCACCGCCGTTGCGCATGCTCTCACGCAGATCGAACGCCTTGATCTCATCAATCGGGCCGCCGCTGGCCACCATTTCCGTCAGATAGTGCCAAACCCCCTCGTGCTGGCGGGACTCTTCCGGCACCACGATCATCATTCGGCCATCTGCTTTGGTCAGCAGTTGGCTATTGAACAGGTAGGTCGCTACCGCATCCGCAACGCTGACGCGCGCGCTGGGCACTTCTATCGCTACCAACTCAGCTCCCACTGTAGCCATCTTGCGCCGGACTTCATCCAATCCACGCTGTTGGTGCAAGAAAGCCTGCTGATGATGAAAGAGAACCTGCTGATTGCTGACGGCAATCACATCGTTATGGAAGACCCCTTGATCGATCACCGCCGGGTTCTGCTGCAAAAAAACCGTCTGTTGTGCGTCTAACTGGTGCAAACGAGCAACCGCTTCGCTGGCTTCCCGCGTCTGCCGCGCCGGATAGCGCGTTGGTACCTGTTCCCCACCGAACTCCTGCCTGCCGTAAACGAACACCTGCACACCGCGCTGGGCGTAGTCGCCCCCTAGCCGGTTATGGTTAGCCGCCCCTTCATCGCCGAACAGCGCCACCTGCGGCAACGCCTCATGATGCACAAAGTGCTGCCGATCGCTGAAAATCGCCCGCAGCACGGCAGAAGTGGTTTCAGCCTCGATCGCCCGGTGGAATTTGTTATTCAGGTTGGCAGCGGTAAAGTGCACTTTACCATCGGCGCTGTCGGCAGAAGGTGACACCGTCGCCGCATTGGCCGTCCACATGGCAGAGGCTGAACTGAGCGCAGAAAGCAGCTGCGGTGCCGTGCGCATCGCCTGAGCCAGCACGCTTTCATCAGAACCGCTGAACCCCAGTTTGCGCAGCATCGGCAGATGCGGGCGTTCCTGCGGCGGCAATACTCCTTGCTGAAAGCCCAAATCCGCCAGCGCTTTCATTTTCAGCAAGCCTTGCTTAGCCGCCAGCTTCGGGTTGGATACCGCGTTGCGATGCTGGGTCGAGGCTTCGTTACCAAACGACAACCCGGCATAGTGGTGCGTCAAACCGACCAACCCATCGAAATTGACTTCATATCCCGACATTGTTCTCTCCTCAGGGCATCAGTTAAACGACAAACCGGGTGACAGGCTGGTTGGCAGCGTCAGGCTGGGGCTTTCCAGCGACGCCATCGGCCAGGCACAATAATCTGCCGCATAGAACGCACTCGGGCGATGGTTGCCAGAAGCCCCGACGCCGCCAAAAGGAGCCGCACTGGAAGCACCGGTCAACGGCTTGTTCCAGTTCACAATACCGGCACGCGCTTCCAGCAGCAGTTGTTCGAACTGCTCACGCTGCGGTGACACCAGCCCAACAGACAGCCCGTAGCGGGTGTCGTTGGCGATGCGCAATGCGTCGTCAAAGCTGTCGTAACGGATGATGGTGGTCAGCGGGCCGAAATACTCTTCGTCCGGCACATTAGCAACACCCGTAACATCAATAATCCCAGGGCTAAGTAAGGCGCTGCCGCTCGCCAACTGCCGCAACGTCAACAAGGCCTTGCCCCCTAACGCCAGCAGCTGCTGCTGTGCTGCCAGCATCTTCTCGGCTGCGGCAACCGAGATTACCCCGCCCATAAACGGCTGCGGTTCGGCATCCCAGCGGCCAATACGTATTGCGCCAGCGACTTCGACCAAACGCTCGATGAAGGCATCGCCTTCCGGCCCGCGTTTGACCAAGATACGGCGCGAACAGGTACAACGCTGCCCGGCAGAGATAAACGCCGATTGGATCGCCAGGTTCACCACCGCATCACAGTCTTCAATCTGTTCGACGATCAGCGCGTTATTACCGCCCATCTCCAACGCCAGGATCTTTTCCGGCTGCCCGGCCAGTTGACGATGCAGGTGGTAGCCGGTATTGGCACTGCCGGTAAACAGCAGCCCGTCGATATTCGCGCTGGCGGCCAGTGCCTCACCGGTTTCACGTCCGCCCTGCACCAGATTGATCACCCCATCTGGCAAACCGGCCTGCAACCAGAGTTTCAGCGTCGCCTCCGCCGTCAGCGGCGTCAGTTCACTCGGTTTAAACACCAGGGTATTACCCGCCAACAAGGCCGGGACGATATGGCCGTTCGGCAGATGGCCGGGGAAGTTGTACGGCCCAAACACCGCCAGCACGCCGTGCGGACGATGGCGCAGCACCGAAGCACCGTCGGCCATGGCCGTTTCTGTTATGCCGGTGCGCGTCTGATAGGCTTGCAGGGAGATCCCCACTTTACCGATCATCGCCTGCACTTCGGTCAGGGTTTCCCAGCGCGGCTTACTGGTTTCACGGCTGATCGCTTCCGCCAACGCCTGTTTATGCTCTTCCAGCAGCGCCGCAAAGCGTTTGACCAACTGTTCGCGCTGGGCAAACGGCGTACGGGCCCAGGCGGGAAACGCACCGCGCGCGGCTTCACAAGCGGCGGCCACATCGCCTGCATCCGCCGCGTTAGCCTGCCACAACGGTTGGTTATCTACCGGATCGGTTTTACTGAATTCAGCGCCATGGCCTTCACGCCAAGTTCCGTTAATCAACAATGCTGGGTGTGACATTACGCCTTCTCCTGTGCAATAAGCGTGATTACCCGCACCTGGCTGCCTTGTTCAACGCCAAGCGCCGCTGCGGTTTCGGCATTGATGCGTAGACGATCGTCATGCAGATCGGCATGCACCAGCAGTGCACGGTAATGGGGATAGTTGTCGTTAGCCACCAGATACACCGGGGCATCGCTGTTCATTGGCACGTCGTCCAGTACCACTTTTACCAGTTTGCTGCGCTTCACCGCGCGGATCTCGTCAATCTCCGCCTCCAGCGTTGGGCCACCGTCAAAGATATCCACGTAGCCCTGATAGCGCAGCCCTTCGGCCTCCAGCAACCGGCGCGCCGGGGCGGTGTGCGGATGGACTTCACCAATCACATTCCGGGCATCTTCAGCCAGGAAATCAACATATAACGGATGTTTCGGCATCAGTTCGGCGATAAATGCTTTCTGCCCGGTGCCGCTCAGGTAATCCGCCTTGGCAAACTCAATGGAAAAGAAGTGGCGGCCGACGCTTTCCCAGAACGGTGAACGGCCGTTTTCGTCGGAAAAACCGCGCATTTCGGCAATCACTTTACGGGAAAAGTGCTCGCGGAACGCTGCCATAAACAGAAAACGCACTTTAGACAGCAGCTTGCCGTTCTCGCCATGTCGGTAGTCGGGATCGAGGAACAGCGTGCACAGTTCCGAATGGCCGGTGTGGTCATTGCTTAAAAACAGCGTTGGTACCGATTTGTACACATTAAGCTGTTTTGACGCATGCACCTGCGTGCCCACGCGGAAACTGTACCAGGGCTCGGATAACCCCACCGCCACCTCGATGGCGCTGACGCCAACCACTTGTTGACGCTCAGTATCTTCCAGGGCAAACAGGTAACATTGTTCGCTTTTCGGCAGTTCGCCTTGCCAGGTTTTTAACGCCCGCTCAATACGTGCCGACAGCGTATCTTCATTCTGCGGCAGAGAAGTCAAACCAATACCGGATTTACCGGCAAGCGTCAGTAAGTCAGCCAGATCGCGACGCGCTATAGGGCGGATAATCATCATGATGCGAACCTCGAAAATCGTCTCCCCAGGGTTTTTCACGCCAACCAGGGATAGGCTGCACCACTTGGGTGCAGCCGCTTTATTAACTGCAGATCCGCGCAACCGCACGCGCGAACCGCGCCAGCCCTTCTTTAACATCCTGTTCCGGGATGATCAGCGAAGGGGTGAAGCGCACCACGTCTGGGCCCGCGATCAGGGCAATCACCCCTTCCTCGTTGGCCAGTTGCGTGATCTGTTTAGCCTTACCCGCATAATCCTTGCTTAATACACAGCCAATCAGCAGACCGCCACCGCGGATTTCCGCAAAGATCGGATACTGTTGATTGATTTTATTCAACCCGTCGATAAACCACTGGTGACGCTGTTTTACCCCGTCCAACACTTCCGGGGTGTTGATCAGAGAGAACACCGTACCGGCCACCGCCGTTGCCAGCGGGTTGCCGCCGTAGGTGGTGCCGTGAGTGCCGACGCCCAGCGTTTTCGCCAATTTGTCCGTGGTGATCATCGCCCCGATCGGGAAGCCGCCGCCCAGCGCCTTGGCGGTGGTTAACACATCCGGCACCACGCCGTATTGCATATAGGCATACAGATGCCCGGTGCGGCCCACGCCGGTTTGTACCTCATCAAAAATCAGCAATGCGCCGTGGCGATCGCACAATTCACGCAGCCCCTGTAGGAACAGCGGATCGGCGGGCAACACGCCGCCCTCGCCCTGGATCGGCTCGACGATCACCGCGCAGGTATGGGCGTTAATCACTTCCGCCGCCGCAGCCAGATCGTTAAACGGTGAGTGCACAATCCCGGCGGGCAATGGTGCGAAATCCTGCGAATACTTCGGCTGGCCACCAGCAGAAACGGTAAACAGCGTGCGGCCATGGAAAGCATTGTTGAACGCCACAATCTGGTTCTTTTCGCTGCCGCTATTATCCAGCGCATACTTGCGCGCCAGCTTCAGCGCGGCTTCGTTGGCTTCCGCCCCGGAGTTGCAGAAAAACACTTTCTCCGCAAAGGTGGCGTCGATCAGCTGTTTTGCCAGGCGCAACACCGGTTCGTTGGTATAACCATTGCCCAAGTGCCACAGCTTGCCTGCCTGTTCCACCAGCGCCGCCTTGACCTGCGGATGAGCGTGCCCCAGCGCGTTCACGGCAATACCGCCGGCAAAGTCGATATAAGACTTGCCCTGCTGATCCCAGACGTGTGATCCCTCTCCCCGCACCAGAATAAAATCAGCGGGTGCATATACTGGGACCATCCAGTCATCGAAAGACTGGCGGGTAACTGCGATTGGCTGTTCCATAGTGACCTCATTAACTTCAGCAAAGGCTGAATTTTGACTGTAAGGGCCGTTCCTGCACCGGAAGCAATGCAACACCACAAAAAATCGTCTTGCTGATGAGATTTTCTGACCGACGATAATTCTTCTTATCAGCGGCCATTCAGATACAAACCTGTTACATAAAATCGATTTTTCGCTATATCTGTCGCATTTAGCACCCCGGAACGGGGAATAAATGTTAACGAGTAGTTAAAATACATGTCGTTTCATAAAGAGTGTAGAGCAGCTATCGTGCCAAATCGGGTTTTTTAGCATATTTTGAAATTTTTTTCGTTAAAACAAGAAGTTATAGTGAATAAATATTCAATATTTATGCATTGGTAATGAATGATGGAAAAAATTCGGTGTGAAATCATCGTTGGCAGCGAAATCCTATTCAATCGCAAAATTCTTCTGTTTCTCTGATCGCGCTCGCAAAAATAATTTGGCCCGTTGGCGGAAGATTCACGCTTTTGCACCACGGCGGGGCATTAGGCGCACTCAATTGAGGCGTTCTGTCGCGCGATTCAGCCATTACGCGCCCTGACATATTTTTGCCCGTTCGCTGTCGTACAAAAATAGAGGCATTAACTACACTTTGATTGCGCCATCTCTCCCACTGTTGAGGCTCCAGCATGCCGAAGAAAATCGTTGATCTCAGCCAGCCAGCCGCAGAACAGAGCACCGCCGCCTTTTTGCAGGCGTTAAACAGCGGTGTGAGCAAACCCATGGAGCAAATGAAGCCGAAAGAGGCGCGTAAGGTGCTGGAGGCCGTGCAACGCAGCGTCGAGGTACCGTTGCGTGACGTTGAAATTGAAGAAAAAACTATCCGCGTGGCGGGCAAGGATATTCTGCTGCACATCGTGCGCCCGCCCAGAGTGAAGGGGAAATTACCGGCGTTTATGTTCTTTCACGGCGGTGGTTGGGTGCTGGGTGATTTCCTCACCCATGAGCGGCTGGTGCGCGATCTGGTTTACAGCTCCGGAGCGGTTGCCGTGTTTGTTAACTACACGCCGTCATCAGAAGCGCACTATCCCTGCGCGATCCATCAGGCCTACGCCGCCACCGAGTGGGTGGCGGAATTTGGCGAGAAAATCAACGTCGATAGCACGCGCCTGGCGGTGGTTGGCAACAGCGCGGGCGGCAATATGGCGGCGGCGGTCAGCCTGCTGGCAAAAGAACACGCCACGCCAGTACTGCGTTGCCAGATCCTGCTGTGGCCGGTTACCCATGCCAGTTTTGATAGCGGGTCATATCATCAGTTCGCCGAAGGCCATTTCCTGACGCGCAATATGATGAAATGGTTCTGGGATCATTACGCCCCTGATAAAGCCTTGCGCAAAGAGATCTACGCCTCACCGCTCAATGCCACGCCGGAACAGCTGAAAGGCCTGCCGCCAGCGCTGATCCAAACCGCAGAGCTGGACGTATTGCGTGACGAAGGCGAAGCCTATGCCCGCCTGCTGAACGCTGCGGGCGTTGAGGTCACGGCCACCCGCTACAACGGTCTGATTCACGATTACGGCCTGCTGAATCCGCTGGCCCACGTCCCGGCGGTGCATTCCGCCCTCCATCAGGCCGGGCGCGCGTTGAAACATTATTTGGCCTGATTCACGCCACCGGCTCCAGCTCACGGATCAGTCTGGCTAAGGTTTTGATCGCCATTTCAAACTTATCGCACCAGGTAAAAGAGGCATTGAGACGGAAACAGTGGTTGAAATGGTTGCCGGTGGTAAACATCCGCCCAGGGGCAATACTGATCCCTTCAGCCAAAGCACGTTGATACAGCACCATGGCCGAGAGTGCCGGATCCAACTCCAGCCAGAGAAAATAGCCGCCGTCTGGCTGGCTGACCTTAACCGTGGCAGGAAAATGATGGGCAATTGCCTGGCACATCACGCTTTGACGCTGGGCCAGCAAACGGCGCAGGCGGCGCAAGTGGGTGTCGTAACCGCCGTGCAGCAGATAGTCGGCAATCGCCATCTGGGTCGGCACGCTGGTCGATACCGTACTCATCAGTTGCAAATGCTGGATCTGCGGTGCATAACGCCCCGCCGCCACCCAACCCACGCGAAAACCCGGAGCCAGACATTTGGAAAACGACGAGCAATGCAGGATCTGCCCGCCGCTGTCCAGCGCTTTGGCGGGTAGCGGTTGCTCGGCGCTGAAATACAGCTCACCGTACACATCATCTTCAATCAAGGAGATTTGGTGCTCGCGCAGCAACGTCACCAGCCGCTGCTTGTTCTCCTGCGGCAAGGTGGCACCTTGCGGATTCTGGAAGTGGGTCATCAACCAGCAGGCCTTGATCGGGTACTGTTCCACCGCTTGCTGTAGCGCATCCAGATCGATGCCGTACTGCGGATGAGTAGCAATCGCCACCGCCTTCAGCCGCAGCCGTTCCAGCGCCTGTAACGCACCATAAAATGCCGGGGATTCGATAGCGACATAGTCGCCCGGCTGCGTCACCGCTTGCAGGCTGAGGCTCAACGATTCCATGGCACCGGCAGTGATCACGATCTCATCCGGTGCCACCTGCATGCCGCTCAGCGCATAGCGCTGGGCAATATGACGGCGCAACGCATCGTTGCCCGGCGGCAGGTTGGCCAGTGAACTGTGTGGGGTGAATTTGCGCGCGACGTTGCTCAACGCCCGCGCCAGCTTCGGCTGCATAAACAGCGTGGCATCGGGAAAAGCCGAGCCAAAGGGCACAATGTCCGGATCTTTACACGCTTGCAACACCTCGAAGATAAAGGTGTTGATATCAACCTGTTCACTCAGCAGCAGTTTCTCACCGCTTACCGGCTGCGGCAGTGGCTGCGGGCGAGCCGCGACGTAATAGCCAGACTGCGGCCGGGCGACAATCCAACCCTGGCTTTCTAACAACTGGTACGACTGCACCACCGTCATCAGGCTCAAGCCCGCGCGTTTACCGCTTTCACGCAGCGAAGGCAGTTTGTCACCCGCACGCCACACCCGATTCTGGATTTGCTCGCGGATCTGCTGAGCGAGCTGTTCATATCTGGTCATTCGAACCCAACTGTTATAGGTAAATATGAAATATCTGTCACTATTATAGTTACTCTACTCTGTGCTCTACTGAATACCAAGCGTTGGTTTGGAAAATTACAGCTATACTGAAGAGGTCAATTTATGCACAACCGTAGGAGGCGTCATGTTTGGTCTTGACGCATTGGAGTTAGCACGTATTCAGTTCGCCTTCACCGTATCCTTTCATATCATTTTCCCTGCCATCACCATCGGTCTGGCCAGTTATCTGGTGGTGCTGGAAGGTTTATGGTTAAAGAGCGGTAACCGTACTTATCGTGACCTCTATCATTTCTGGTCAAAAATTTTTGCCGTTAACTTTGGTATGGGAGTGGTGTCCGGCCTGGTGATGGCCTATCAATTTGGTACCAACTGGAGTTTCTTCTCTGAATTTGCCGGCAGCATTACCGGCCCGTTACTCACCTATGAAGTGCTGACCGCCTTCTTCCTTGAAGCCGGTTTTCTAGGGGTGATGCTATTTGGCTGGAACCGCGTCGGCCCTGGGTTGCACTTCTTCTCCACCTGCATGGTGGCACTTGGTACGCTGATCTCCACCTTCTGGATCCTGGCTTCCAACAGTTGGATGCATACCCCACAGGGGCACGAGATCGTCAACGGCGTGGTCATCCCGGTCGACTGGCTGAGAGTGATCTTCAACCCGTCGTTCCCTTACCGCCTGTTGCATATGACCACCGCGGCGTTCCTGTCATCGGCCTTTTTTGTCGGCGCTTCCGCTGCCTGGCACCTGTTGCGCGGGCGTGATACCCCGGCCATGCGCAAAATGCTGTCGATGGCGATGTGGATGGCGCTGATCGTAGCCCCGATTCAGGCGGTTATTGGTGATGCACACGGCTTGAATACGCTGAAGTATCAACCGGCAAAAATCGCGGCAATGGAAGGCCACTGGGAAAACCACCCAGGAGAAGCCACGCCGCTGATCCTGTTTGGCTGGCCGGATATGCAGCGCGAAGAAACCCGCTTCCAAGTGGCGATCCCGTATCTTGGCAGCCTGATCCTGACTCATAGCCTGACCGAACAGGTGCCCGCGCTGAAATCCTTCCCGCCTGAAGATCGCCCTAACGCCACCGTGGTGTTCTGGACGTTCCGCATTATGGTGGCGCTGGGCATGCTGATGATCCTGGCCGGTTTCTGGAGCCTGTGGCTGCGCTGGCGCGGCAGGCTCTATCACTCGAGGCCGTTCCTGCATTTCATTTTATGGATGGGGCCATCTGGCATACTCGCCCTGCTGGCGGGCTGGTTTACCACCGAGATCGGCCGACAGCCCTGGGTGATCTACGGGCTACTGCGCACCAAAGACGCCGTATCTGCCCACGGTGAATTGCAGATGAGCATCAGCCTGCTGGCCTTTATCATCGTTTACAGCTCGGTGTTTGGCGTGGGTTACTCCTACATGATGCGTCTGATCCGCAAAGGCCCGCAGGAGCATGAAGGTGATGAGTCCAACAGCGATGGCACACCGTCCCGTCCGCTTTCAGCGGTGAAAGAAACCTTGGACGACAGGAGCTAAACATGAATATCGATCTTCCGCTGATCTGGTTTGTGATCATCGTGTTCAGCACCATGATGTACGTGGTGATGGACGGTTTCGATTTAGGCATCGGCATTCTGTTCCCCTGGGTGAAAAACAGCCGCGATCGCGATGTGATGATGAACACCGTTGCCCCGGTCTGGGACGGCAATGAAACCTGGCTGGTGCTCGGCGGTGCGGCGCTGTTTGGCGCTTTCCCACTGGCCTATGCGGTGATCCTCGAAGCCTTGGCCATTCCACTCACGCTGATGCTGTTTGGCCTGATTTTCCGTGGCGTCGCCTTCGAGTTCCGCTTCAAGGCCAAAGAGGAGAAACGCCATATCTGGGATAAGGCGTTTATTTGGGGTTCGATTTTCGCCACCTTCAGCCAAGGGGTGGTCGTGGGGGCAATCCTTAACGGTTTCCAGGTGGAAGGCCGCGCTTATGTGGGCGGTGCGCTCGACTGGCTGACGCCGTTTGCGCTGTTTTGCGGATTAGGGCTGGTGGTGACCTATGCTCTGCTGGGTTGCACCTGGCTGGTGATGAAAACCGCGGGCGAGCTGCAAGCGCGCATGTACCGCCTGGCGACACCGTTATTAATCACCCTGCTGCTGGTGCTACTGGTAGTCAGCCTGTGGACGCCGATCGCTCATCAGGAGATTGCCGCCCGCTGGTTCAGCCTGCCGAACCTGTTCTGGCTGCTGCCGGTGCCGATTCTGGTGCTGCTCAGCGCCTGGGGGATTTGGCATGGCGTGCAACATGGGGCTCATTATTCACCGTTCATGCTGACGCTGCTGCTGGTGTTTCTCGGCCTGAGCGGGCTGGGCATCAGCATCTGGCCACTGCTGATACCGCCATCCATTACTCTGTGGCAGGCCGCCGCACCGCCGCAAAGTCTGGGGTTCATGCTGTTCGGCGCGCTGTTTATTATCCCGATCATTCTGGTTTATACCTTTTGGAGTTACTACGTGTTCCGCGGCAAAGTCAGCCATGAAGATGGGTATCACTAATGATGAAGAAAACGATGGAAGATAAAGCCCCCGCCACTCCCTGGTGGCAACGCGTCGGCTGGCTGGTGATTATCTGGAGCGCCAGCGTGCTGGGGCTGTTTGTGGTCGCCTCGCTGTTTCGCCTGCTGATGGGCATGGCGGGGATGAAATCTCATTAAACCTGGCGGCGCTGAGGCGCCGCTACTTCCGCCCCACTGCTGCCAAAACCCCCTGCTGCTTTAGCCACTGCCCGGTCAGTTCAATCCCCTGCTCCATGCTGTAGAGCGGCCGATAACCCAGCTCTTCGATCGCCCTGGTGTTATCCAGCGTCATATCAAAATAGGTCGTCGCCACGCCATAGCGCGTCAATGCGGGCTCTTGGTAGGTGACAAACGCCAACATTTCCATCCCGAATGCCAATGACAGCAACAGTGGATAAGGCACCGCCTGCAAGCGATATTGCCAGCCGAGTTGTTTTATAAGCAATTGTTCCAGCACTTCTGCCAACGGCTGCGGCTGCTGATTGGTGATGTTATAAATGCTGCCAGAGGTCAAATTCTCCTTGCGGCTGGCGAGATCCAGGGCATGCACCACGTTGAGCACAAAGGTCAGATCCAGGCAGGCCTTGCCGCCACCCGGCAGGCGCAGCACCCCTTTATCACGCCGCAACTGGGCCAATATTCGGGGCACGTTCACCCGATCGTGCGGCCCAAACAGGCCACGTGGCCGCAAGATAAGGTAGGTAGTTTGCGGATAAAGATGCAGCAGCGCCGCGATGCTCTGTTCGGCGGCAAACTTGCTGGCGGCATAATGATTGGCAAAGCTGTCAGCAAACTCACCTTCCGCAATATTGTGGCGGTGTTGAAAATCAAAATAGACTGCGGGGGTTGATATATAAATGAAGCGCCGTATACCACAACGCCCGGCCACCTGAGCCAGTTTATCGGTGACATAGGTATTGATCTGATAAAATTCCGAGCTTCTTCCCCAGGGGGAAGATTTAGCCGCACAGTGCCAGACCACATCGCAACCTGCCATCAATTGCTCACACTGCTCCACGCCTGCGCGAGTCAGATCCAGCTTGGTAAACTTCGCGCCCTGCGCCACCAGCAAACGCCCAACAGCCTCATCGCGCCCGGTTGCATGCACCTGATACCCGGCGGCCAATAGCCACTCCGCCGCGTTACGCCCCAGCCCACTGGTTGCCCCAGTCACCAGCACTCTCATGGTAGCTGCACCCTGCCACCCAGAGTTCCTCCTGCGGCGATATCCATCAGCACTCCACCGCTGGCAGGGATCGACGTCGCTGGCGTGATAGGTAATCGCATGCGCGTATGTGCGATAGAGCGACGGTCAACGCGCAAAGTGATATCAGCAGAAACGATAGGATCATGAGCAAATTGATGGTGGGATAGCGCATCGTTTAAGGCTACCACCACAAACGATGTAACACCATGCGTTGGCAACGCCGGTCCTTTGGTAATGGCTGTGAGCGGCAGTACGATGTGGGAGAGACTTTCAATCGTCATTTTAGTTATTCAGTCTACTTGTCCATAATTCGACTCAACCAACATCAAGCGTTATTAATCAAAAATAACACGCTAATATTGACCAAGCCCTTG
>JBAQHZ010000204.1:0-8883 GCA_049288585.1 Chania sp.
GTCCCGTAGTGGCATTGACAACATCTTTAAATCTATTGCTTGACCTTCCAGCAGGGGGAGGGTTTAGGCTGCTGGCGTTGAGCTATCAATCACTGAAATAGGGAGTCAGCGATGTTACGCCGTGATTTTATTAAATTGACCGCTGCGTTGGGTGCAGCCAGCGCCTTACCACTATGGAGCCGTGCTGCTTGGGCAGCCGAACAACCCGCTCTGCCGATCCCACCGTTATTGCTGCCCGATGCGCAGGGCAAGATTGCACTGACGTTGCAAACCGGTGAAATGAACTGGCTGCCCGCCGCCGCGACTCGCACCTGGGGGATTAACGGTGCGTTACTGGGCCCGGCGGTGCGCTTGCAGCGTGGTAAACCGGTTACAGTAGATATCAGTAATAAATTGCCAGAAGCCAGCACCGTGCACTGGCATGGGCTGGAGATCCCCGGTGATGTCGATGGCGGCCCACAGGCGTTGATTCATCCGGGGAGCACGCGCAGGGTGAGTTTTACGGTCGATCAACCTGCCGCCACCTGCTGGTTCCACCCGCACACCCACGGCAAAACCGGCCATCAGGTGATGATGGGCCTGGGCGGATTGGTGCTGCTGGAAGATGATGAAAGCAGCCAGTTGCCGCTACCGAACACCTGGGGTAAAGACGATATTCCGGTGATCTTGCAGGACAAGCGCTTGGGGAAAGATGGCCAGATCGAATATCAGCTGGACGTGATGAGTGCGGCTATTGGCTGGTTTGGCGATCGCATGTTTACCAACGGTGCAGCATATCCGCAGCACGCTGCCCCGCGTGGTTGGTTGCGCTTGCGCTTCCTCAACGGCTGCAACGCACGCTCACTCAATCTGGCTACCAGCGATAACCGGCCTTTATATGTGATTGCCAGCGATGGCGGTTTCCTCGCTGAACCGGTAAAACTGAGCGAGTTGCCGATCCTGATGGGTGAGCGTTTCGAAGTGCTGGTTGATGCTTCTGACGGCAAGCCGTTTGATATCGTGACTCTGCCGGTGGTGCAGATGGGGATGACGTTAGCGCCGTTCGATCAGCCGCTGCCGGTGCTGCGCATTCAGCCTTCGTTGGCGCAGGGCGTGAAAACCATGCCGGATAGCCTGGTAAAATTGCCCGCACTGCCAGCGTTAGCGGGCTTGCAAGATCGTTTGCTGCAACTGTCGATGGATCCAAAACTCGATACCTTGGGGATGCAGGCCCTGATGGATCGCTATGGTCACCAGGCGATGGCGGGGATGAGCATGGATCATGGCAACGCCGGCAAAGCTGACAGCAACAGTATGGCCGGGATGAATCATGGCGATATGAAAGGCATGGATCACAGAAACATGCCGGGGATGGATCACGGTAACATGGCCGGTATGAATCATGGTGAGAAAGCCTTTGATTTCAGCAATGGCAATATGATCAACGGTAAAGCCTTTGATATGGCCAAGCCGATGTTTACCACCAAGCGTGGTCAGTATGAGAAGTGGACCATCTCGGGTGAGGGCGACATGATGCTGCATCCGTTCCATATTCATGGCACCCAGTTCCGCATTCTGTCGGAAAACGGCCAAGCGCCAGCGGCACACCGCGCAGGCTGGAAAGACACCGTGCTGGTGGAAGGCAAACGCAGTGAAGTGCTGGTCCGTTTCAACCATCTGGCTAATGCGGAGCATGCTTACATGGCCCATTGCCACCTGTTGGAGCATGAAGATACCGGCATGATGCTGGGCTTTAGCGTGACTGACTGATTTTAGAGCAAGCCGTGGCGATGCACTCGCGTCGCCACCGTCTGCCAGCTATGTTAAACTCTGCGCCTTTCTTCCGGCAACTGACCTGAAAACTATGAAACACACCGTAGAAGTAATGATTTCCGAGCAGGAAGTTAAGACCCGTATCGCTGAGCTTGGCCGCCAGATCACCGAAGATTACCGCGACAGCGGTAGTGATATGGTGTTGGTCGGGTTGTTGCGCGGTTCTTTCATGTTCATGGCCGATCTGTGCCGCACGATTGAGGTGTCGCACGAGGTCGATTTCATGACCGCCTCCAGCTATGGCAGCGGTATGTCCACCACGCGCGATGTGAAGATCCTGAAAGATCTGGATGAAGACATTCGTGGCAAAGACGTGCTGATCGTTGAAGATATCATCGATTCCGGCAATACGCTGAACAAGGTGCGCGAGATCCTGGCGCTGCGTGGGCCAAAATCCCTGGCGATCTGTACGCTGCTGGATAAACCGGAGCGCCGTGAAGTGGACGTGCCGGTGGAATACGTTGGTTTCTCCATACCGGACGAATTTGTAGTGGGTTACGGTATCGATTATGCACAGCGTTATCGCCATCTGCCGTATATCGGCAAAGTAGTCTTGCTGGACGAATAACTGACGTAGACGGGTTATTGAGGCAAGGCGCGGCAACCGCGCCTTGATGACAAGTTATAAACCTTTATCCTGCTGCAGTGTGGCTATCGCCTTGCGGTAGCCCATCTCTAGGCTTTCGCGGCTGGTGGCGGTCACTTCCAAGTCGCGCAAGCGACCATCCTGAATCCCGTATACCCAACCGTGAATCATCACTTTCTGGCCGCGTTTCCAGGCGGACTGCATGATGGTGGAATGGCCCAGGTTATAAACCTGTTCGATCACGTTGATTTCGCATAAAACATCCAGGCGCTGTTCTGGCTCCAGTTCGCCCAGTAGTGAACTGTGTTTGTACCAGAGATCGCGGATGTGCAGCAGCCAGTTATTGATCAAACCCAGCTCCGGGTTTTCTACCGCTGCTTCCACGCCCCCGCAGCCCAGGTGGCCGCAGATGATGATATGCTCAACTTCCAGTACGTCGACGGCATATTGCACCACCGACAGGCAGTTCAGGTCGGTATGGATCACCAGATTCGCCACGTTACGGTGCACGAACAGTTCCCCTGGTTCCAGGCCCGTCAGGCGTTCTGCGGGAACGCGGCTGTCGGAACAGCCAATCCATAGGAATCGCGGCTTTTGCGCCTGTGATAAACGTTCGAAAAAGCCGGGGTCTTCCTGATTGATGGTATCGGACCAGGTATGGTTGTTGGCGATGAGCCTTTCGATTTCTTTCATGGCGGTTATTGGCCTGTAATAAACGAATTGCGTTGATGTAATATATGGCAAGCGTCACAATTTGGAAATCGGAACAGTGAGGCTAATTTTCCGCACGGATTCGACTCAGTAAGAATCCGGCTGATGATAGACTCGCTCTCATTGTCAGACACAGCAGCATACACCTCTCCACAAGGTACTCTCTAACCTATGAATTATGCACTGGAAATAGCGCGATTGACCAAAACTTACGCAGGTGGCGTAAAGGCATTGCGCGGTATCGATCTGAACGTCGAGGCGGGAGATTTTTATGCCCTGCTGGGGCCGAACGGCGCCGGGAAATCGACAACCATCGGCATTATCAGCTCGCTGGTCAATAAAACCTCAGGCACCGTGAGAGTGTTTGGTTACGACATCGACAAAGATATCGTCAACGCCAAACGTCAGCTTGGGCTGGTTCCGCAAGAGTTCAACTTCAACCCGTTTGAAACGGTGCTGCAAATTGTGGTCAACCAGGCGGGTTACTATGGCGTAGAGCGGCGCGAGGCGCTGGTGCGTGCAGAAACATACCTCAATCAGCTCGATCTGTGGGGCAAGCGCAATGAGCGTGCGCGCATGCTCTCCGGTGGCATGAAACGCCGTCTGATGATTGCTCGCGCCTTGATGCACCAGCCGAAGCTGCTGATTCTGGATGAACCGACCGCCGGGGTGGATATTGAGCTGCGCCGCTCCATGTGGGGGTTCCTGAAAGAGCTGAACGCCCAAGGAACCACCATCATCCTGACCACCCACTATCTGGAAGAGGCAGAAATGCTGTGCCGCAATATCGGTATTATCCAGAATGGTGAACTGGTGGAAAACACCTCAATGAAAGCGCTGTTGGCGAAACAGCAGTCAGAGACCTTTATTCTCGATCTGGCGGCGAAAAGCCCATTGCCGAAGCTTGACGGTTACCCTTGCCGCTTGGCAGATACGTCCACCCTGGAAGTGGACGTGATGCGTGAGCAAGGGCTGAACGGTTTGTTCACTCAGCTGAGTGCGCAAGGCATTCAGGTGTTGAGTATGCGTAACAAGGCTAACCGGTTGGAAGAGCTGTTTGTCACCCTGGTTAACGGTAATGGGGAAATATCATGATGCATTTGTATTGGGTGGCGTTGAAGAGCATCTGGGCCAAGGAGATTAACCGGTTTACGCGTATCTGGATCCAGACTCTGGTTCCGCCGGTGATCACCATGACGCTCTATTTCATTATTTTTGGCAACCTGATTGGTTCGCGTATCGGTGAAATGCACGGTTTTGACTATATGCAGTTTATCGTTCCCGGTCTGATCATGATGGCGGTGATTACCAACTCCTATGCCAACGTGGCGGCATCGTTTTTCAGCGCCAAGTTCCAGCGCAACATTGAAGAGCTGCTGGTGGCTCCGGTTCCTACCCACATCGTGATCGCCGGTTATGTTGGTGGGGGCGTTGCGCGTGGCGTTTGCGTGGGTATTCTGGTGACGGTGATCTCGCTGTTCTTCGTTCCGTTGCAGGTACATGCCTGGTGGGTGATCGCAGTGACGCTGTTGCTGACGGCGATTCTGTTCTCTCTGGGGGGCCTGCTTAACGCGGTGTTTGCCACCACGTTTGATGATATCAGCCTGATCCCGACCTTTGTACTGACGCCGTTAACCTATCTGGGCGGGGTATTTTACTCGCTGACGTTGTTGCCGCCGTTTTGGCAGGCGGTGTCCAAACTAAACCCGATCGTCTACATGATCAGCGGTTTCCGCTTCGGTTTCCTCGGTATTTCCGATGTGCCACTGGTGTTTACCATGGCGGTACTGCTGGCGTTTATCCTGGTGTTCTATGCGCTGGCCTGGTATCTGATCGAACGCGGCCGTGGTCTGCGCTCCTAGTGGAAGCACGGTTTCCTCTCTCTTCCGCTTGCGGAGAGAGAGGTTTATTGATTTGACACAGCTACTAACGAAATCTATAGAATTGCATTAATAACCCTTTTCTCTCCGTTCTAAAAATCGTGCTATGCTGACGCTCCATATTTTCTCCATTTTCACTATGTACTCGTAAGCAGAGCAAATCATGCGGTCTCAACATAAGATAGCGGCGATGCTACTCGGCATTTTTATGTCGTTGATAGCCCCGGCAGCGTTGGCGAATTTGCTGTCGGAAGGCGGCGCTGTTAAACCTGAATACATGGAAGTGCAACGCGATAGCGAAGTTTATTCGCTGATCGGTGAGCATGTTATTCCGGTGGGTGAAGTGAAGCAGGGGCAACTGCTTAAAGTGTTTCCTGCGGTTGCGGAATACTATGAATTCAAGTTTGGTCACGGTACCGGTTTTATTGATAAAAATGACGTACGTGGCGTCAGCAAGTCGCGAAAAAAAATAAAGGACGACTTGGGGGAGCTGAATAAGCCGCTGACCAATCAGAATCTGATTACGCCACGGCCGATCAACGTTTACACCGCTGCTGATAATAAAAGTGAAATCTTCGGCGTATTGGACGAGAACCTGCGTTACCCGATCATCGGCAAGCTGAAAGACCCGTTGAATAACACCTGGTATGAAGTGAATATCGGCGAACGTCTGGGATATGTCAGTGAACTGGATGGTGAGATCGACACCGGGATCCCGGTACTGACTTATCACCACATGCTGAAGAACGAAGAGAACAAGCGTTTCCGCAATACGTCAACCACCACTTCAGACGTCGCATTCAGTAACCAGATGACCTACCTGAAGCAGGCGGGTTATGACACTATTTCTCTCTATCAGCTGGAAGCCTATCTGAATAATCAGATTAACCTGCCGGGCAAAGCGGTGGTGCTGACTTTCGATGACGGCTTGAAATCGGTGTATCGCTATGCCTATCCGGTGCTGAAAGCCTACGGCTTCCGTGCGACGGCGTTTGTCATTTCTTCGCGGATCAAACGTCATCCGCAGAAATGGAACCCGGATGCGTTACAGTTTATGAGTATTTCTGAGCTGAAGGAAATTCAGGATGTATTTGATATCCAAACACATACTCATTTCTTGCACCGGTTGGACAACAAGCGTCGGCCGATTTTGCTGAGCCGTTCGCTGCATAACATTGAATTCGATCTTGAGCGCTCAAGGCGTGCGCTGTCGCAATTTAATCCGCATGTGCTGTACCTGGCGTATCCGTTTGGTGGCTATAACCAGAATGGTATTCAAGCGTCAAAAGATGCCGGGTTGCATATGGCGCTGACCACCGTGCAGGGAAAGGTGAAGCTCGGGGATAATCGATATACGTTGAAACGGTTATATATTCTGCGCACTGACTCTATTCCGACCATGGCAGAGCGGATTGCCAACAAGCCAGGCAAGCTGGTAACGCAATAAAGAAAACACCGGGTGCAGAAGCGCCCGGTGCTGTTTTATCCCTTAAGCTTAACGGCCTCAGGCAACCTGAACCGGCACCGCTTTGGCTTTGCGCTGTAGACGATTTTCGCCTTCAAAGTAGGCGACTTTAGGATGATGTTGGCGGGCATCTGCGTCGCTCATCTGCACATAAGAACAGATGATCAGTTTGTCGCCCACGCAGGCGCAGCGGGCTGCGGCCCCGTTGACCGAGATGATACGTGAACCACGTTCAGCGGCGATGGCATAGGTGGAGAAACGCTGACCGTTATCAACGTTGTAAATATCGATGGCTTCATATTCCAGAATCCCTGCGGCTTCCAGAAAATCCTGATCAATGGCGCAGGACCCTTCATAATGCAAGTCAGCCTGAGTCACTTTCACTCGATGCAGCTTGCCTTGCAACATAGTACGTATCATGGCTTTACCTAACTGAATATCGGCCTTTTCAGGCGACCGGGGTTGAATATTCCTTGCAAGGTCTATCGTCACCAATAAACTCGCTCAGTCTACCGCTAACCAGCTAAAAACGGCAATGAGCGTACAAAAAATAGCTTAGAGAGTGAGATCAACCTGCTGATTATCGATCAGACGCGCTTTGCCTAGCCAGGCCGCCATCAGCACCACCGCACGGCGGCTTTCCACGGTGAGTGGTTGCAGGCTGTCGGCGTCACGGATAAACAGTTCGTCCGGCGTAAAACCGGCGGCGCGCAGCTGCTCTGCGGTCTGCTCCAGCAATGCGTCAATCTGGCGTTCACCGTTACTGAGTTTATCTGCCAGTTCATGCATGATCTTGCAGAGCTGGGGGGCGATTTTACGCTCTTCAGCACTCAGATAGCCGTTGCGTGAGCTGAGCGCCAGCCCGTCTTTGGCCCGCACGATCGGCACACCGACGATGTCGATGTCATAACCCATATCCGCGACCATTTTGCGGATCAGCGCCAGTTGCTGGTAATCCTTCTCGCCGAAGCAGGCCAAATCTGGTTGAACCAGGTTGAACAGCTTGCTGACGATGGTAGAAACACCGCGGAAATGCCCAGGGCGGCTGGCACCTTCCAGCATGGTAGAAATGCCAGGGACATCAACGTAGGTCTGATCGTGCAGCCCTTGCGGATAAACTTCCGCCGGTGCCGGGGCGAAAACCAGATCGACATTACGACGGTTCAGTTTTTCGCAGTCTTCCTGTAGCGTGCGCGGGTAACGGGCCAGATCGTCCGGGCGTTCGAACTGCATCGGGTTAACGAAAATGCTGACGATGACCACATCGGCACGGGCACGCGCCTCTTCAACCAGCGTCATATGGCCTTCGTGCAGGTTACCCATGGTGGGTACCAGCGCGATGCGCTTGCCCTCCTGCCGCCAGCGCCGAATCTGTTGGCGCAGCAACAGCAGGGTTTCGATGATTACCATTCTATAACTCCTCGCTCTGCTCTAAACCGGCAGTGAGATCATGCTATTAATGAAAAGAGTGCTCTTCACCGGGATAGGTGCCTTGCTCGACTTCCTGAATATAGAGCTGCACGGCGCTGCGGATATCACCGCTCTGCGCCAGGAAATTTTTGGCGAATTTCGGCGTGTGGCTGCCGGTGATGCCCAGTGCGTCATGCATCACCAGAATCTGCCCGTCGGTGCCATTACCAGCACCGATACCGATCACCGGGATCGACAGCGCTTCGGTGATTTGGCGTGCCAGAGCGGCAGGAACGCATTCCAGCACCAGCAGTTGTATACCGGCCAGCTCCAGATTTTGCGCGTCTTCCAGCAGCTGTTTGGCCGCCAGTTCATCACGGCCCTGAACTTTGTAACCGCCAAAAACGTTAACCGACTGAGGGGTTAGGCCAAGGTGGCCACAAACCGGCACCGCACGTTCGGTGAGCATTTTCACCGTTTCGTACAGCCAACTGCCACCTTCCAGCTTGACCATGTTCGCACCGGCTCGCATCAGCTCGGCCGAACTGGCAAACGCCTGTTCCGGGGTGGCATAACTCATGAAGGGGAGATCGGCCAGCAGCAGGCAGGCTGGTGCACCACGGCGCACGGCACGGGTGTGATAGGCGACGTCGGCGACGGTCACGGGCAACGTGGAATCGTGGCCCTGCAACGTCATGCCCAGCGAATCGCCAACCAGCATCACTTTGATTCCTTGCTCTTCAAACAGCTGAGCAAAGCTGGCATCGTAGGCGGTAATGGTAGCAAACTTGCGTTGCTCCTGTTTCCACTGGCGTAAATGGCTCACGGTGGTGGGTTTCATCACAACGTCTCCTGAGAATAGCCGCGCAGCACAGGGCTGCGGTACGGGTGCAAAGTGCTGACATTCTACTGTAACCCTTCCGGGGTGGGTAGCACCGATCATGATGCTTAAGGGGTTCTTAAGAACCTTGTGATGTAATATACCCGCCATATTTCAAGTTGCATGTGCGTTGGCTTTC
>JBAQHZ010000205.1:0-2105 GCA_049288585.1 Chania sp.
GTGCTAAGCCTGGCCGTTGAGTTAATGCTGTGTTACCGCGTATTTTCGGGTATTATGTGCGCCGCGCGCGGGCCAGCGGCCTGAACGCACTCAATCAGTCACCCCTCGAAAGACAGGAAAGTACACCATGCCAGTGTTACATAACCGAATTTCTAACGAGGAACTGAAGGCGCGTATGCTGGCTGAAACCGAGCCACGCACCACAGTTTCTTTTTATAAATATTTTACCCTTGATGACCCTAAGGCGTTTCGCGACAGCCTGTATATTCAGTTCGATAAACTGAAGGTTTTTGGCCGCATCTATGTGGCTAAAGAGGGCATCAATGCGCAGATCAGCGTGCCGCAGAGCCATTTTGACGCCTTCAAAGCCACCTTATTTGCTGCCCACCCGGCGCTGGATCAGGTGCGGCTGAACGTTGCTCTGGAAGACGATGGTAAATCCTTCTGGGTGCTGCGCTTGAAAGTCCGTGAGCGCATCGTCGCTGATGGCATTGACGATGCCACTTTTAACCCGGCGAATGTGGGTGAATATTTACAGGCCGATCGCGTCAACCAGATGATTGACGATCCGAATACTGTATTTGTGGATATGCGTAATCACTACGAGTATGAAGTCGGGCATTTTGAGCATGCGATCGAAGTACCTTCCGACACTTTCCGCGAGCAGTTGCCGATGGCGGTGGAAATGCTACAGGAGCAGAAAGACAAGAATATTGTCATGTACTGCACCGGTGGGATCCGCTGTGAAAAGGCCAGCGCCTATATGTTGCATAACGGTTTTAAGAACGTTTATCACGTGGAAGGCGGGATCATCGAGTATGCACGCAAGGCGAAAGAGCAGGGTTTACCGTTGAAATTTATCGGCAAGAACTTTGTATTTGACGAGCGTATGGGGGAGCGTATCTCTGAAGATGTGATTGCCCACTGCCATCAATGTGGCGAGCCCTGCGATACGCACACCAATTGCCTGAATGACGGTTGTCATCTGCTGTTTATTCAGTGCCCGAGTTGCGCTACCAAGTTTGCAGGCTGTTGCAGTGAGAGCTGCCGTGAAGAGCTGAAGTTGCCGCGTGACGAACAGCGTGCGCGCCGTGCCGGCCGGGAAAATGGCGTCAAAATCTTCAATAAGTCTAAGGGATTGTTGCAGACTACGATGTACATACCGGAACCCAAAAAATAGGGCCCAGAAAACTGAGCCCATTTTGCAAGGGTGCGAAATCAGCGCCCTTATTTATTACTTCTCGCGAACGCCTTCCACAGAAATAATCAGCTCAACTTCTTGAGAAGCCGGGCCGAGATCGGTGGTGATGCCAAAGTCTTTCAGCTTGATTTTGCCGTTAGCTTCGAAACCCGCGCGGTAGCCACCCCAAGGATCGTTACCTTGACCAACCAGTTTAGCATCCAGGGTGACCGGCTTGGTCACGCCGTTCAGCGTCAGGTTGCCGACAACCGCATAGCCTTCACCATTTTTCTTCACTTCGGTGGATTCGAACGTTGCTTGCTTGTGTTTTTCTACGTTCAGGAATTCAGCGCTGCGCAGGTGCTTGTCACGTTCTGCGTGGTTGGTGTCCACGCTGGCGGTATTGATAGTGACGTTCACTTTATCTTTTGCAGGATCCTTTTCATCGAAGGTGAAACCACCGTCAAAGTCCTTGAAAGAACCATATAACCAGCTGTAACCCAAGTGTTGAATGCGGAATTCGATAAAGGCATGTTGCCCTTGTTTGTCGATCTTGAAGTTGGCGGCCAACGCGGAACCCGCGCTCAACAGCAGGGCACCAGCAGTAATGCCTAATACGGTCTTCTTCAACATAGCAATCTCCATAATACCAAGAGGTTAATCGGCGCTGCGACCCAGCATCCGTTTCAAAGTAACATCACGATCAATAAAGTGATGTTTAAGCGCAGCCAGAGCATGCAGTGCTGAAAGCACGACAACAACCCAGGCCAGGTAAAGGTGAATCGTTCCGGCGGTATCGGCCTGTTGGGGGATACCGGTCAGAGAGGCGGGCACATCAAACCAGCCAAAAACGCTGATCGCCTGACCATCGGCGGTGGAAATCAGGTAGCCGCTGATCAGGATGGCAAACAGCACGGTATATAAT
>JBAQHZ010000206.1:0-4833 GCA_049288585.1 Chania sp.
GCAATGGGTTTACGGTTCAGACAACCCGGTGCTGAAAGAATCCATCACCTGGTTCAACATCGTCGGTAACGGCTACGTGCAACTGCTGCAGATGATCGTGATGCCACTGGTATTCGCTTCGATCCTCAGTGCGGTAGCCAAACTGCATAACGCCGCTTCTTTGGGCAAAATCAGCGTCCTGACTATTGGTACCCTGCTGTTCACCACGCTGATCGCGGCGCTGGTGGGGGTATTAGTGACCAACCTGTTCGGCCTGACTGCCGAAGGCTTAGTGCAAGGCACGCAGGAAAGCGCACGTCTTTTAGCGATTGAGAGCAACTATGTGGGTAAAGTGGCCGATCTGACCGTGCCGCAGTTGGTATTGTCATTTATACCGAAAAACCCCTTTGCCGATCTGACCGGTGCCAATCCAACTTCTATTATCAGCGTCGTGATCTTTGCTGCCTTCCTGGGCGTTGCATCATTGCAACTGCTGAAAGACGATAAAGAAAAAGGCCAACGCGTATTGGCGGCGATCGACACTCTGCAAGCCTGGGTGATGAAACTGGTGCGCCTGGTGATGAAGCTCACGCCATACGGTGTACTGGCGCTGATGACCAAAGTGGTTGCCGGTTCCAACATCCAAGACATCATCAAGCTGGGTAGCTTCGTGGTAGCCTCTTACCTCGGCCTGGCGATTATGTTCGCGGTTCATGCCCTGTTGCTGACCTTTACCGGGGTTAACCCGCTGAAATTCTTCCGCAAGGTGTTGCCGGTTCTTACCTTTGCTTTCACCAGCCGCTCCAGCGCCGCCAGCATTCCGCTGAACGTAGAAGCGCAAACCCGCCGTTTGGGTGTGCCGGAATCCATTGCCAGTTTCTCCGCTTCGTTCGGGGCTACTATCGGCCAGAATGGCTGTGCGGGCCTGTATCCAGCGATGCTGGCCGTAATGGTCGCACCAACCGTAGGTATCAACCCGTTAGATCCGATGTGGATCGCGACGTTGGTCGGCCTCGTGACCATCAGTTCCGCCGGTGTTGCCGGGGTCGGTGGCGGTGCAACCTTCGCCGCCCTGATTGTTTTACCCGCCATGGGCTTGCCGGTAACGCTGGTTGCCTTGCTGATCTCCGTTGAACCGTTGATCGACATGGGTCGTACCGCATTGAACGTCAGCGGCGCAATGACCGCAGGCACCGTCACCAGCCAATTGATGAAGCAGACCGACAAATCAATCATGGACAGTGAAGACGAAGTCGATCTGGCTCATCGGTAAAGGTTTATCGTAGTGAAAAAAAACCGGCGCTAATAATGAATGCGCCGGTTTTTTTATTGTAGTGATACGGGGTAAGCGATTAAAACGGGTAGTCGTGATACCCCATCTGCTCTGAAATCAGACGAGCAGCAGTGTGCAACTGTGCCACATAGCCATCTTTGGCTTCTTCAGAGAAACGGATGGTTGGGAAGGAAATACTCAAGCCAGCGATCACCACGCCAAAGCGGTCGAACACCGGAACCCCGATGCAACGCAGCCCTTCTTCCTGCTCCTCAATATCTTCACCAAACCCCTGCTCGCGCACTTTATCCAACAGCGGCAACAACGCCTTAGCACTGACGATGGTATGAGGAGTACTGCGGGTAAACTCGACGTGAGAAAGGATCTCTTCAACTTCACCGCGATCGCGCCATGCCAGCAGCACTATACCAATGGCGGTACTGTGCAGAGGGTTACGACGACCAATGCGCGAATACATACGCAGGTTATTCATTGAGTCAATTTTATGGACATAGACAATGCTGTCTTCATCCAACGCACCCAGGTGAATAGTTTCGCGAGTCTGGTTCGACAACTCACGCATCTGGATATCGGCACTGCGGATCAGATCGACGTTCTGCAACGATTTGGCCCCCAGCTCAAATAATTTTAGGGTGAGAGAATACTTCTCAGATTCCCCTTCCTGAGCGACGTACCCCAGCGACTTCATCGTCTGTAGGAAACGATAAACGGTGCTTTTGGACATCATTACCCGTTGAGAAAGTTCAGTAATACCGATTTCGCGTTCGTCGCCCAATGCCTGCAAGATGCCAAACACTTTGAGCACTGATGAGACCGAATCCGGTTGCTTGTCTAGATCTGCGTTAGCCATGGTCAATACCTTACTCACCTGTTTTTGTTTTAGGAAATTTGAACAAGAGTTTCAGTATAATCGGAACATTTCACCCCGCGCAATGAAAGTTGCGGAATAATGACCAGCAATGAAGCAATTAGCGACACACTTCTCACCACTTTTTACACTTACCAAGGAAAACGGTGGGTGCATTCAGCAGCAAATATGATTAGCATGTTAATACTCCCCCTGTTTATAAATGTCCTGACTATGACGCGTTCTTGTTCCGACGGCCTCCCCGTCCCACAACGGTATGGCGCGATCCTTGCCATTGCATTAGGTATTACCGTTTCCGTGCTCGACGGCACGATCGCCAACGTCGCCCTGCCGACGATTGCCCGCGATCTGCAAGCCAGCCCAGCCAGCTCGATTTGGGTAGTGAACGCCTATCAACTGGCCGTTGTTATCTCTTTACTGTCGCTGGCTTCGCTCGGCGATCTGATTGGTTATCGCCGTATCTATCTGGCTGGTTTGCTGGTCTTCAGCATAACTTCACTGTTCTGTGCCCTGTCTGATTCGCTGGTCACGCTGACGATTGCCCGCGTGCTACAGGGCTTTGGCGCAGCGGCAATTATGAGTGTCAATACGGCGCTCATCCGTATTATCTATCCACAACGCTTTCTTGGCCGTGGTATCGCCATCAATTCACTGATTGTGGCTTTTTCTTCCGCTGCTGGCCCGACGATAGCTGCTGCCATCCTGTCAGTCGCCTCATGGCAGTGGCTGTTTGCCATCAACCTGCCAATAGGCATTGTTGCCCTGCTATTGGGGATAAAATTCCTACCGGCAAACAGCCAGAAAAACAGTAATCAGCGCTTTGATCCTATCAGCGCGGTTATGAACGCCCTGACCTTTGGCCTGCTGATTACCGCCATCAGCGGATTTGCCCAAGGGCAGAGCCTGCTGCTGATCGCCAGTGAAGTTGCGGCACTCTTGGTGATTGGCTACTTCTTTGTGCGCCGCCAGCTAAACCAGGAATCCCCGCTGTTACCCGTGGATTTGCTGCGCATACCTATCTTCGCGCTGTCGATGGGCACCTCTATCTGCTCTTTTACCGCACAAATGCTGGCGATGGTATCGCTGCCGTTCTTCCTGCAAGGCGCGCTGGGCCGTGATGAAGTCGCTACCGGCCTGCTGTTAACGCCCTGGCCACTGGCGATCATCGTGGTCGCACCGATTGCAGGCCGTCTGGTAGAGCATATTCACGCCGGATTACTGGGGGGTATTGGCCTGGCGACCTTCGCTCTCGGCCTGTTCCTGCTGGCGATGCTGCCACAAGACCCAACGGATCTGGATATCATCTGGCGCATGGTGCTTTGCGGCATCGGGTTCGGGTTGTTCCAATCCCCCAACAACCACACCATCATTTCCGCCGCGCCGCGCCATCGTAGCGGCGGGGCCAGCGGCATGCTCGGTACTGCGCGCCTGCTGGGGCAAACCTCCGGTGCGGCACTGGTTGCCCTGATGTTCAACCTGTTCCACAGCAACGCCACTCACGCCTCGCTGGTGCTTGCAGGAGTCTTCGCCAGTGTAGCGGCAATAGTCAGTTGCCTGCGCATCACTCAGCCCCGTTCTGCGCCACCAGCGCGCAGCAATGAACCCAACTCACCAACATAAAAAACCCCGGCAAGCCGGGGTTGGGGTTCAGACTGCTGACAAAGCCAGATATTAGGGAGAGCGTGCCGAAGGGGTCGTAGCGGCGTAAGCCGCCGGAGCGCTCCTCGGTGCGCTAGGCCCGAGTATCTCGGGCTTAAGAACCACTTTGCCATCAACCCCGGTTTGCCGGGGTTTTTACTCTCTGCTGATTCTGCTGATAATTACTTCAGGTATTGGCCGGAACGCAGCGCTTCAATCCGCTTGTCTAACGGCGGGTGAGACATAAACAGCTCGCTAAACGACTTGGATTTGCCGTTGATGCAGAACGCCATCATGCTGCCCGTTTCCTGAGGTTCGTAGCTGGTTTTCAAGCGTTGCAGTGCGGCAATCATCTTCTCACGGCCCACCAGTTTGGCAGAACCGGCATCAGCATGAAACTCACGGTGACGCGAGAACCACATGGTGATGATGCTAGCAAGAATACCAAAGACCAGTTCAAGCACCATCGAAACACCGAAGTAAATCATCGGGTTGCCATTGCCTTCACCTTCACCATCGCGGTTACCCAGGAAGCCAGCGGCCACCTGCGCAATCAGGCGCGAAATAAAGATCACGAAGGTGTTCACCACCCCTTGGATCAGGGTCATGGTCACCATGTCACCATTAGCAACGTGGCTGATTTCATGCGCAATAACCGCTTCCGCCTCATCACGGCTCATGCTTTGCAGCAGGCCGGTGCTGACGGCCACCAGTGAAGCATCACGACGTGCGCCAGTGGCAAAGGCATTGATATCCGGTGCGTGGTAGATCGCCACCTGCGGCATGGCAATGCCAGCCTGCTGTGACTGACGACGTACCGTTTCCAGCAACCAATTTTCAGTTTCGTTACGCGGTTGTGTAATCACTTCTCCACCGACAGAGCGCAGCGCCATCCATTTAGACATCAGCAGTGAAACAAACGCACCACCAAAGCCGAACAGACCGGCCATAATCATCAGGCCCTGAACGCTACTGGATCGGATTCCTGTCAGGCTGAGCACCAGCCCGAAAACCAACATCACCGCCAGGTTGGTAAGCAGGAACAGAGCTATAC
>JBAQHZ010000207.1:0-7982 GCA_049288585.1 Chania sp.
GAATTAACTCGCACCCCGACGCCTGAAGGCTGCAACCTTTAGGCGTCACCTTTTCTGGCTCGCAATACACCCTCGAAACCAGATTCAAGAACTGCATCAACGTGACCTTGAACGAATAAGCAATGTCGTTCAGGCTCTGCCATTCCTGATTGGTGATCACGTTGTCGGCAATGTATTGGCGATAGGCATTCACCAGATCACCCAGCCGCCCCACCAGCTCGACTAGCTTGTCGCTGATTTCTTCATTGTCTGCATCGGTATCAGTACCCGGAACGTGATAACCGCCGTCGGTCGCCCGAGACATGGCATCGGTAACATACGTTTTGCCGCTGGCCTTCTGCAGTACCATCACCCAGCCCAGCGGAAACACCTGATCACCATCGGCGCGCAGGCGGTTAAACAGTGAATTGGTTGTTACCTTGGTTTCCGGCGTGCCGCCGCTCAGCCATTCGGCAGCCTCGTTATACCCGCCCGGCAGACTGGCGATCGTCTTCTTGATTGCGGCCACCATCCAGGCTGGTTGCTTCTCTGCTTGCCAATTTGATTGATTACCCACGGTTGCCTCCCTTGGTTCTGTGGTTACTGATCAACTGCTGGTGATGTAGGCTTTGTGTAGAGCTCGGGCTCATACTTGAGCTTTCCGCCAGTAAGGCGATCAATTCTCATTGCCTGCTTTTCTGGGATTACCTCCCCCCAGCGACACACTGCTGGGTGCTTTATTCCCAATGCAGCAGCGGTGTTAACCACTCCGCCAAAATGGGAAATAACTGTGTTTTTATACATACAAACTCCTTAGTGGTTACATGATAAAGGTAACAAAAGGTACATCACAAAGCAAACACCTTTTACATACTTATGGCGTAACATTGGTTACATGAAAACGATAATGAACGAACGAATTCGCATGCGTAGGCTGCAACTGGAAATGACCCAGTTACAGCTAGCAAAGGCTGTAGGCGTAAGTAGGGTTTCGGTCACCAAATGGGAAGCCGGAGTTACTCAGCCGGATGGGGAGAACTTGCATGTCTTATCCCAGGTTTTATCATGCAGCCCAGAATGGTTGCTTTATGGTAAAGGCGAAAAAGACGGCAAAGATGATATAAAATTAAGACCCATCACCAACACCCCGTTTAATGTTCCGGTGATTTCTTCTGTGCAGGCCGGTTCTTGGACTGATTCCTACACCGCCTCCCGTATTACAGATGTTATTAGATGGTGTAGTACGACAGTGAATGTTTCTGATGATGCTTTTGCTCTTGATGTTCGTGGCGAATCCATGACCAACCCGCACGGCTTACCCTCAATCCCAGAGGGCTCAACGGTAATTGTTGAGCCGCATTACGGGAGTGTAGAGGAGTTATCTGGAAAGATTGTTGTTGCCATGATTGATGGTAGCTCTGAAGCGACAGTGAAGAAGCTGGTCATTGATGGCCCCAATAAATACCTTATGCCACTTAACCCCAACTTCAGGCCTATTGAAATTGACGGGAACTGCCGGATTATAGGTAGAGTTGTGCAAGTTACCCAAGATCTGTAACCCCCTCATGTAACCACATAAGCCCATTGCGGGCTTTTTTTTCGCCCTGAGTGTAACTTTAAGTACATTTCATTATTGACACGATAGGTAACTATAGGTACATTTAATCCCATCAACAGCGAACGGGCAGGACGCCCACGAAGTAGCCGCCCGAGGCGCATGAAGGTCGGGATGATTCGCGATAGTAGTGGTACTCAGTAAGGGGTTTAGGGATGGAACATAAGATGTGGATCGTTGAAATGAAAGGTGATCAGTTTGCCTTCACCAAGCTGGTAGACGGTCGTGAGGTGAGCACTCACGGCTTAATGGATAAAGCTACGGCGTCAGTATTCGCAGTCAGCATCATCCAAGGCTTTCAGCCACCGGCCCTGTTTGCCGAGGTTGAAGGCGAGTAAGGGCGACTGCCGGGTAACCGGCACACAACGGCCTACTCACTCGTACCTTTCCCTTAATTCTGGGAGCGGTGGAGGATCCTACCTTGAGTGAGTAGACCGTTGTGGTAAATGGCCGGTGGGTGTCGGGGCGTTACCCGCTGGCCACCGCAACGTAACAGGGAGCGAAAAGATGAAACCAACAGCACTGAAACCCGGCATGCGTGTGCTGATAAAGCCGCAGTTTGGCGGCAATGAGTTGAAAGGGACATTCGTTCGTCGCGTTGCTCGTCAGCCGAATCGTCCAGCGCACAGCATCATCAGGGTTGATGAGTTTGCGGGGTTGGATGGGTGTGAAGTTGTTGAAACGCCGTTTTCTGATTATGACGTAGCACGGCAGGTTTCTCTGCTGAAGTAGATACAACTGACGGCCGGGAAAGACCAGCGCACAACATGGAAGAGCATTGAACATGACATAAAACACCACGCGCCAGTGTCCGGTGTGGCGTCAATGCTCTTCCAGTTGTGGTGAATGCGCAGACCAATGCGCCGGTAAGTTTAGCGGGCTTTTCTCTCCGTTTGGCCCTGTCACAACCGGTTGTCTGGCCGACTAAACGCCTAAGTGACAACTGCCGGATTCCAGCGCCGGCCACCACAAATCTCCTTGCCGGGGAGTTCATTCGGCATGACAGCCGGAAGAGACGGCGCGGTCCAGACAATATCTGAGTGACCTAAAAAACAGATGGGAGCCGGTGGGATCCCGGCACACAACAGCAAGGGTAAGTGCAGTTTTGGCGGCCACGCCGAACGTCAACCAACACCAGGGGAGACGACAATGTTCATAGGCTGGCCGCCCTTTTTCACATATCAGGTGGCGTACTGTGCTGGCTCCTTTTAACCCTGCGTAGTCTAAAGCCCCCGGCGCGGTGCGCCACCTGGTGTGTGGAGAAATATGCAGCGCAACGCTGCTCAATAGAGGGCTTTTCAATGAGCGATGACCGCAAGACCAATGTGCCGGATTTTCTTGGCGAACTGGATGCCGGTGTGTTTATGAATAAAATCTCAGCCGCATTAAACGCAACAGCGCTGGGTGTTCTCAATAATGGTGGAAAGGGAAAGGTTGTTCTCACCTTTGATCTTGATCGCCTCAGTAATTCAGTTGAAGAAAAGCGTGTGGGTATTAAGCATCAGCTTAAATTCATCACCCCTACCCCGCGCGGGAAAGTTTCAGAAGAAGATACTACTGAAACTCCTATGTATGTTGGCAAGGGTGGCAAGCTGACTATTCTGCAGGAAGATCAGGGCCAATTATTTACGGTCGCCGGTCAGCCTGACGGAAAATTAAAGATCGCACAGTAATAACGTGCTCCTTCAATTATTTATTAATAAGGATTTATTCCCATGTCTCAATTAGACGGATCCGCAATCGCTCAAATTCAAGCCCTGACGCTTGGTTCATCATATTTAAAAGATGTAGGCGATACCAATTGCCCGGTTACGGTGTTGCCAGAAAGCGTTTCAGTGCAAAGCATTGAGCGTTTCTATTCAAACCGCTTCCGCTTCCGTGGCGCCATGGAAACAACCAGTATTGATGACTTCGTGCGCTACTCAGTTGGTTATGCCGACGCTGAAGATCCTGCTCGCTGCTTTATCGATGCAGATAACATGAGCGCACGCGCTGTGTTCAATATTGGCACCCTTGCGGCACCTGGTCATGCTGATAATTTTGCCGAGATCAATCTTAAGAAAACCGCGCCATTCCGCGCACTGCTGGCTATTGATGGCAAGCGCCTCAACCAGAAGCAGATCGCTGAATGGCTGGAGGACTGGGCTGATTTCCTCACTGCGTTCGATACTGACGGCAAGACCATGCCGATCGCTCAAGCTGCCAGTGCAGTGCGGCGCGTCAGTATCAAGCAGATGCAAGAAGCGGATCATGAGGATGGTGATTTCAGTGGTAAAAAATCACTGATGCAGAGCGTTGAAGCCACAAGTAAAGAGATCATGCCAGTCGCGTTTGAATTCAAATGCGTACCATATGAAGGTCTTGGCGAGCGCCCTTTCAGTCTTCGCAATAGTCTGTTGAAAAGCGACGAACCGTGTTTCGTTCTCCGTATCGTACAGCTCGAAGCGAAGGAGGAAGAGATTGCTATCGAGTTCCGCGATCTGCTGATCGGCAAGTTTGATGGCGAATCAGTCGAGACGTTTATCGGTAGTTTTAAAGCCTGATTTTTAATTAAGCAATGCAGCCTCAAATACCCCAGCGATGGGGTATTTGGTGAAGTATTGCCTAAACTGTGTGGGGAAATAATTATGTCATGGATTAAAACATTCTGCGGCCTGCATTTTAATTATGCCAAGCCAACAACTGAAAGTATTTGCATTGAAGATATTGTGCAGGCGTTATCACATGAGTGCCGCTCTGCTGGTCATTTACCGGAGTTTTATTCAGTAGCTCAGCACTCTGTATTAGTAAGTAAAATAGTCCCGCCCGAGTTTGCGCTGGAAGCATTATTGCATGATGCCCATGAAGCGTATTGCAAAGATATTCCATCACCGCTTAAACGTTTAATTCCTGACTATCGCGGGATTGAGAACAGTATTGATTTTGTTATCCGCCATAAGTTCGGCCTGCCTGCTGAACTGAGCCCGGAGGTTAAGCACGCTGACCTGGTCATGCTGGCAACCGAGCGCCGTGATCTGGGGATCGATGATGGTGAGCGCTGGCCCATGCTGGATGGTATTGAACCGGCGGAGATAGTGATAGAGATACCTCTCCTTCCAGCGCAGGCGCGTGGGCAGTTCGCTCAACGCTACTTCGAGATCACTGGCGAGAGGATTGGGTAATGTTCGGTCTATTCCTTCTCGTCTGCTACACCTACCAGCCGTGTGATTACGTTCCGCAGGGTTGGGTGTATCCAGATCAATCTAACTGCCTGGCTGATGTGCGCCAGCAGCAGTTACCACCTCAGTATGAATGCCTGCCGGTTAACGCAGTTATATCGGCCAAGGAGCAATCCAATGAACGTCCTTGAGATGCATGCCGTCATCTACGGAAAAGCCGTGTCGCGTGACATAAAAGTAAACGAGTCAGTAGCTGAATATCTTGTTCGCAAGCTTGAAACCCTAAAAGCAGAGAGCGCTTCAACCGCGCCTACTGACGGAACGCGGATCCTTATTTTGACGCACACCTACGGGTTCGATGCAGATAAATTCGGTATGGCTAGATCTGGCACAAAGTGGACAGAGTGCCATTTCATTGATGGAGAATGGCGAGAGTGGTGTGGCAACTCCCGCACGATGAACACAAATAAAATAGATCCAATTGCTTGGATTCCGCGCCCGGAGGTTAACCTTGAAAACTTTTAACATTACAGCAATGGAGCCGCAGCGCGATGATTGCGGCTTCTGGACTCACCCGGATTATCTCGTACCGGCAGATGGTAGAGAACAAGCTGCGCCTGGTGAATTCGAGGAGTGGCAGGATGCTAATCGCGTTGTTGCTAAAGTCCTGTGGATGGAAAGCGACGTTACCGACGAGCAGCTCGAAGCCCTAGAAGCTGGTAATGGTGACATTAGCCAGTGGAATCCCACCCCGCCCACCGGTGATGGTTGGTTCATTGGCTCCATCCATGATACCGAAGATGGCCCTCTTTGTGTTTGGTTATGTCCAGTCGAAGGCGAACCAAAAGCACTGAGAGATCACATTAATAAGTGCCATCTAGAGGCGTTGAAAATTGAATTCCTCAATGTACGCCAAAAATGCGAAAAGGCTGCATACGCGTATTTCTGCGCATGTGACATCGGTGAGGAGCGCGTGTTTGCCCACGAAATGTATCAGCGTATACGTGCCGTGCCTTATCGTGGAGGTGGTTGCTTATGAGCAAAGTAACCTATCTGAACGATCTGCACGACGCATACAGCGCAGAGCTATCAGTTCGCCGTGAACGCACCCATGCGCCGTACAAGAACAAGCACAAAGACCGCTGGATTGAGGTGTGCAACGCCCATAACCGCAACTCGATTCGCAGTGGTCGGCGCTCTGTCGGTAAATCCAATAAGCTCGGCACCCGCCGCACAGCGAAGGGCATGTGCGGCTTCCTGATGGAAATGAACGTGCTGGCGCTGATTTGCAGGAACAACCGCGCTATCGCGGCTAAATCAGTCAGGAGGCCTGGGGATGGCAACTAATAGCGAATTTGAACCGATTGGGATTATTAGAACTGTTAGCGGCAATAAAACGCTGTGCTGGTATAGAGATGCACCTGAGGGTTCTTTGGTCTACACCGCTCCACCAGCGCCAGTAGTACCAAGTGAATTGCTGGATGCAATGGACGAGGTTATTCGTATTTCCGATCGCGATCATGACGCATGGTGCCGAGCGAAAGGTGCTATTTCAGCATATCGCGCCGCAATGCTGAACCATTCCGGTGGCTCCACCAAAAAGGCTGAACCTGTAACTGCCGCTTACAGGCTGGCACCTGAGATGACAATCGTTCCACGCAATTTAACGGCAGAAAATGGCGCAAAGGCATTACTGGCGGGTGAATTTACCGAAGTAAAGTTCATTAGCTGCCCGGAATGTCTGGGTGATGATGAGTGCGAAAGCTGCGACGGTAGTGGCCACCTCAAAATAGAGGTGCCTGTCAGTTGGACAACGATCAAGGCTATCTGGAGCAAAGCAATAGAGCACTTCGACCCCATTCGATTGGCGGCGGCACCCGATGAGATCGACAAGTTTGTAGACCAGGTATGCGGCGATAAGCCAGCAGACCACCGGCAGTGATCAGCGGCCCGTTGCAGCGGGCCTATTGTGTGGAGATTAACCATGTTGCAAATGTTAACGCTTGAAGAATGGGCTGCGGAACGATATCGCAGCAAGCCACCCTCTCTGAATACGCTGCGGCGTTGTGCGAAAGAAGGCCACTTCTCACCACCAGCACGTAAAGAAGGCAGGCTGTGGCGGGTGCGAGAAGATGCTGAATTAGTCGGGCCGCTTACATCCCCGGTAATTAGGCACTCTGATAATCCAAGGCTTCAAAGGATCTTGAACGATGGCAGCTCGTCCACGTAAGAATAATGTCGATATCCCCAACCTGTACCCACTATTCAGCCGCAAGGCTAATAAGGTGTATTGGCGGTATCGCCACCCGGTTACCGGGAAATATCACGCGCTTGGTGACAATGAGCAAGAAGCCCGTGAAATTGCGATAGAGGCCAACAGCAGGTTGGCTGAGCAGCGCAGTCGCCAAATACTGGCACTAGGTGACCGGTTGGCGCGGATCCGGGGAAAGGAAATTACCGTCAGCACTTGGTTAGATCGGTATTGGAAAATACAGGAGGAGCGTCTCGCATCAGGTGACATCAAGCAGAACACATTCAAGCAAAAGCGCAAACCAGTAGATCTCTTGCGCCATAGTTTTTCCATGAAGCCGCTGCCATCTGTCGATGCAAGAGACATTTCCATTCTGCTGGATGAGTATATTTCTGCGGGTCAGCCTCGAATGGCTCAGGTTGTTCGCTCAGTGCTGATCGATGTGTTCAAGGAGGCGCAGCATTTTGGCGAGGTTCCACCCGGCTATAACCCGGCGCTGGCCACCAAGCAACCGCGGCGCAAAATCACCCGCCAGCGCCTGAACCTTGAAGAGTGGCAACTGATTTTCGACATCGCCAATAAACAACATAAGTACATGAGCAACGCAATGCTGCTGGCTATTGTGACCGGCCAGCGGCTTGGGGACGTTTCAGCTATGAAGTTTAGTGATATCTGGGATGACCATTTACACGTGATCCAGGAGAAAACAGGCACCAAGCTGGCAATCCCCCTTTCTCTTCGCTGTGATGCTTTGAATATGTCATTGCGCGATGTGGTAGCCCGCTGCCGGGATCATGTGGTCAGTCAGTATCTGGTTCATTACTTTCGTGGTACCTCGATGGCGGAGCGCGGAGCCCAGGTATCTGCAAACACGTTAACCACGAATTTCAGCAAGGCCAGAGATCTTGCAAACATCGATTGGGGATCGGGAACGCCAGCAACATTCCATGAGCAGCGTTCTCTTTCAGAACGCTTATAC
>JBAQHZ010000208.1:0-2382 GCA_049288585.1 Chania sp.
ATGGGTCGAGTCACGCAGCCAACACCCAAGCAACTTGAAGTATGACGGGTATATATCTATTGTAGGCAACATACAATATATGATGCCCTCACCCCAGTTGATGCTGTAACCAATGCAGCAAGGCTTCAACCGCGGGCGTCAGGCCAGTAGCATGCGGCCACACCAGATAAATATCGTTATTCCCCAAGTGCTGAGCCGCCGCCAACGGCACCAGACGGCCCGCAGCAATCGAATCACTCGCCAGCACCGTTTTCACCAGGGCAATACCAAATCCCTGTTCAGCGGCACGGATCAACAGACCTGCATCGTTGAACAGTGCCACTTGCTGGCCACCGCCAGCGTATCCCTGCGCATGAAACCAGACATGCCAAGGCATAGCATCATGTTCAAGTAATGGAACCTGTGCTCCGACAACGCTAGAGAAAGAGCCCTGCCATTGCAAAGCCAGTTCTGGGGTGGCAACGGGCACCACTTCCCCTGTAGCAATACGCTGCGCCTGCACGCCTGACCAAACACCATCTCCCATGCGGATCGCGGCATCAAAACCCTTGCGCGATAAATCCTGTACCGCCAGTGAAGCATCAATATCCAGTATGATCCCAGAGCAAACGCGATGAAAAGCCGCCAGCCGGGGCAATAACCAATAATGAGCAAAAGAGGGTAGCACGCTGATGCGCAGCGTTTGGCTTGCCGCAATCCGTCTGACGCGATTGACACCTTGCTGCAAGGCTGACAATGCCGGTTCGGCAACCGCCAACAGTTCGCGCCCGGCAGCATTCAGGCGCACTCCGCGTCCGCTGCGTTCAAACAATGGGCAGCCGATCGCCTGTTCAAGTTGTTGAATTTGCTGGCTGACAGCGCCATGGGTCAGATGTATCTGTTGCGCAGCCGCGCGCAGATTTTCCAACCGAGCGGCAATGATAAAGGTCGGTAAAAAATGAATCGGCAAACGATCGTTCATGATTGGTTAGCTTTACTATCACAAAAGGCTATTTTTCATCGATATCAGCACCAATGCAAACTCTCTATGGTATAGCCCTACATTATCTGTGTACCAAGGAAAAGCTATGCACCCTCGTTTACAACAAGATCTTGACGATTTCCCCCGTATACTCGACCACACCAGCCAACTGGCACAAAGATTTCTCGCAGGACTGGGGCAGCGTTCTGTATGTCCACCCTTGGCTGAACAGCAGCTTAGAACCGAGGATAACATCCTGGTGGAAGAAGGCCATGGCGCTATGGCAGCCCTGGAGAGTTTCTGGCAGCGCTATGCCGCTGGATTCTCCGGCAGCGCCGGTCCACGCTACTTTGGTTTTGTCACCGGCGGTGGTACTCCGGCAGCTTTAGCGGCCGACTGGCTGGTTAGCACAACCGACCAAAATAGCCTACTTAGTCATGACACCATTGCCGCAGCCATTGAATTAGCCACGATTGAACAGCTAAAAACCCTGCTGCATCTGCCTGCTGATTTCAGCGGCAGTTTTGTCAGCGGTGCCACCATGGCAAACTTTGTCGGTATCGCCATCGGCCGTCAATGGCTTGGGCAACAGCACGGGGTTGACGTATCACAGCAGGGGCTCGCAGTCCTAGGCCCCATTCAGGTGCTTTCAGCCAATGCCCATTCCAGCAGCGTAAAAGCCCTCAGCATGCTCGGTATCGGGCGTGATGCGCTGAAAAGCATCACCCGGCAGGCTGACTCGGAAGCGATCGACATCGCAGCATTAGAGCAACACCTTGCCGCAACGCCAGGTAAACCCACCATCGTACTGGCCAGCGCCGGTACGGTGAATACCGCCACCTTCGACGATCTATCTAGCCTGCTGGCGCTGCGCGAACGCTATCCATTCTGGCTGCACGTTGATGCCGCATTCGGTGGCGTAGCTGCCTGCTCCCCTCGTTATGCACCTCTGCTGCAAGGCTGGCAGCAGGCCGATTCGATCACCGTGGACGCTCACAAATGGATGAACGTTCCCTATGACAGCGCCATTCAGTTTACCCGCCATCTGGCTTTGCAAATGCAGGTATTCCAAAACCATTCGGCTTATCTCGAGGCACCAACTTTGCGCCCGGATAACTATCTGCACCTGACACCCGAGAACTCACGGCGTTTTCGTGCCTTGCCGATATGGATGGCATTGAAAGCCTATGGCCGCAGCGGCATGCAGGAGATCGTTGAACGTAATATCACGCTGGCACGCCGTTTGGGGGATGGATTAGCGGCCAGTGAAGGCTTCTGCCTGCTGGCCCCCGTAAACCTGAACATCGTGTGCTTTGCCTTAACGGAAGTTGAAGGTGATGTAGAAGTCGCACGCGATCGTTTTCTTGCACGTTTGGACCAGCACGGCGTGGTACGTTGTACCCCTACCCACTATAACGGCC
>JBAQHZ010000209.1:0-9296 GCA_049288585.1 Chania sp.
TCTGATCCTGCGGGTCAGTAAAAGTTCGATTTATTCAACAAAGCCTCATAGCGCTCGCCAAAGGTTAAATGAGTCTTTATAAATTTGTCCCGTAGAACTGTTCCAGCTTGCCCACTGCCTGATTGACATACTCCGGCTTCCAATAAGTCTCAATATGGGTTGCTCCCTCAATCAGGAATAACTCTTTATTTTTGGCATGGGTTGCGCCTTTAAAGGCTTTTTCACTCATATACAGGGAGTCCGCTTTGCTGCCTGCCATCATAAGCAACGGCTTATCGATTAAATCCATATTGCTGGCAGCATCAAAGCTCATTAAGTCGAGCAGACTGCTGGCGGTGAATCTGAAGGTTGAGTTGGGGTGGGCGTGAGTCTTGCCATAGTACTCAAAACCTTGGCGATAGAGATCAAACGGTAGCTTGGCAATTTGCTCATCTGTCAGTTTGGCATCCCCAATATAGGTCACTTCCCCGCCCGCGGCTTCTTTTGCCTGGGCATCGGAGGCTTGCTGTAAACGCTCCTGGATCGTGGATATCTGCGAATCCTGATAACCGTTGCGTCTGACCAAACCGGAGTCAAACATGCTCAACGTGGCAATAGCACTAAAGCGTTTATCGGTCTGCCCTGCCTTTAAGGAGTAGCCACCACCGCCGCAAATACCCAGCAAGCCTAAGCGAACGCTGTCTACTCCAGGATATTGGGTAATAAAGTCGGCCATACCGTGAATATCTTCAATACGGTAAGCGGGTTTGTCGACATTGCGGGGCAAACCGCCGCTAGCCCCCTGATACGCAGCATCCGCAGTGATGGTGATGTAACCTTGTTCAGCTAGACGCTGGGCATACAGGCCAGCAACCTGCTCTTTAACACCACCATTGGGATGCGCCACCACCACTGCCGGGTATTTTTTAGCGGGATCATAATTCGCCGGGGTATACACGTTGGCGGAAATATCCAAACCATTCAGCTTGTAAGTCACCGGCTGAATATTGACTTTGCCTTTCACGTTTTCGGTAATTGCGCCGTCATAGGTCAACGTAAACAGGTTTAATTTATAATCAGCTGCCATGGTGCCCCCTGATGAAAGACTAATCACTGCCGCTAATAACGTTGTTTTGAAAAGGTTGTATTTCATTGAAAGAATCCTCCAGATATCCAAAATAACCCACGTATTGCTTTTGAGAGGTAGTCTAAGAGGAACTGACTGACACCAGCATGACGGCCAGATAACATTTCTGTCAGCTAGATAAATACTTTCCTGACAAAAATGTCAGGGAAATGTCAGCTTGGTGTTGGTCATGAACGGTTAAGATGGATGAAATGGGGTTCTTGTTGCCCTAACGGGGAAAGGGAGAGGCGAACATGCGGCTACTGCTGGTAGAAGATGAAGAGAAAACGTCTTCGTATATCAATCGTGCACTCAGCGAGTTGGGTTTTACCGTAGACATAGCGGCTAACGGTACGGACGGCCTGTATCTGGCCCTTGAGTATGATTACGATACGATTGTGCTGGATGTGATGTTGCCCGGCATCGACGGTTACGCAGTTCTGCAAGGTCTGCGAGCCAGTAAGCAAACTCCGGTGCTGATGCTGTCCGCCCGCGGCTCGGTTGATGAGCGCGTTAAGGGCCTGCGTCACGGTGCAGATGATTATCTGCCTAAACCATTCTCGCTGATTGAACTAGTTGCCCGTATCCAGGCGTTGTTGCGGCGTCGCCCCAGCGATGGCGTAGATGTCACCCAATTGCACATTAACGATCTGCACCTCGATCTGCTGGCGAGACGTGTCACGCGAGCCGGTGAGCGTCTTGAACTCACCGCCAAAGAATTTGCCCTGCTAAGCCTGCTGGCGCGGCATCAAGGTGAGATCCTGTCCAAAATGATGATTGCGGAGCAGGTCTGGGACATGAATTTTGACAGCGATGCCAACGTGGTTGAAGTGGCGATAAAACGCCTCCGGGCGAAAATTGATACCCCCTACCCGGTCAAGCTGCTGCATACGGTGCGGGGCATGGGGTATGTCCTTGAAACCCGCCCCGAGCAGCAGGCAAAATAGCGAGAACTGTCATGATTAAACGTTCTATCTCAGGACGGCTGGCGCTGATGTTTGCTGTGGTCTCAGTCTTGATTGTGTCAATCTTCGGCATTGTGCTGAGAAGCTCCCTGCATGACTCATTGCAGAAACAGATGCATAACGAACTGCGGTTCAGGGAGTCACTGATGGAGCCCTGGATCCTTTCCCGTACCACGCTGGATGGCTGGCAAACGCTGGCAACCAAATTCACCGATTTGGCCACGGCTGAAGGTGGCCGGGTGCAATATTGGCTTCTCAGTGATGATCCTCAACTGCAAATAGGCGGCCCGCCACCAAGCGGCGTAAACTGGGCTTCGCTGAGCAATGGCTTCAGCAAAGTGCCCGGCGCAACAGAAAAATCATGCTCCTTGTTTCTGCTGATGTCAAAAATCCCTGCTCAGGGTGAGCGCCCCGATCTGCGCTATGTGGTGGCCATCGACTCCACTCCCTATATGGGTACCCTGAACGAATTTACCCGCACGCTGATCGGCATAACCACCATGGGCGTTTTACTGGTGGCCCTGCTGGGGTTTGTGATTGCCCGAATCGGCATGCGGCCACTGAACAAACTCAGCGATCAGGCGCATCACCTGGCTCCGGGGAATCACGGTCAGCGTCTGGATACCACTATTCTGCCGGATGAACTGCAAAAGCTGGCCGTTGCCTTCAACGGCGTGCTCGAACGGCAGGAAATCGCCTGGCGGCAGCTTGAAAGCTTTAATGCCGATGTGGCACATGAACTGAGAACCCCGCTAACCAACCTGATGGGGCAAACGCAACTAGGCCTGTCGCGTCAACGCGAAACTCACGAACTCGAGGAGCTACTGGAGTCCAATCTGGAAGAGCTTGAGCGCATGACCTCGATCGTCAACGACATGCTATTCCTCTCCCATGCTCAGGCTGGGGAACATGCCACCCAGCTAACCCCAGTGTCTCTGCGTGAGGAGACCTACAAAACGGCGGAATACGTTGAACCTTCCTTTGCCGAAAAAAACCTGTCTATTCAGGTGGAAGGCGATCTCACGGCCCGTATTGATCGGCGGCTGTTCCACCGCTCGCTGGCGAATCTGTTAGAGAATAGCGCCCGCCATGCTCCGCCTGATAGCACCGTAACGGTGACGATCAGCAAAGAAAATAATCTGGCTTCAATCGCGGTCGCCAACCTCGGCGAGCCCATTGTGGCTGAACATCTGCAACGTTTGTTTGAGCGTTTTTATCGCGCTGACTCCTCTCGCACACGCAGTGATACACACCATGGGCTTGGGCTTTCCATCGTCAGGGCGGTGGCGATCATGCATCGAGGAGATGTGTTTGCCAGCAGCCAGAATGGGATTAATACCTTTGGCTTGACCCTGGCAATAAGCAGCGATTCTGCCGCAACAGATTAAAATCAAAAAGTGCTTAATATTATTGATAACAAAAATACGTTTCCTTTAATAAAAATATACTTAACGGCAATTCTGACAAATATGTCAGTCCGCTGTCAGCCTGACGACATGAACCCTCCGGTAAACTTAATTCATCTTGGCTGACACCGAATCCCTTTTTCAATATTGCCAACAACAAAGGAAATGAATAATGAAAAAAATGCTCCAGCATTGTCTATTTGGTACCTCGATCCTATTTGCCGCTTCAGTAGCCTCCCTCGCCCATGCGCAAGATGTGGCAGAAAAAAAACCGTCACGGGCCCAGCAGTTGATGGGGGATATCGCTCCCAAGTTGGCACAGCTCACTGACGATGTTCTGTACGCCGATGTCTGGGAGCGGCCACAGCTTTCAAAGCGTGATCGGAGCCTGATAACGGTCAGCGCCCTGGTGGCGATGGATCGCCCCGATCAGTTGCGCTCTCATCTGCGCCTGGCTCGCCAGAACGGTTTGACCGAAGAACAGTTGGTTGAAGCCATCACCCAACTTGCCTTCTATTCCGGCTGGCCAACGGCCGTAACGGCAATATCCATTGCAAAAGAGGTATTTAAAGAAGGGAAATAGTTTATATCAGTGGGTTCATTGGATGCACACTCGCTAAAGGATTAATTGAAGATGAAAGTTTCCCTGATCACATTGGCTATATTTTTACTGCCTGGTACGCAGGCCATCGCCGCAACGCAGGAGGCGGTAACGGTCAGCCGTGCAGGCTCACAACCAACGACCATTGGCGCACCGGAGAACTTTACCGGTACGGCAAAAGTTGACTCACGATTTAAAGGCAGCGCCCCTGCCCGAATTTCCGGGGGTACCGTCTCATTTGCAGCCGGAGCGCGAACGGCTTGGCACACGCATCCCCTCGGGCAGACCCTGATCGTCTCTTCCGGTACTGGCTGGGTACAGGAATGGGAGGCCGCGCCCCAGCAAATCAAAACCGGTGATGTGGTATGGATCCCGCCCAATGTAAAACACTGGCATGGCGCATCCGCAAAAGAGCCGATGGTTCATATTGCTGTTTCAGAATCACTGGACGGTAAAACCGTGGCGTGGATGGAAAAGGTCACGGACGAGCAATACCCACAGTGATGAAACCACGGTTTAGCGGAATACAATGCGCTCAAACATATTATTTATTGGGTGCAAAAAGGACCTGCGTTAATTAGCTCAGCTTATTAACGCATGCGTTTTAACAGCATAGTCATTCGTGAAAATCTCTCTATGATTCACTCATCCGCAATCACATGAGGAAAAGACCTTGAAAGCCTTACTGAAAACACTCACCGCCTGTATGTTGGTTGGCGGATTAATTTCTCAATCTGCATTTGCTGAACCCACAAAACCCTTGGTTATCCAGTCTCAGGGGAGTTTTGCTGCCGGTGGAACGGTTATGACCACACCTGGCCAGTTTGATCCTAAAAAACCGTTGGATCCTGCGGGCCAGACCTATCATGGCGATCACGCCGCTGTGTTTTATCAGATCCCGGTGAACCCGCACAAATATCCCATTGTGATGTTGCACGGTGCTGGGCAGTCTTCCCGCACATGGGAAAGCACACCGGACGGTCGCGAGGGTTTTCAGAACATTTTCCTGCGCCGTGGCTTCTCGACCTATCTGGTCGATCAACCGCGCCGGGGTAATGCCGGGCGCAGCACGGTGGAGGGAGCCGTCAAACCTGTTGCGGATGAGCAATTATGGTTCAACCAGTTTCGTTTAGGAGTCTGGCCTGATTTCTTCGAGGGCGTACAGTTCTCCCACGACAAAGAGGTGTTAAACCAATACTATCGGCAGATGACGCCCAATACCGGCCCGTTTGATATCAACGCGATTTCAGATGCCATGTCAGCCGTAGTGGATAAATCTGGCCCGGCTATTTTGTTTACGCATTCTCAGGGTGGCGGCCCAGGCTGGTTCACCGCGATAAAGAATGCCAAAGTCAAAGGGCTCGTCGCGTTTGAGCCTGGTAGCAGCTTTGTCTTTCCAGAAGGTGAAGTTCCACCGCCAACGAAGAACGCTTTTGATACCGTAAAAGGGGAATCCGTACCGCTGGTTCAATTTATGGCGCTGACTAAAATCCCGGTCCTGATTATTTACGGCGACAATATCCCAGATAAACCGACGGTGCTGCCCGCACAGGATAGCTGGCGTGCCAGACTGGCGGTGGCGCGCCAATGGCGGGATGTGGTGAATAAACATGGCGGAGACGTAACGGTTATCCATCTGCCGGAAATTGGCATCAAGGGGAACACGCACTTCCCGTTCTCCGATCTGAATAACCTTGAAATTGCCGATCTGGTCGCAAAATTCCTGAAAGAGAAAAACCTTCAGTAAATAATCCAATAAGGGAGCTGCCAACGGCTCCCTTACTCTTTATACTCGTCATACTTCAAGTTGCATGCGCGTTGGCTGTGCTCGTTCACCCCAGTCACATAGTTATCTATGCTCCTGGGGATTCTCTCCCTTGCCGCCTTCCTGCAACTCGAATTATTTAGAGTATATAGCGCAGCGCATTGACCATCAGCATAAAGGCCGGAGCAGGATGTCGACGATTCGGATAATACAGATGATATCCAGCAAAATAGGGACACCACGCCTCTAAGACGCGGATTAAACGCCCGTCCTCAATAAACTGCTGCACAATATCTTGCGGCATATAGGCCAGCCCCTGCCCAGCCAGTGCTGAATTGAGCCTCAATGCCACGGTGTTAAAAACGCACTGCCCATCAACCCGAACTTTTAACTCTTTTCCTTCCTTTTCAAACTCCCACGGGAAAATGCCGCCATAGGTCGGTAACCGGATACCAATACAGTTATGGTGAGTTAACTCCTGGGGATGCTGCGGCACCGGATGCTTTGAAAAGTAATCCGGCGAGCCGACCACGGCCATGCGAATATCCGGGCTAATGCGCACGGCGATCATATCCTTAGCGATCTGTTCCCCCAGCCGGACACCGGCATCGTAGCGTTCCGCCACAATGTCTGACAGGCCGTAATCCACAATCAGTTCGACACGAATATCAGGATATTCGGCCAGAAACGCTGCTAGCGCGGGCTGCACAATATAAACCGCAGGATGCTCTCCCGCCGTAATGCGCAAGGTGCCTGCCGGGCGCTCTTTCTGTGCTTTTAGCCGCGCAATTTCGGTTTCGATTTCCTCCAGCCGTGGCGCAAGCAGGTTAAGAATCTGTTCGCCAACTTCTGTGGGCGAAACGCTGCGCGTTGTGCGGGTTAACAGCCGCAAGCCCAGTTTCTCTTCAAGCGCCCTGATGGTCTGACTCAGCGCTGATTGAGAAATCCCCAGCTTTGCTGCCGCCCGGGTGAAGCTGCGTTCTTTGGCGACCAACGCGAACGCGGCGAGATCGTTGTAATTCTCCATTCTATTTATTAGCCCCACTAATAAAGTCATGCGGATTATAGCACCTAATCTTATTACAGCGTCTGCGCTATTCTGCTTACGACCAAGACTCACTTACAGGATTACACCATGCAAACCGTCACATTGAATAACGGTATTCAGATGCCCTTACTGGGGTTTGGCGTTTATCAGATGACAGACCCAACCGAATGCGAGCGGGCGGTGATTGATGCCATTGAGAGCGGATACCGTCTCATCGATACCGCAGCCTCTTATCAGAATGAAACCCAGGTAGGGAATGCGCTGCAACACAGCGGCATTGCGCGCCATGAACTCTTTGTCACCACCAAGCTCTGGTTGCAGGACACCCATTATGAAGGCGCAAAAGCCCAGTTTGAGCGCTCGCTTAACCGCCTACAGCTTGATTACGTCGATCTGTACCTGATTCACCAACCCTACGGTGACGTCCACGGCGCATGGCGCGCGATGGAAGAGTTGCATCGGGCGGGCAAAATCCGGGCGATTGGCGTCAGTAATTTCCATCCCGATCGCCTGGCGGATCTGATAGCGTTTAACCAGATCATCCCTGCCGTCAATCAGATCGAAGTCAACCCGTTTAACCAGCAACTGCATGCCGTACCCTGGATGAACAGCCGTGCCATCCAGCCAGAAGCTTGGGCTCCTTTTGCTGAAGGCCGCAATGGTCTGTTTCAGAATCCACTCTTGTCAGAGATTGGCAAGAAATACGCTAAGAGTGTCGGCCAAGTGGTCCTGCGCTGGATCTATCAACGTGGCATTGTTTCGCTGGCTAAATCCGTTCGTAAAGAACGCATGATAGAGAACCTCAACGTACTGGATTTTGAACTCAGCAACGCGGAAATGACGCATATAGCGGCAATGGATACGGCCACCAGCGCCTTCTTCTCTCATCGCGATCCGGCGATGGTTGAGTGGCTGACCAACCGTAAACTGGATGTTTAATCACCCACATGCTCCGTGCAATAGGAAGGATTCATCATATGCAAAAACGTATTCTCGGCAATTCGGGTCTGGAAGTGTCGGCGTTAGGATTGGGATGTATGGGGCTAAGCCACGGCTACGGCCCAGCGACTGACACCCGGCAGGCGATAGCGTTGATTCGAGCTGCCGTTGATCGCGGCGTCACCTTTTTTGATACCGCTGAAGTGTACGGGCCCTATCTCAACGAAGAGGTTGTGGGTGAAGCACTGAAACCGGTGCGCGATCGGGTCGTGATTGCCACAAAGTTTGGTTTTACCTTCGGTGAAGACAACAAACAGCAAATCTTGAATAGCCGTCCTGAGCATATCCGCCAGGCCGTTGAAGGCTCTCTTCGCCGTCTGCAAACCGATGTCATCGACTTGCTCTATCAGCACCGCGTTGATCCTGAGGTGCCAATAGAAGACGTTGCCGGAACGGTAAAAGACCTGATTGCAGAAGGTAAAGTGAAGCATTTCGGTTTATCCGAGGCGGGCGTGCAGACGATTCGTCGCGCCCATGCCGTTCAACCGGTCACGGCGTTACATAGTGAGTACTCAATGTGGTGGCGTGAACCCGAGCTGGAGATTCTGCCAACGCTTGAAGAGCTAGGTATTGGTTTTGTGCCGTTTAGCCCCCTGGGTAAAGGTTTTCTAACGGGGACCATTCAAGCGGGCTCCACGTTTGGCAATGACGATTTCAGAAGCAAGGTGCCGCGTTTTGCTGCCGAAGCACTCGATGCAAACCAGCAACTGGTGGCTTTGCTCAATGGCATTGCGGCCGAAAAAGGCGTCACACCGGCACAAATTGCTCTCGCATGGTTGCTGGCACAAAAATCCTGGATCGTACCGATCCCTGGAACCACCAAGCTCAATCGCCTGGAAGAAAACCTGGGTGCGGCGGAGATGGCGCTGAATAACCGCGAGCTTCAAAGCATTACTACCGCACTGGAAGCGGTTCACGTTCAGGGTGAACGTTATCCTGCGGCATTGCAGGCGCGAGTTGGGCGTTAGGAGCCCCCTTGGCGTTAGTTATTGGGCTAAAACGGACATTGCCCTCATTTCTAGGGTTGAACAGCTCTCCTTGATAAACATCCTGGTGAACACGATGCAACCACCTTGCTGCTGGGCAACGTCCAAAGCGACCTTGAGCTTAGGCAGGGTTGCGAATTATTCGTTGTTAACCTTATAGCCAAAATTAAGGCACGCGCTGCGTACCTTAGTGTGGCAAATGATTTTAACCTTTGTCGCTGAACTCGCTCCCCTCAGCTTCACTCTGGGGAACGGTTGTCTTTAATCAGTAATCTCTGGCCAGGGAAATCGATAAGGACTACGAAGTTTTTGAAGAAATTATTGCCAATCAAACCATCCGTTTCCATATGCTCAAATGCTCCGTCTAGCAATACCGCATTCAACTTGATATTTTCTGTGCCCAGCCCGTCAAGTTTAAACT
>JBAQHZ010000210.1:0-6217 GCA_049288585.1 Chania sp.
ATGCCGTCCATCTCTGGCATTTGTGAGTCCAGCAGAATCAACGGGAAGCGCTGGCCGCTGTTCAACACGTCCAACGCCGCCTTGCCCGAGTTGACGGTGTGCGGCTTGAACCCCATGTTACGCAGCATATCGAACAGCAACCGCAGGTTGGTTTCATTATCATCCACCACCAACACCGGCATACCAACCAGCGCCTTGGGTAATGCGATGGTTATGCGTGCAGGGCTTGCGTCAACATTGGCCTTGGCGGGCAAGGAAAAGTAGAAACAGCTGCCATGCCCTGGCTGGCTGGAAACCTGGAGTTTGCCCCCCATCATCGCCACCAGGCGGGCAGAAATGGTCAGCCCCAGCCCGGTTCCGCCGTATTTACGCGTCGTCGAGCTGTCTGCCTGGCTGAACGATTCGAAAATAATTGCCTGCTTATCTTCGGCAATCCCAATGCCGGTATCGGTAATACTGAATGTCAGCATGCCCGGTGGCGACATGGACGGGGTGATACGCAGCACCACTTCACCGTCTTGGGTGAATTTAAGCGCATTGCCAATCAGATTGGTGAGGATCTGCCGCAGGCGCAGCGCATCGCTGTAGAGCGTGGTCGGGACATCGGGATGGATATCGACGATCAGCTCAGGGCCTTTTTCGGCGAACTTGGACATCAGCGGCCGGGTGATCTCATGGATCAAGCTGCACAGCGTGAAGTTCTCCGACTCCAGAACGATTTTCCCCGCCTCGATTTTTGAAAAATCCAAGATGTCATCGATGATTTTCAGCAAAGCGCGTGCGGATGAGTACACCATGTTGATGTAGTCCCGTTGCTCTTTGTTGAGGTTGGTCTCCAGGCACAGCTGAGTCATCCCCAGGATCCCGTTCATCGGCGTGCGGATCTCATGGCTCATGTTGGCAAGGAACTCACTCTTGGCCTGATTGGCCGCCCGGGCAAGTTCGACGGACTGGCGGGAGGAGAACTCAGCCTCTTTGCGCTCCGTAATATCCTGCAACGTGCCAATGGCCCGCTGCACTTCACCTTCTATGCCCAGGCTGATGATTTGCCCCTGAATCAATACCCAGCGGTAGTCGCCACCCCGATGTTTAATGCGGACCTCACAGTCAAACACCGGCAAAACTGCGTTATTGGCCTGATGCAGACTATCGATCAACAGCGGTAAATCCTCGGGATGCAGGACCTGTTGCCACAGCGCAGAGGTAAATTGATTTCTTTCACGGCCAACCCCGAGCAGCAATAACAGCGCATCGTTAACCTGCAACCGATCTTGGGTGCACTCCCAATCCCAAATCCCGATATGAGAGGTTTCTGCCGCCAGAATGAAATTACTGTGCAATATCTGCCCGGAATGAGTGATCTCTGCATAATGCGTGATGTCGGTATGCAGGCTGACAATGCCACCGTTCGGGATCCGGTGGTGCTGCACGTATAGCGTACGGCTCGGCAGGTTACGGATTTCGTAATGACCATCCTGCCGGTAGTTGCTGAGCACCGCTTCAGCCAGCTGTGGTTTTTTCAGCAGGTGTGAAGGTGTCATGCTGGTATTGAGAACGCTTTCGATCACTTCTTGCAGAGAAATCCCTGGCTGAAGCAGCCCCTGTAGCCCAGGATAATATTCCTCCACTTTACTATTCCAGTAACACAGGCGTTCTTCCTGGTCATAAACCAGTAACGCTGCCTGGAGGGTATCTAATGCGGGGAGTAAAAGGTTATTTTTCATCCTGCGCCTCTTTACTGGCATCATGATGTAATTCCGCCTGGCGGCGCATAAATTCTAGCCCTGGGGCCATAAAGATTGCCCAGGCAGTGAGCACGTCTTCATTACAGTGTGGATCCAGATCGCGCACGGTTTGCAGTACCGCACGGCGCCAGTAGGCAAACACCGAGGCGGGCAGGTTGAGGCCGTGTTCGCTTTGTTCCCGGGTAACGTGTTCCAGATAATCGGAGACGATATAGCTGGTGGCAACAGACAGCATATAAAAAAATGATTTGTAGATTATTTTCTGCTGTTCCTGGTGAGCTTGTGGGCTCGGCAGAACATTAAGTGCCTGAGTGCTTTCAATAAACAGCGCATAGAAATGGGAGAAAAAGGCATCCCCTTGATCTGCCGAGGTAATTCGGTCGTAGCTGTCATTGAATAACACTTCATAATTTGTGCTCATATCATTTTCCTTGAACCTCGGGGAGGCGTGCTCTTTCCTGCGGCAGATCATGATTTGGCCAATTAAGGCTATCCTTCACCTGCGTGGAGCTTTTGACCCAAGTGATCGACATACGGTTCATCATAGGGATGAATAAAAATGCACCATACATTCCTGTTACGGGCAAGAGGCAATGTTGTTTTTCTTAAAAGAGTCTAGTTGACAGTAAGGGATGCGCAAGGCGGCAGAAAGAATGAAAATCACATATTATTCATTGCATTAATAAGAGCACCTGCGGGCTAATGCATTGAGTTGGGGAATTTTTTTGGCAACGGCTAACGCCGCTGCCAGATTGCTCAGGTTAATCCACCAGAACGCGTTTGTTGGTTGCCCCCCAGAGGATCGACATTTCCGTAAACAGCGCCCCGCTAATCTCTTCGACTTCTTCGGCGGTCACTTCTGCCTTGCCCTGTTTGCCGAAGAACACCACTTCATCGCCAGGGTTGATATTTTTCAGATCGGTGACATCGACCATCACGGTGTTCATTGAGGTTTTGCCCACAATTGGCACCCGTTGCCCCTGAATCAGCACATGGCCTGCGTTGCTGAATACCCGGCGATAGCCATCGGCATAGCCTACCGGGATATTCGCCAGCACCGAGTCGCGTTTTAGCTGGTAGGTGCGATCGTAGCCCACGGTATTGCCCTTCGGATAATGATTCAGCGCGGCAATCGAGGATTTGAAGGTCATGACGCGCCGATATTCCGTACTGGCGATGGTGTCGCCATAAAATACCCCGCCGACGCGCACCATATCGAGCCAGGATTCCGGCACGGTGAGCGTGGCGAAGGTGTTGGCGACGTGCAGCGTCACCTCACTACGCTTGAGCCCGGTAACATCCAGCACCTGTTGTGATTGCACTTTGAAACGGGCGAGGTCTTTCCTGACCGCATCGGCATCTTCTTCAGGATAATGCGACATGATGCCGACAATTTTCAGGTGGCTTAATTCAGAGATCGCCTTGGCCTCTTGCAGACCGGCCAAATTGCTGACTTCTAACCCGTTGCGGGACATACCGCCAGAGTTGAGCGCTAAATGGATGCGCAGCGTTTTCCCCTGTTGGGCAGCAATGGCATCCAAGCGTTTGGCCATCTCCAGATTACCGATCAGCTCTTCAGCATCGTAATCCGTTGCCTGGCGCATCTCCTGCTCGGTGGCATTGCGAACGCGCATTAAGCGCCCGGTAAAACCGAGTTCGCGAACGGTTTTCAACTCCTGATTGCTAGCCACACCGATGCACTGAACGTTGTTTTTCAGCATCACCGGGGTCACCAGCGAGAGATCGTGCCCGTAGGCATCTCCTTTCAGAATGGCGCAGAGGGTGGATTTATTCCCCAGCAACTGCTGAATTTTTTGCGTGTTGTATTCCAGTGCGCTGCGCGAAATCTCAATCCTGGCGTTATCCACCACCGCCGGTTGGCTTTTGGCCGTAACGGAGAATGGACTGGTAGCCGTGACGTTGGCAGGTTGATGGCAGGCGGTGATGACCAGCAGAGGTATTAACGCTAAATGACGTAAATGCAGTGACATGCTAACTCCTTAGCAAAATAAAAGGTAACTCCCTGGGACTGAATCAGTTTTTTAGACTTCACTGATGTTTGGTTTTATGCCGACGGGGGTTGTAGTGGGGTGTTGAGATGTCGGCTTTGTGCAATAAACGCTAGAAGGCAGGAGTTGTCAATGGGTTCTTTACTGGTAGAAAGAGGGCAGTAGTATTTTGATTATAAAAGTTTTTTTATCAATTCAGCGCTATTGGTTGGCAGAATGCAGGCTCTGCCTTATCTTCTTTTCGCCAGCCAAACCGTATGCCCTGAGCATTGGGGATCTTCCACCACCATATCGATAACCTCAAAGCCACTCGCATTCAGTAGTGCGCGATACTCCTCCGGTGCCAGGCTGGCATGGAACAGCGGCTCACCTTCAAATTGCCCGATGGCGACGCCATTAGTGGGGCCGCTGGTAAAGATCAGCGCGCTGCCCGGATGGCTGTGCTGCGCAAATATCGGCAACATCTTCTGTTGGTCCTGCTGGGTTAAATGGAAGAAACTGTCCCACGCAATCAGGCCATCAAAGGTTTCGCTCAGCGCTAACTCGCGCATATCCTGCTCTAGCCAACGCTGCTCGGGAAAACGCTCGCGAGCACGATCCAGCATTGCGGTTGCGCCATCGATACCCGTGAGTTGAAAACCCTGCTGAATGAAATATCCGGCAATCGGCTGACCATTACCGCAACCGATATCGAGAATGCGCCCCTTTTTGCCGATCGCGCCGATGAACTTATCCAGCCAGCTTTTTTCAAACAGTGCGCGTGAGCGCTGGCAAGCAAAAGCGTCAGCATGGCGTTGGTAGATGGAAAGAATGTTTTTTGCCGCAGAATTGTTCACAATTTACTCGCTATTTATCCGGGTGTTATTGAGGAATTAATAGATTAAGTCATAAAGTATAAAGCCTGAGTCTGTTTGGTCGCCTTTTCAGGCGACCAAACCCCGTCGCCATTGTTTAATCGTTCATCCTAATCAGAGGGAAATCGTCCCAAATCAATGGATCCTGCTCTGTGCCCCCGGAAAAACTCCAGAGAGCGGGTTCTCTCTACAGTGGGCGATAGGGACTTGAAAGGCCATCAAGATCCCAGGTTGTGACATAGAATTGGATGCCGTTTAAGCTCATTGGATCCCCAAGGGCTGCGCTTGCAAAATCGAAGTTAATTGTCCGGCTGGCTTTGTCTACCGTGATTGTTGGGGTCGGAGTGATAGACTTACCGAGTTGATCGGAAGTGGCACCTTGGCTGCTGTAAAGACTGTTTTGCCATCCAAACGCCAGCACCTGCCGATGCCATGTCTGGCCACCTGGCATAGTCGCGTTAAGCTTAGGCAGCATACTTAGCCCCCTTCTTGGCCGGGCAGATGGATAAAGATGCTGAAGCCCACATGATCGAACCCCAAGGTGGGTAACCAGGTGTCCGAGACACTGGCCATTTGTAAGCTCAGGCGCACGTTACTGCCAATCTGGAATACCTTGGCCTGCTCTGTGCCTTGGTAGAGCACAGGTATTCCCGGCAGCGTCAGCATGGTGAACAGTGCCTGCTTGAGATCGTTCAGATTCGCCTGAGCGAGGAAGTGTGCCATGTCATGGTTTTCGATGAAGTTACCCAGCCGATAGGGATCGGGATACATTTCCATCATCTTGCGTAGTCTAAAGCCCAACTCTGCGGTTGGACGCCTGCCACCGAACACCTGCGACATGGTCGCTTGAAGAGGGAAATTAAGCATGGACTCGAGTTCGGGCTTTTCCTTGGTACCCAGATAAGCGATGAGTTTCTCCTCACCTTCAGTGTTGTAGGGGGTGGAGGCTTCAAAGATTTCGCCAAGGCTCAAAAAGTCGTTGCGTCCTGTCTCCTTGGCTTTATCCAGGATGCCATTCTGGCCATGGAAGAAGTCGTGGTAAAAATCATGCTCGACAAATTTGACGGTATCAACCCGGAACGCATCCACACCGACCTGTTCAATCCAGTAACGGTAGCTTTGTTTAAGGTAATCGCGTACTGCCGGGGGGCGGTATTGAGATCGTCAAGATCGGACAACTGATAGGTTAGCTGCTGGTTCAGATCGTTGTGGTCGGCTATTTGGGGCGTCCAGTGGTAAATGGCCGCCTGCTGTGCCTCTGGACTGTTGCACTGGTTGAGGTTCAGAGGGGAGGGCAGGCTCTGACCTGCCGCCAAGGAATTTGGGATCAGTTCAAAGCCATGGCAAGGTTGGGCCGGGTAATAGGTACCCGAGTAGGTAAAGTAGTTACCCACATGGTTCACGCCGATAAGCGCTGGCGATGTTTTTTTGGAACAGTCTTAATAATCATTGTGATGAGGGATATCAGATGATGATTTTTTTGTAACATTTGGTTACATTACGGAGTTTCACTAATCTGATTAAGGTTTCTACACTGCCTGCGGTAAGTTTTATCTGGATACGTTCTTTATTCAGATAAAGCTTATTTACACAGCGCTCTGCCATTATC
>JBAQHZ010000211.1:0-15709 GCA_049288585.1 Chania sp.
CACAAAAGGGGAAAGTGGGTTTAAACGTTCATGGAATGAATGCTTTTTTAAAATAAAACCGTATTTTATTTTTATATTATTGATAAATAATGATTATTATTTATTTTTCGGTTTTTTATAGCTCATAAAAAGGTAAATAACTTGGTTGAAATGGTGTGACAACTTTTCATGGCATCATACTTTTCGGTGTGTCCGTAACAGCATTAAGCCCTGTTTTATCTACGCTAAAGCGTGCAGCAGAGGTTTGCTGTGGGAAAGCCAGATCCGCGCCGTCGCCTTCCTGCAATTCAGATTATTAAGGCGATGTCGCTCTCATCCTGAAATATTCATTCCCTATGGTTATTAATCATGTTTTATCCTGGTCTAAAAGCATCACTCTCTGTAGTTAACATATTTTTAACCAAATCAAGAGGAATGGGTTTTTGTTTAATTTATTGAATTTAATACAGTAAATTTAATTTCAATGCGTAAAAAAATCACGCGCAGCAATAATTGACAAAAAAAATCCTATCCAGCATTTTCTAGATGCTAACAAGTCGAACCTGTCTGACCTGTTAGGCCAAATACTAAGGATCCTGTAGTGACGACCAAAATGTCTGTAGTGCAACAAGCCATTCAAGAGATTGAAACGCGGATTGGCGTGGGGGAATGGGCGGTGGGGCAGCGTCTGCCTTCACAGCATGAGCTGGCCAAAATGCTGGAGCTCAGCCGCGCTTCACTGCGAGAAACGCTCAGCCATCTTGAGTCGCGAGGGTTGGTCAGTATCAAGCCAGGGAAAGGGGTGTATGTCACCGCGCGCTTACCCACGGAACAGCGGCAATGGGGGTTTGAAAACTACTCGTTTGCCGAGGTGATGGCCATGCGCCAGCAGCTTGAAGGCTTTGCGGCTGCGCATGCTGCCGTAAACGCAGGGGCGGAAGAGATTGCTCTGCTGGAAACCTCGATTGCCGATGCTTATCAGGCGGCAAAACAGGGCGATCTGCTGCTGGTTAAGCTGTGCGATCTGGATTTTCACGCTCAGATCATCCGTATTGCGGGTAATCGCCTGTTGCAAGAGATCATCAAACTGATCCGTCAGCCCTATGAGCAGAGTAAAACCCCGCCGCACGGCAGTTTTGAGGATATGGAACCGGCGCTGGCGGAGCATAAGCGGATCTTTTTAGCCATAAAAATGGGTGAGCCTCATTTAGCGCGGACGGCAATGGAGTTGCATCTGCAAAATGCCGCCAGACGCGCCAACGTTCAGCTCAGTGAGCCATTTTAATTAATTCTTCAGGAGCTATCATGATAAAGAAATTCACGTTGAGTCTCGGTGCCAGTGTGTTGCTGATGGCGAGCATGGCGAATGCTGCCGAACCGGTAAAAACCCTGAAAGTCTGTACGGAAGCGAGCCCCGATGGCTTTGACTACTCCTTATATCATGCCAACTCCACGGCAGATGCTTCCTCCGAGGCACTGTATAATCGCCTGATTGATTTTAAACCCGGCACCACGGAACTCCGGCCTGCGCTGGCAGAAAGCTGGGAGATTAGCCCAGACGGTAAAACCTATACCTTCCATCTGCGCAAAGACGTGCAGTTCCATACCACGCCCTGGTTTACACCCACGCGTAATATGAATGCGGACGATGTGGTTTATAGCCTGCAACGCCAGATTGACCCGACTAACCCTTGGTATAAAACTGCCGTGCAAGGCTGGTTTTATGCTCAGGCGATGGGATTTAAGGAGCTGATTAAATCCGTTGAGAGGGTGGATGACTCAACCGTACGCATTGAATTAAATCGCCCTGAAGCACCGTTCTTGGCGGATTTAGCCATGGGCTTTACCTCAATACTTTCGCGTGAATATGCCACCCAGTTAGAAAAAGAAAATAAGCTGCGGGATATGGATGTGAAACCGGTTGGCACCGGGCCATTCGTGTTTAAACGCTATAGCAAAGATCAGATGGTGCGTTATGAGGCTAATCCCACCTATTTCCGTGGCAAGCCGAAAATCGATCAGCTGATTTTCAGTATTGCGCCTGATGCCTCCGTGCGTTTGCAGCGCCTGAAAGCGGGGGAGTGCGATATTATGCTGTATCCAAGCCCGCAGGATTGGCCAGCGCTTGAGGCAGACAGTAAATTTAATCTGATTAAAGGCCAGGCGCTGACCAGCTCTTATTTACAGGTGAATACTCAGAAGCCGCCGTTGGATAATAAGTTGGTGCGTCAGGCATTAGCCTTGGCGGTGGATCGTCCTAACCTGATTAAAGTAGTTACCGCCAATGCGGCATCATCAATGACTAACCCGTATCCTCCGTCGCAGTGGAGTTATAATACCGACATCAAACCGTTGGAACTGAATATTGATAAAGCCAAGCAACTGCTGGCAGAAGCCGGGCACCCTAACGGCTTTGATATGGAGATCTGGGTGCGCCCGGGCACCAGCGGTTCTAACCCGAATCCAAAATTAACCGCCGAAATGTTGCAGGCCGACTTCAAGAAAATTGGCGTCAACGTCAATATCAAAACCATCGAGTGGGGCGAGTTGCTGCGCCGCGCACGTGACGGCGAACATACCTCGGTGGTATTGGGTTGGGCATCGGATAACGGCGATCCGGATAACTTCCTGTCAAACAATCTCTCCTGTTCAGGATTGGAAGATGGCAGTAATTTCTCGCGCTGGTGTGATAAACCCTTCGATCAATTGCTGAAAGATGCTCGGTCAGAATCGGATATTGGCAAGCGTACGGAAATGTATAAACACGCACAGGTGATCTTCCAGGATAATTTACCTTGGATCCCCCTCTTCCATCCGCTTAATGCGCTGGCAACCAATAAAAAAGTCACCGGGGTAGTGGCCAGCCCATTAACCTTAAATAATTATGCCGATGCGGATATTGCTAAATAATACTCGAGAGTTGTCGCTGTAATTATTTAACACCGTTGATAAATCTCATCATCCTTATTTTATGAGGGTGATGAGGCAGCTATTTTGAGGAATATCATGAGCCATGCTCCATTAAAAGAGCAGGTCACTCGCCTGGGCGATCTGCTGAACGTGATTAATTTATTAAACTGGGATGCCAGCACCGGTATGCCTAATGGTGCCAGCATTCATCGTGGGCAACAAATTGCCACCCTAAGCAGCCTGGCACAAAATATGATTTTGTCCGATGAGTTGGCCTCGGCGTTAGCGCAGGAGAAGCAACTGGCGGGTTTAACCCTGCATCAGCAGCGATCGCATCAGGCGTTAGAACAGGCGATCGCGCATTATAAAAAAGTCCCTGCCAGCCTGGTAATGGAACAGGCGCAACTGGTGGCCGTCGCCGAAGTGGCCTGGCGTGAGGCGCGGGAACAGAATAAATTCCACCTGTTCCAGCCCTATCTAGAGCAAATCGTTGATTTAAAACGCCGCTTTGCCGATGTCGTCGGCTATGAAAACCACCCGTACGAAGCGCTGACTCATGAATATGAGCCTGGTTTAACCGTGCCTGCGCTGAAAACCCTATTTGCCCAGTTGCAAGAGCGCTTATTACCGCTGGTGAAACGGGTGCATGCGGCACCTAAGCCGGATAATGCCTTTTTGCACCGCCACTTTCCGGTGGCGCAGCAGCGTGAGCTATCTACCCAACTCGCTGCCATGATTGGTTATGATTTCCAGCGCGGCCGCCTGGATACCACCACCCATCCGTTTGAAATATCTATTACTCGCGACGATGTGCGCATTACCACACGCTTTAACCCGCAATTTATCAACGCTGGGTTATTTGGCACCCTGCATGAAGCGGGCCACGCCATTTATGAGCAGAATGTTTCCCCTGCCTTAAGCGGCACGGCACTCACGCTGGATCTGTTTGGCCTGTATGCGGTGGCCGGTGCCAGCTATGGCGTGCATGAGTCGCAGTCGCGCCTGTGGGAAAACCGCGTGGGCCGCTCTCTGCCGTTCTGGCAAAACCATTACGCTACCTTGCAGAGCACCTTCCCCGGCGTGCTGGATGACATTTCGCTGGAGCAGTTCCATCGCGCGATTAACCGTTCGGAGCCGAGCCTGATCCGCGTGGAGGCTGACGAGCTGACTTACGATTTCCACGTCATGCTGCGGGTGGAGATCGAGATGGGGCTGATCGACGGCAGCCTGAAGGTCAGTGATTTGCCGGGGTTTTGGGCAGAGAAAATCCAGGCCTATCTGGGGGTGAAGCCCACCACGGATACCCAGGGCGTGTTGCAGGATATTCATTGGTCAAAAGGCATGATCGGTTCGTTCCCGACCTACACCCTTGGCAATGTGATGGGCTCACAGTTTATGGCCGCCGCCCTGGAGCAGCAGCCGTCATTAGCCACAGAGCTGGCTCAGGGCAACTACGCACCGCTCAAGCAGTGGTTGACGGAAAATATTCTGCAGCATGGCCGCACCTATTTACCTCACGAGTTATTACAGCGCGCTACCGGTAAGGGCCTGGATGCCACGCCGTATCTGGACTATCTGGAGCAAAAATTCACCAAGCTGTACCCGTCATAATTCAAGCCGCAGGTGCGTTGACTACGCGCGCTCACCCCAGTCACATAGTTATCTATGCTCCTGGGGCTTCGCGCGCTTGTCGCCTTCCTGCAACTCGAATTATTTAGGGTAACTATGAGTTGTAGCTTTAAAAAAACGAGGGGAAATAATGAAAATTGCAGATATGAACTGGATGCAGATCGAAAGCTACTTACAGCAGGACGATCGCGTCGTGGTGCCATTGGGCAGCGTTGAACAGCACGCCTATTTAAGCGTGGCCGTGGATATGATCCTGGCAGAAAAAGTGGCGGTGGATGCGGCAGAGCCTTTGGGCATCCCGGTTTATCCGGCCATACCGTTTGGTGTTACGCCTTATTTTGCCGCTTTCCCCGGTACCGTGTCTTTACGCGTCGAAACCTATGTGCGTGTGATCCACGATCTGCTGGACAGCCTGGCCCGCTCCGGTTTCAAACGCATCGTGCTGGTCAACGGCCATGGCGGCAATCAGCCCGCCCACAGTGCGGCAACCGAATGGATGCTCAGTCATCCCGAGGTTAAGGTCCGCTTCTATAACTGGTGGAATGCGCCCAACACCTTGGCTAACGTGCGCTCGGTGGACCCTACCTCTTCTCACGCCAGTTGGATGGAAAACTTGCCTTGGACGCGTTTAGCCAACGCTCCGTGCCCGGATGCGCGTAAAGCGCCGATCGACTATCAGCGTTTCCACGTAATGAACGCGGCAGAGGCCAAAGACTATCTGGGTGATGGCAACTTCGGTGGCTACTATCAACGCCCTGCCGAGGTGGAGGAAGCCATGTGGCAGATCGCGGTAGCTGAAACCCGCGCGATTCTGGAAGGGCCATGGCAATGAGTGATTCACCGATTGTTGTATGGGGCGCAGGTGCCATGGGCGGCACGCTGGCTGCCTACTGGATCCGTGCTGGTAAGAACGTGCTGCTGGTGGATAACAATCCGGCTCACGTGGCGGCGATTAACCTACACGGGCTGCGCATCAGCGGGCCGATAGAAGAGTTCGTCGTCACCGCTAAAGCGCTGTTACCGGAACAGCTTTTTTCTGCTGATGCGCAAGGTGCGGCGATCCCGAATCAATATCCTCGTATTTTCCTCTGCACTAAAGCGCAGCATACAGAGCCCGCCTGCCGGGCTCTGGCACCGCATCTCGCGGCGCAGGGTGAAGTGATCTCGGTACAAAACGGCTTAAATGAGCTGATCATCGCCGAGATCGTAGGCGAATCGCGCTGTATCGGCTGCTTTATCAACTTTGGTGCCGATATTCTGGAGCCCGGCCACATTCACTACGCCGGGCGCGGTGCGGTGGTGGTGGGTGAACTGAACGGTGCTTTAACGCCCCGGCTGGCCGATATTCTGCAACTGATGCAGGTATTTGAAGCGAACGCGCTGCAAACGGAGCAGATCTTCAGCTATCTGTGGGGCAAGTTGGGCTACGGTGCGCTGCTGTTTGGCACGGCATTGACCAATGAATCCATTGTCGACGTGCTGGCGCATCCTGACTATCGCGCAGTGTTGATTGCCATCGGTAAAGAGGTTTGCGCGGTTGCCGAGGCGGCCAAGATTCCGCTGGAAGGATTCAACGGTTTCCATCCCCCGGCGTTCAGCGCCAATGCGTCTTTGGCAGAAAGTCATGCCTCGATGGATGCAATGGTGGCATTCAACCGGTGTTCAGCCAAAACTCACAGCGGCATCTGGCGTGATTTAGCCATTCACAAACGTAAAACCGAAGTCGATCAACAGCTCGGCGTGATCGTGCGTGAAGCTGCTCAGCTTGGCATCGCTACGCCGCTGTTGCAGGCGGTGATCGCCGGTATTCATCAGATCGAACAGGGCGCGCCGCTCTCTTGGGCCAACCTTGATCGGGTGGCAGCATTACTCAAAAGGAGTGACCAATGAATCTCGATTTTTCAGGGCAGACCATCGTGGTCACCGGTGCGGCACAGGGGATTGGCCGGGCGATAGCCAAGTCTTTCGCCGCGTTGGGCGGCAAGGTGTGGGTATGTGATGTTGATGCCGAGACTTTGGCGATCACCCAGCAGGAGTGTGGGGCCATGACCCAGGCGCGGGTTGTTGACGTTACCGTTCAGGCCGAGGTCAGCACCTTTGTGGCCGAAGTGGGTAAGGTCGATGTACTGGTGAACTGCGCTGGTGGGGTACGCGGCCAGGAAGGCCACCCGCTGGAAAACGTGACGGCGCAGCAGTGGCACGCGCTGTTTCAGGTCAACGTGGATAGCACCTTCTGGTTTGCCCAGGCGGTAGCGCCCTCGATGAAAGCCGCCAACTATGGCCGGATCATCAATATCTCTAGCGGGGCAGGGCTTGGTATCAGCCTGACCGGCATCCAGGCCTACGCGGCGGCGAAAGCGGCGCAGATTGGCCTGACCCGCCAGTTGGGGCATGAACTGGGGCCATTCGGCATTACCGTCAACAGCGTTGCGCCGGGGTTTGTGCGTTCCAACCCCAGCAGCGAACGTCAGTGGCAGAAGTTTGGTGAAGCCAGACAGCAGGCCATTCTGAGCCAAATTGCTATGCGCCGTTTGGGCAAGGTAGAGGATATCGCCAATGCCGTGTTGTTCTTTGCCTCGCCGGATTCGGGTTGGGTATCAGGACAAACGCTGTCGGTGGATGGCGGTAAGTAACGGGCAGGTATTGCAATGATCAAATTTATTATCAAGCGGTTACTGATGCTGATCCCAACGTTTATCGGCATCACCCTGATCACTTTTATGCTGGTGCACCTGATCCCCGGCGATCCGGTGGAAATTATGATGGGCGAACGCGGCCTGGATCCTGCCTATCACGCAGAAATGCTGAAAAAGCTCGGGTTAGATCTGCCGCTGCCGCAGCAGTATTTCAACTATCTGCTCAGCCTGTTGCACGGTGACTTGGGCATCTCGTTAACCTCAAACGAGACCGTGCTGCATGAGTTTTTAACCCTGTTCCCGGCAACGCTGGAACTGGCCACTTTGGCGATGATCCTGGCGATTATCGTCGGTATTCCGATCGGCGTGCTGGCGGCGGTAAAGCGTGGTTCTATTTTTGATCATGGTGTGATGGGCCTGTCGTTAACTGGCTTTTCCATGCCGATCTTCTGGTGGAGCCTGATTCTGATCATGTTCTTTTCGGTACAGCTGGGTTGGACGCCGGTATCAGGGCGCATCGATCTGGATTTCGACATTGAGCCGCACAGCGGATTTATGCTGATCGACTCGCTGATCGCGCAATACCAAGATCCTGACGCGAATCAGGGGGCGTTCCTGAATGCCCTGAAACACCTGATTTTGCCTTCTATCGTGCTGGCTACCGTGCCGCTGGCGATTGTTTCGCGCATGACGCGCTCATCGATGCTGGAAGTGCTGCGTGAAGACTACGTACGCACCGCCTATGCCAAAGGGCTATCGCCTTTCCGGGTGATCTTCGGCCATACGCTGCGCAATGCGTTGATCCCGGTGCTCACCATTATCGGCCTGAGCGTCAGTTCGTTGTTGGGCGGCGCGGTAATGACGGAGACCATCTTTTCCTGGCCCGGCATCGGCAAATGGCTGATCGAAGCAATTGGCCGCCGCGATTATCAGGTGGTGCAGAACGGTATTCTGCTGGTGGCGACGCTGGTGATTATCACCAACCTGCTGGTGGATATTTTATACGGTGTGGTTAATCCGCGCATTCGCCACGCTTAACAGGGCCTGATTATGACTCAGACTATTTTGAATACTCTCGGTGCGGCGGCAGAACCGGACGATCTCTCCAGCAGCTATCCTTCGCCGCTGAAAGAGTTTTATCAGAGCTTTTTCGCCAACCGTGGCGCGACCGTGGCGTTCTTTTTCATGCTGTTGGTGCTGATTGCCGCTGTTTTTGCCCCGTGGATCGCGCCTTATGATCCTATTACCCAATATCGCGATCATTTAATGCAGCCACCGATGTGGCAAACCGGCGGCAGCGCCGCTTTTCCTTTAGGCACCGATGAGGTGGGGCGCGATATTCTTTCCCGCTTGATGCACGGCGGGCGGCTATCGCTGTTTATTGGCTTCTGTGCGGTGGTGTTTGCCCTGATCCCGGGGGCGATCCTCGGGCTGCTGGCGGCGTTTTACCCACGCGTTATCGGCATTGCCGTGATGCGTTTAATGGACATCATGATGTCGATGCCCACCCTGCTGCTGGCGGTTGCCATCATGGCGGTGCTCGGCCCTGGCCTGCTCAACGCGATGATCGCTATCGCCATTGCCTCCTTGCCCGGTTACGTGCGCTTGACCCGCTCCTCGGTGATGATGGAACTGCACCGCGACTATGTGACCGCCGCCCGCGTCGGCGGGGCCGGTACGCTGCGCCTGATGTTTTTCACCGTGTTGCCAAACTGCATGGCTCCGCTGATTGTGCATATGACCATGAGCTTCTCTTCGGCGATTTTAGAGATTGCCGCGCTCGGCTTTTTGGGGTTAGGCATTCAGCCACCGCAGCCGGAATGGGGAACCATGCTGGCCTCGGCGCGTGAATATATGGAGCGCGCCTGGTGGATCGTCACCATGCCGGGCCTGACGATTTTGCTGTCCGTCGTTTCGATCAACCTGATCGGCGACGGCCTGCGTGACGCATTAGATCCTCGGCTGAAGCAGGCAGGATAAGGTGAACCCATGAGTCTGTTAGCGATTCGTAATCTTTCTGTGGAATTCGGCGCGCGGGCAAAACCGTTTCGTGCCGTCGAGAATGTGAATTTAACCGTCGAAGAGGGGGAGATCGTCGGCATTGTCGGTGAATCCGGTTCGGGCAAATCGGTCACCATGATGGCAATGATGGGGTTGCTGGAAAAGCAGGGGCGGGTGTCTGCCGACATGCTGCAATTTAACGGCAATGACATGCTGAATATGTCGGCCCGCGAGCGCCGCAAAATCATTGGTAAAGACATTGCCATGATTTTTCAGGATCCGATGTCTTCGCTCAATCCCAGCTATACCGTGGGCCGGCAAATCATGGAAGTGCTGACGCTGCACCACGGCCTGAAGGGCAATGCGCTGCGGGATCGCGCCATTGAACTGATGACGCTGGTGGAGATCCCCGATCCTGCGCGCCGGTTAGAGGCCTACCCGCATCAGCTGTCGGGGGGCATGAGCCAGCGCGTGATGATCGCCATGGCGATCGCCTGTAAGCCTAAGCTGTTGATCGCCGATGAGCCAACCACGGCTTTGGACGTCACCATCCAGGCGCAGGTGATGGAGTTGTTGCTGAACTTGCAGAAAACGCAGGGCATGGCGCTGATCCTGATCACCCACGATCTGGCAGTGGTGGCGGAAATCGCCCATAAAGCGGTGGTGATGTACGCCGGGCAGGTTGCCGAAGTCTCTGCGGTGCCTGCGATCTTCCGCCAGCCGCATCATCCTTATACTCAGGCGCTGTTGAAATCGATCCCTGAGCACAGCAAAGGTACGGAGCGGCTGTTTACCCTGCCGGGGATCGTGCCGGGGCAATTCGATCGCCCGGTGGGTTGTCTGCTGGCTCCACGCTGCCCTTATGTGCAGGAGCAATGCCGCATTCAGCGGCCAGAACTCCGGGTGGCGGATCACTATGCCGTCAGGTGTCACTTTCCTCTCAGCACCGAAGGTCAACGATGAAAACAATATTGCAGGCCACCGATCTGACTCGTCATTATCAGGTTGGCCAAGGCTTCTTGAGCAAACCCCAGCGCGTTAAGGCGCTCAACGGCGTCAGTTTTTCATTGGCAACCGGTAAAACCCTGGCAGTAGTCGGTGAGTCCGGCTGCGGTAAATCAACCCTGGCGCGTCAGTTAACCCTGATCGAAGCGCCGACTGCGGGTTCGCTGGTGCTGGACGGGCAGGACGTGGTGGGAGCCAATGCTGCCCAGCGCAAGGCAATGCGCAGCAAAGTGCAGATGGTGTTTCAAAACCCCTATGCCTCGTTAAACCCGCGCAGCAAGATTGGCACGCAGCTGAGCGATCCGCTGGTGATCAACACCTCACTCAATGCCAAAGAGCGTGAAGAGCGGGTGCGGATGATGATGGCGAAAGTGGGACTGCGCCCGGAACATTATCAGCGCTATCCGCATATGTTTTCCGGCGGGCAGCGGCAGCGGATCGCCATTGCGCGCGCCATGATGCTCAATCCGAAGATTGTGATTGCGGATGAACCTACTTCGGCGCTGGATGTTTCTATTCAGGCGCAGGTACTGAACCTGTTTATGGATCTACAGGCGGAATTTAATACCACCTATGTGTTTATTTCCCATAATCTTTCCGTGGTGGAGCATGTGGCGCACGACGTGATGGTGATGTATCTGGGGCGTGCGGTAGAGATCGCCAGCAAAACTGCGCTGTATGCGCAGCCGTTGCACCCCTATACCAAGGCGCTGCTATCGGCGACGCCGACCATCCACCCGGAAGATCGGAAAATAAAGATTAAAATCACGGGGGAGCTACCCAGCCCGTTAAATCTACCTACTGGCTGCGCTTTCCATAAGCGCTGCCCGTTTGCCGATGAACGCTGCCAGCACGATGAACCGCAGTTACGCGCTTTTGGCGATACTCAGGTGGCTTGCCATCACGTTGAGAGAATTAATTAATAAAGTGGTTTTTTAGCTCGAGATACCTGGGCCTAGCGTACCAAGGGGCGCTCAGGCGGCTTACGCCGCTACGACCCCTTCGGCACGCTCTCCCTAATAACGGGCTTTGTCAGCAGTCTGTTTAAGCAACTTATTAAGGTTATCAAATGCATGCCATAAAACCCGTTATCGTTATTCATGGTGGCGCAGGGACTATCAGCCGCCAGGCAGTTAACGCTGAAAAAGAGCAGGAGTACCATGCCGCCTTGCGCAACATTTTGCTGGCGAGCCAGCAGGTTCTCACCGCGGGCGGCAGCGCCGTCGATGCGGTAACCCTGGCGGTAACCCTGCTGGAGGACTGCCCTTTATTTAACGCGGGTAAAGGCGCGGTCTTTACCCATGCGGAAACCCATGAGCTGGATGCGGCGATCATGCGCGGCGAAGATCTGCAAGCCGGGGCGGTTTCTTGCGTCAGCCAGATCAAGAACCCGATCAAGGCCGCGCGCGCGATCATGGAGCACAGCGAGCATGTGCTGTTTGTCGGCGCTGGAGCCGAGGATTTTGCCCAGCAGCACGGTTTAGAACGGGTAGACAGCAGCTACTTCTCTACCGAAGCACGCCGTGAGCAACTTTATCGGGTGCGGGGTCATCAGGGGGGCACCGCGCTCGATCACAGTGGCGAAGCCTTGACCGTAAAACCTGCGCCGATTAATGAAGATCAGAAGTTTGGCACCGTGGGTGCGGTGGCGCTCGATAGCCAGGGGAATCTGGCCGCGGCGACCTCCACCGGTGGGATGACCAATAAGCAGGTAGGCCGCGTTGGCGATAGCCCGATCTTCGGCGCAGGAACCTATGCGGATAATCACACCGCCGCTATTTCCTGCACCGGCACCGGCGAAACCTTTATGCGCCTGCTCTCCGCCTATGATGTTTGTGCACTGATGCGCTATGCGGGCTTATCTCTTGAGCAGGCCACCGATAAGGTGGTGATGGAAAAGCTACCGACGATTGGCGGAGAGGGCGGCCTGATTGCCGTTGATGCAGAGGGCAATATCAGCCTCAGCTTCAACAGTGAAGGGATGTACCGTGGCTACGCCTATGCGGGGGAAAAGGACGTGGTCACCGCGATTTTTAAATAAGTGCTTTAACTGACCGGTATTAAGCAAGGGGCGAGCCAAAGCGTGGGGATTTGTGCGCTGAATCACCGATCTCAGCCAGCTTATCAAATGATTTCTTCTGATTTTGGATGTTAACGGAATTTAGGCTCGTGGATGGCGGTAAAACACTGTGTTAGGATGATTTACCGCTATTTCAGGCGCTCACTATAACTCTAAAAGGATGCCCCTATGCTTTTAAATAATCGAAAGATTTTTGTCGCCGTTGCCGCAGCCTTATTTGCAGTAAGCAGCTATGCGGCTACGCCGAAATCGGTGGCTATCGTCTCGATCGTTGACCATCCGGCGCTGGATGCGACGCGTGACGGCGTCATTGATGAGTTAAAAGCCGCAGGTTATGACAAGGATAAGGTCAAGATTCAATTCCAGAGTGCACAGGGGAATATGGCTACCGCTGGGCAGATCGCACGTAAATTTATTGGTGACAAGCCCGATGCGATAGTGGCGATCTCAACCCCGGCAGCCCAGTCGGTGATTGCCGCTACCAAAACCATTCCAGTGGTGTTTACTACGGTAACGGATCCGGTAGCCGCCAAGCTGGTCAAAAGCTGGGAGCCAAGCGGCACCAACGTGACCGGCGTTTCTGATCGTGTCGCCATGGGCCCGCAGGTGGATCTGATTTTAAAGGTTAAGCCAGACGCCAAGCGGGTTGGCATGGTGTTCAGCCCTGGTGAAGTCAACTCGACGGTGGTGGTTAAAGAGCTGAAAGAGGAATTAACCAAGCGCGGTATGACGTTGATTGAGGCCCCGGCAGCGCGCACCGTTGACGTGAGCCCGGCGGCGAAAAGCCTGGTGGGTAAAGTTGATGTGATCTACACCAATACCGATAACAACGTGATCTCCACCTACGAATCACTGGTCGCTGTGGCGAATCAGGCTAAAATCCCGCTGATCGCTGGCGACAACAGCGTTGCCAAACGCGGTGCTGCTGCTGCGCTGGGGATGAGCTATTACGATCTGGGGCGGCAGACTGGTAAGATCGTTGTGCGCCTGTTAGAAGGTGAAAAGCCCGGCACCATTGCGCCAGAGGTGGGCAACAAGCTCAGCCTGAGTGTGAATCCAGCCGCCGCGAAGAAGCAGGGCGCTACCCTGCCTGCGGATCTGGTGCAGTCAGCGCAGGAAGTGATCAAGTAACGTTCTGTATTTGCATAGTTGTTTATACCCAAAATAATTCGAGTTGCTTGTAGGCGGCAACTGAGTGAAGCCCTGGGAGCATAGATAAACTATGTGACCAGGGTGAACGACAAATCTGCGCAAGCAGATTTGAACACCGCTTGCGGTGGCCCCGAAGGGGCGAGGCCCAGCATGGGCCGAGTTACGCGGCCAACACCCAAGCAACTTGAAGTATGAAGGGTATATTCTAGGGAATGGCCCGCCAGATCTGGTGGGCCAAGGTTTTTTATGAGGTTTGCATGTCGTTAATTTCCCTGATGGGGGCTTTGGAGATCGGCCTGATCTTTGCGCTGGTGGCGCTTGGGGTGCTGATTTCCTTTCGTTTACTCAACTTTCCCGATTTGACCGCTGACGGCAGTTTCCCCTTAGGCGGTGCCGTTGCCGCAATCATGATCGTCAGTGGCTACAATCCTTGGTTGGCTTGTGGGCTGGCGGCTATCGCCGGGGCGGGCGCGGGTTGTCTGACCGCCTGGCTGCATGTGCGGCTCGGTATTCTGCAACTGTTGGCCAGTATTCTGGTGATGATTGCCCTGTACTCCATCAATCTGCGCATTATGGGGGCACCTAACCTGGCGCTCATTGGCTTGCCGAGTGTGTTCACGCCTTTCCTCAGCCAGGTTGAAGATAATGCCTGGCTGATCCAGCCGTTGCTGCTGCTGGTGGTGGTGTTGCTGGTTAAGGTGGCGCTGGATGCGTTCCTGACATCCGAAGTCGGCCTGGCTCTGCGTGCAACCGGCGCGAACCCGCGTATGGCGCGCGCTCAGGGGATTGCCACCAATCGGCTGACGGTGATCGGCATGGCGCTCTCCAATGCGCTGATTGCGCTGGCCGGAGCGCTGTATGTACAAACCCAGGGCGGTGCCGATATCTCTATGGGGATTGGTACCATCGTGGTTGGTCTGGCGGCGGTAATCATCGGTGAGACGCTGTTGCCTGCTCGCAGCCTTTATTTAATCACCCTGGCGACGTTGCTGGGGGCATTGTTATACCGCCTGATGATCGCGCTGGCGTTGAATGCCGACTTTATTGGTCTTCAGGCGCAGGATCTGAACTTGATCACCGCAGTACTGGTTACGCTGGCACTGGTTCTGCCGAAGTTGAAACAGAAATTTAAAAGCAAGCAAGGAAGGCGATCGTCATGATGCGTGCCGAGCAGTTGTTTAAAACCTTTAATCCCGGTACTCCGCTGGAGAACCCGGTATTGCGCGGCCTGTCTCTGAACATCGAAGCCGGGCAGTTTGTTACGGTGATTGGCAGCAACGGGGCAGGAAAGTCCACGCTGCTCAATGCGGTCAGCGGTGATATTACTCCCGATAGCGGTCAGTTGTTTATTGGTGAACAGGACGTCACCTCAATGCCCGCCTGGCGCCGTGCTGGCATGGTGGCTCGGGTATTCCAGGATCCGCTGGCGGGGACCTGTGAAGGGCTGAGCATCGAGGAAAATCTGGCGCTGGCGTTGCAGCGCGGTCAAGCCCGCGGGTTTCAGCGCGCGGTAAAAAGCCAACAGCGCGAGCTGTTCCGTGACAAGCTGGCCACGCTGGAGTTGGGGTTAGAGAATCGCTTGGGCGATCATATGGGCTTGCTCTCCGGTGGGCAGCGGCAGGCGGTGAGCCTGTTGATGGCTTCGTTGCAGCCTTCCCGGTTACTGTTGCTGGATGAACATACGGCAGCGCTCGATCCCAAAACGGCGGCCTTTGTGTTGGCATTGACTGACCGTATTGTTGCCGAGCAGCAACTGACGGTGCTGATGGTGACACACTCGATGCGCCAAGCGCTGGACCACGGTCATCGAACGGTAATGCTGCATCAGGGGCGCGTGGTGCTGGATGTCAGCGGTAAGCAGCGGGCAAACATGCAGGTGACCGATCTGCTGGAGATGTTTGAAAAAACGCGCGGCGAAAAGCTGGATGATGACGGTTTGCTGCTGAGCTAAGCCCGAAATAGTAAACCGAATGAATAAAACCTAGAACCGTGCAAACGCTGATCCCGCTTCGCTTACTGGAAGTGAACTCCTCGCTGATCTGGCATTGGCCACATTTGCAGGAAGTGATTGCCGTCATGAAGCGGGATCGTTTTAACGGTCTGGTTGTTCATCAGCAGGATCTATTAGCCCTACTGGTATTGCCCTCTCTTTATTGCCTGCATAGCCGGGAGAACCTGCTGCGTGAACGGCAGGAGCGCCTATTGTATCTGCAGCGCTTGTCCTGTTATTGCAATCTCGCCGGTATCGGCGTTTGGCTCCAGGGGGGAAGCCTTTCCTCATGGCGGGAAATTACAGGAAAAGTACCCTGAATATGCC
>JBAQHZ010000212.1:0-1830 GCA_049288585.1 Chania sp.
GAAAGATGCAGGTTTAATAAGTTTTCCATCGGTGGCGGAAACTGCAGATAAAACCCATCCTGTTTCAACGCTTCTTTCACCGTTTCAATATCTGCCGAGGCCAATTTCTTGCGTCCGTCAAGTGACAGCATCATCGAGAACTGAGGCGTACCAAAGCTTTTCATCAGTTCTTCCGGCACTCGAGAGAAATCGTCTTTTTTTTCGACATAAAGATAAGTTTGATCACGTTTAGAGCTTCTATAGATCACACAAAGCATTTTTTTAACTCTATTTAATTGAGGCAGCGTCTTGCCTGGATATAACTCTGACTATAACATGCTTATAGTACTTCGGAATATCGCACCCCGAGTGGCATTCCGGGGATTTAAAGTTGCTGAGACTGAGTCAGGATAGATGTCACAATCGCCAATTGAGCTAAAAGGCAGCAGTTTTACCCTATCGGTTGTTCATTTGTATAATTCGGAACCCGAGGTAATACGTCAGGCATTGCAAGAGAAGGTGGATCAAGCTCCGGCTTTTCTTAAAAATGCCCCTGTTGTGATCAATATTGCAACGCTAAACGGCGAAGCAAACTGGAAAGAAATTCAACAGGCTGTCGCTGCTGCGGGTTTACGTGTGGTCGGTATCAGTGGTTGCAAAGACGAACGGCAAAGACGGGCGATCGCCCGTGCCGGTTTGCCGTTACTGAATGAAGGTAAAGGTCAGAAGATGGCCGCCCCTGTCTCCGCGCCGGTGCCAGAAAATGCCCCCGCCAAAACGCGTATCATCAGTGCTCCTGTCCGTTCCGGCCAACAGATTTATGCCCGCAACAGTGATTTGATCGTCACCAGCAGCGTCAGCGCCGGTGCAGAACTGATTGCCGACGGCAACATTCATGTTTACGGCACGATGCGTGGCCGTGCACTGGCTGGTGCCTCCGGCGATGCTCAGTGCCAGATTTTTTGTACGCACCTGGGTGCTGAGTTAGTCTCTATCGCAGGGCAGTATTGGTTGAGCGATCAGATCCCGTCCGACTTCTTCGGGCAGGCAGCGCGGCTCAGCCTGTTGGATAAGGCTTTAACCATACAACCTTTAAATTAAGCCCTTTTGACAAGGAATCCATTTCATGGCACGCATTATTGTTGTTACATCGGGTAAAGGGGGCGTTGGCAAGACCACATCAAGCGCGGCCATCGCTACCGGCTTAGCCCAAAAAGGCAAGAAGACTGTGGTGATCGACTTCGATATCGGTCTGCGCAATCTTGACCTGATCATGGGCTGCGAACGCCGAGTAGTTTATGATTTTGTTAACGTTATTCAGGGTGATGCCACGCTGAACCAGGCGTTAATCAAAGACAAACGCACTGAAAACCTCTACATCCTGCCCGCTTCGCAAACGCGTGATAAAGATGCGCTGACCTTCGAGGGCGTTGAGAAAATCCTTAACGATCTCGACGAGATGGGATTTGAATTTGTGGTCTGTGACTCTCCGGCTGGCATCGAAACCGGCGCGCTGATGGCGCTGTATTTCGCCGATGAAGCCATCATCACCACCAACCCGGAAGTGTCCTCAGTACGTGACTCCGACCGTATCCTTGGCATTCTGGCCTCCAAATCACGCCGTGCCGAGAAAGGTGAACCGCCTATCAAGGAACATCTGCTGCTGACCCGCTACAACCCGGGCCGCGTCAGCCGTGGCGACATGCTGAGTATGGAAGACGTACTGGAAATCCTGCGTATTCCGCTGGTTGGCGTCATTCCCGAAGATCAGTCCGTATTACGTGCCTCCAATCAGGGGGAACCTGTTATTCTTGATAATGAGTCAGACGCCGGTAAGGCCTACGACGACAC
>JBAQHZ010000213.1:0-21420 GCA_049288585.1 Chania sp.
ATGATACGTATTAAAAACGTAATAAAAAAATTAACTCTGGTTGTAGTAATGAGCTTATCACTTTTGGGATGTGATTCGGATCACAATACAGGGCACTCTAAGGTGTCGTCGCGCGTTTCGCATGAGATGGCGGTGCATTTCTATAGGCCCGATTGGAACTATGGGGAATTGGTTTATCGTAACAACCCTGCTGAGACAGAATATCAGCGTCTTGCCATGACAAAGAATGAAGAGGGCTGGTGGTCGGCAACGGTTAAAGCGGACAAACTGGAATTCGCTTTTGAAGGCGATAGTGGGGTGATTAACCTTGGCGCGACCCAAGGATGTTATCCAGGCTCCCATTATATCTGTGAAAAGGAAGCAGATCCGGCAGAAAACTTTCGCAGCAGTGCGGAGCAGGTATGGGTGAAGAATGGTCTGCTGTTTACTGCTAATCCCGCGAATGGTAACGCAACTGATACTTTTACGGTGTTGAGCCTAAATCTGCATACTTATCAGGAATTTAAAACTCCCGGTGTTAAAGAGTCTGAGCTGAGCGACTACCAGGCACAGGAGCGTGTGAATCAGCACGGTGTATTGTTTGACCGTGTAGCGGCAGCGATTAACGAGCTGAATCCAGATGTGGTGTGCCTGCAGGAGGTGGGTGAGTGGCATGGCAAGCAGAGAAACGATCTGGATACGGTGCAATTCGGTGCGACGGATAGCAATATGGTCAGGCAGATCCTCTCCAGGCTTGATAATAAGCAGTATGACTTTGTGATGGACTGGTCCCATTTTGGCTGGGATGTCTGGATGGAGGGTTCTGCGGTGCTTTCCAGACACCCTATTGTTAAAAAAGATTCCCGTTATATCAGCGATGTTAATAATGGTACGCGTACCTTTTGGAAGTCGCGCAATATCCCTATGGCACAGATTGATCTCGGTGAGCGTTTAGGCAAGCTGGATGTTTTTTCTATTCACGCGGGTTGGTGGGACGATAACGAAGAGCCTTTTCAAGGTCAGTTCAAGCGCCTGGTTGCCTGGGATAAAGAGTTAAAAACGCAGAGCGTGAATACGCTGTTCTGCGGGGACTTTAATCAGGTTGCCGCGACCAAGGAGCAGCAGTTTATTACTAATGGTACGGGATATTCCGAACAATATGCCTTGGCAAACCCGGATGGTTTGCTTGATCCGACCATTGGGGGAACGATAGACGGCTGGAGTGGTGACGTTGGCAAACGGATTGATTTTCTCGTGATGAATGACGACAGCCTATTTGAAGTCAGACAAAGTCAACGCATATTTACACAGGAGGCTTTTGGGCGGGTGTCCGATCATACCGGTGTTTATGCACAGTTCGGATTGGCAGAGAGGCAGCCAGAACAGACCACAGGCAGCGCGCCATACCAGCTCTATCTGGTTGGTAGCCATACGGGTAAGCAAACTTATAGAGGAAACCGCTTTGAGCATCTGGAAGGGGGGAGATATCGGTTGGTGACACTGCTGGGAGCTGCGCAGGAAGCCCCAGCGGCGGATTATAAAGCTCATCGGCTTTATCTGACCGATCGTACAGGGCATGCGTTAATTCTAGGGAGTCCTCAGGCTGGAAATCGGCTCGAACTAGCCAAACCTGCGCTGCTGGTTGAGAACAGTGCAGAAGGTTTTCTGTTTGAAAGCGAGCAGGCTGGCTTGTTTCAATTTGATCTGGACTATGATGCGAAGACGCTCACTGTCACTCAGCTTGACTGAAGGTCTGCATTGAACGGCTAACACTGACTCCCCCATACCGCACGTATTTCTCTTGCGTGCGGTATGCCGATCTTACGTGGGCAAGACCGCCTATTGGGGTTATCACAAATTTGTTAACTCTCCGTGAGGATTTGGTCTAGGTTTTCCACGTAAATTGTCATCATCGGTTATTCACTGAGGTAACGACGATGATCAACAGACGGCATTTTATTTTGGGTGGTGGTGCGATATCCGCTGCTTTTGCGGTGGGGCTGTTGCCCACGTTTTTCTCACGGGCCGCCAGCAAAGAACAGTTTGAAATCAGCTATAGCAATGAACAATGGCGGCAGCGGCTGAGCCCGGCGCAGTATAAAGTGTTGCGTGAAGAGGGCACAGAGCCCCCTTACAGCAGCCCGCTCAATGACGAACACCGCAATGGGATATTCTCCTGTGCAGGCTGCAATCTGCCGCTTTTCTCTTCCCAGACCAAATTTGACAGCCACACCGGTTGGCCGAGTTTCTATCAGCCGCTTGACCATGCCGTGGCCACGCGCCAGGACGGCTCATTTGGCATGATCCGCGACGAAGTCCACTGCCGGCGCTGCGGTGGCCATTTGGGGCATGTGTTCGACGATGGGCCGCCGCCGACCGGGTTGCGCTACTGCATGAACGGTTTAGCGATGGTGTTCACGCCGCAATCGGCATAGCCAGATAAGTGAGGAATAAGATGAAAAGTGGAAACAGATTGGTTGTATTGCTGCGTTCTTACGGAGCCTGGGGAGCGTTGCTGCTGACGATGATGCTGGGTTTTCAGAGCCTGGCGGGCGCGTTTGGCAATGTTGAAACCGCAGTAGTGATTCCTGCACCGTTCAAGGATGAAGCACCGGCCACGTTACACAGTGAAACCGCGATCTTTGCCGGTGGCTGTTTCTGGGGCGTGCAGGGCGTCTTTCAGCATGTGAAAGGCGTGACCAACGCCGTGTCGGGTTATGCCGGTGGTACGGCGCAAACTGCTAATTACGATACCGTCAGCGGGGGGAATAGCGGGCATGCGGAGTCGGTGCAGGTCACCTTTGATCCTACGCAGGTTTCTTATGGCCAACTGCTGCAAATCTATTTTTCGGTGGCTCACAACCCGACCGAGCTTAACCGCCAAGGGCCGGACAGCGGCACGCAATATCGCTCCGCTATTTTCCCACTGACCGAGTCACAACGGCAGGTGGCCGAGGCCTACATTGCGCAGTTGGATGCCAGCCATAGCTTTACCAAGCCTTTGGCAACCCGCATTGAGAGCAATGGACATTTTTACCCTGCCGAGGCTTACCACCAGAATTTTTTAAACGACAATCCTGATTACCCCTATATCGTGATCAACGATCTGCCGAAGGTAAAACAGCTCCAGCAGCTTTTCCCACAACAATATCGCCAGGATCCGGTGCTGGTTAACTGAATCTGGAGGTGTTTCTTCTATACTGGGTGGCGACGAGTGTCTTGAAGCGCAAGCGAAATGCGGCGATAATCCGCTCCTATCAGCAGTACTGAAACAGACATTGAATCAATCCCTTTCTCGTCGGGCTAACGACGCGGGAGGGATTTTTTTTTGCTACCGCCTGAGCGATTGGTTGCGGGCGAACCGTTGAAATATGAGGATTTACTATGAGCACCTTAGGCCATCAGCCCGATAATTCTTTAGTGTCCAACGCCTTTGGTTTCCTACGCTTTCCGCTGAATTTTATGCCTTACAGCAGCGATGCAGAGTGGGTCATCACCGGTATTCCATTCGATATGGCCACCTCTGGTCGCGCCGGTGGCCGTCATGGTCCGGCGGCTATCCGTCAGGTATCGACCAATCTGGCCTGGGAAGGCGCACGCTGGCCGTGGGGGTTTGATCTGCGCGAGCGCCTGAACGTCGTCGATTGTGGTGACATCGTGTTCAATTTTGGCGATGCGCAGGATATGAGCGACAAATTGCAGGCGCACGCAGAAAAACTGCTGCAAGCCGGTAAGCGGATGCTCTCTTTCGGCGGTGACCACTTCGTCACGCTGCCGCTGCTGCGCGCACATGCCAAGCACTTTGGCAAAATGGCGCTGGTACATTTTGATGCCCACACCGACACCTATGCTAACGGCAGCAAGTTTGACCACGGCACCATGTTCTTCCATGCACCGAACGAAGGCCTGATCGACCCGCATCATTCGGTGCAGATCGGTATCCGTACCGAGTTTGATCGTGACAACGGTTTCACCGTGCTGGATGCGGCGCAGGTTAACGATCGCGGCGTGGACGATCTGCTGACTCAGATCAAACAGATCGTCGGCGATATGCCGGTGTACCTGACCTTCGATATCGACTGCCTGGATCCGGCCTTTGCGCCAGGCACCGGCACCCCGGTGATCGGTGGCCTGACTTCCGATCGTGCGTTGAAGCTGGTGCGCGGCATGCAATCATTGAACATTGTCGGCATGGACGTGGTAGAAGTGGCCCCCGCCTACGATCAGTCGGAGATCACCGCACTGGCCGCCGCCACGCTGGGCCTGGAAATGCTGTATCTGCAAGCGGCTAAAAAGCAGGGGTAATGCCCGGCACCATGGAGCCGGCAGCTGTTTGCCGTGAAAATAAAATGGAGGAACCGTGCTGACTAAACCATCTACACGCCTGAATAAATATATTAGCGAGAGCGGTATCTGTTCGCGCCGTGAGGCTGACCGTTATATCGAACAAGGCCAGGTTTTTATCAATGGCAAGCGGGTCGGGCTGGGGGATCGGGTATTTGCTGGCGACGTCGTCAAGGTTAACGGCCAGGTCATCGAACCGCGCAACGAAGACAACCTGATCTTTATTGCGCTCAACAAGCCGGTTGGTATCGTCAGCACCACCGAAGACGGTGAGAAAGACAATATTGTTGATTTCGTCAACCACAGCACCCGCATTTTCCCCATCGGGCGGTTGGATAAAGATTCTCAAGGGCTGATCTTCCTCACCAACCATGGCGATCTGGTGAACAAGATCCTGCGGGCGGGCAACGACCATGAGAAAGAGTATCTGGTCACGGTCAACAAACCGGTGACCGACGACTTTATCCGTGGCTTGGGTGCCGGCGTACCTATGCTGGGAACGGTGACCAAAAAGTGCAAGGTGAAGAAAGAAGCGCCGTTTGTGTTCCGTATCGTACTGGTGCAGGGGCTTAACCGTCAGATCCGCCGCATGTGTGAGCATTTTGGCTATGAGGTAACCAAGCTGGAACGCACGCGCATCATGAACGTTGGCCTGGCCGGGCTACCCTTGGGGGAGTGGCGCGATTTAACCGACGATGAGTTGGTTGATCTGTTTAAATTGATTGAAGGCTCTTCCTCAGAGGCTAAACCGGCGAAGAAAGCCAAGCCTGCCCCAGCGGTAAAAAAACCGGCGGGCAGTGGGCCGAAAAGTGCCGAGAAGCCAAGCAGTAACACGGCAGCGCGCAAGCGTTTTGCCCAGCCTGGGCGCAAAAAGAAAGGGCGCTGAGTCGAGTTAGAGTTGCGCTGGCCACTCTAACCAACGTCTCTGAAAGCGCGGATTGCAACGGGCAGTTCTTCAGCCCACTGCAATCCCGCGCTTTATTAATTTAAACGTTCTTTACTGGTTTCTTTAATAAAAGTGAAGGCCAGCAGCGATAGGCTGCAACCGACAATGACATAGAAGGCCGGTGCTGCCGCATTGCCGGTGATTTTGATCAGATAGGTGGCAATTGAGAGTGAAAAACCACCGAAAATACCCACCGCGACACTGTAAACCAAAGATAGCCCGGTAGTTCTGACATGACGCGGATATATTTCAGGCAAAATGGTAATGGAAGGCGAAGCACCAATAATATTAATCGTGCTAAGTACGATCATAATGGCAAACATAAGATGTACGCTGGGGTAACTGCTTAACAGATAAAAGGCGGGGTAAATTAATAGGGTAAGGACGATCCTGGAACCGGCAATCAGCGGGCGTCTGCCGACCTTATCGGACCACATTCCCGCCAGCGGGCCACCAATCAGAGTAATTAATCCACCGATGGCACCTATCAGCATGCTATAGCCGGTATCCAGCTTTAAAATACTGATCGCATAGTTGGGGAGATAAAACATAATAATCATATGAGGGATGGTTCCCCCAATAGTTAATAAAATGCCCGACAAGGTTTCTTTATAATAGGTGGTGACCACTTCAATTAACGGGATTTTTGGGGCGTTATTTTCCGTAGCCTGCAATGTGTGGGTCGCAGTTTCCTCTAGTTTTGAACGGATATACAAACCGATAGGCGCAATAATCACCCCAAACAGAAAGGGAATACGCCAACCCCAGTCTTGAACGCTCTCTGCGGGCATCACGTTGACCAGGATCACCAGCGTCATAGCGGCAAACAGGTTCCCGGCTCCCTGGCTAGACACCTGCCAGCCGCCATAGAATCCACGATTGTGGGGCTTGGCATACTCCACTAATAACGTGGTTGATGCGCCCAATTCACCACCAGCAGAAAAACCTTGTACCAACCTAGCCAGCGTAATAATGATCGGTGCGGCAATGCCAATACTTTGATAAGAGGGGGTGATACCAATCACCATGGTACTGAGGCCCATCAGTAAGAAAGTGAGCGTCATTGCCGGTTTACGCCCTTTTTTATCCGCATAGTGGCCAATCACCAGCGCGCCGATCGGCCTGGCGAGATAGCCCATGCCAAAGATCATGAACGAGGTCATCAGGCTGACTAACGGATCTGACGCGGGGAAATAGGCTTTGGCGATATAAGTGGCGAAAAAGGCGTACAGCACCAGATCAAAAAACTCCAGTCCATTCCCTAATGTGGTGGCTAAAATCGCTTTTGCCGGTGAAATCTTTTTCTTGGCACTGTCCATAGTCTGTCCTTTATTTTAGAAACGCCTGGGTTAACGCACTCCAATAAGCAATGCCACGAGTAATAATCGCATCATTAAAATCATATCCAGGGTTGTGTACCATACAGCTCTTTTCGCCCGCACCATTTCCCAATAATAAATAGCTGCCTGGCCGCTGTTGCAGCATAAAGGCAAAATCTTCGCTGCCCATTAATGGCTCGGGGATATCAATAACCTGATCGCCGTGCTGTTCACCCAACATCTCCTGAGCCACCTGTTTGGCAAACTGCGTCATTTCAGGGTTATTGACTAATACCGGATAGGAGCGAACATAATCAATGCTGACGGTGGCGCCAAAGGCTGCGGCCTGAGCGTTGACCAGCGTTTTAATCCGCTCTTCCAGCAGATCCCTTATTGCTGGGTTCAGCGCGCGCACGCTGAGTTTTAATACCGCCGAATCGGCAATCACATTATTGGCAATGCCGCCCTGAAATGAACCGACCGTAATCACCCCTGACTCTTGCGCACTCAAATTACGTGCAACGATGGTCTGTAATGCCATAACGATGCTGGAACCCACTACCACGGCATCGACGGTGCCTTTGGGCATGGCACCATGCCCGCCTTTGCCATGGATCCTGATGGTGACATTATCGCTGGATGCCATAAATGCCCCTTCGCCGAAGACAAACTGCCCTTCAGGGAATCCTGGCATGTTATGCATGGCAAAGATGGCATCGCAGGGGAATTGTTCAAATAATCCATCGTCCATCATCTTCTGCGCGCCTGCCAATCCTTCCTCTGCGGGCTGAAAAATGACATTTAGCGTGCCATTAAAGGAGGGATGGTCGGCCAGATAATGCGCCGCACCGAGTAACATGGCGGTGTGACCATCATGCCCACAGGCGTGCATGATGCCGTGGTGCACGCTGCAATAAGGTAAACCGGTATTCTCGATAATCGGCAGCGCGTCCATGTCGGCGCGGATCCCAATTGCACGTTGGCCATCGCCCTTTTTCAACGTGCCGACGACGCCGGTGACACCTAGCCCCTGCGTGACCTGATACCCCCAGACCGCCAGTTTTTCTGCCACCAGATCGGCAGTTTGCTGTTCCTCATAACCTAACTCAGGGTGTTGGTGAATATGCTGACGAAGAGCTTGGCTTTCTGCGGCATACTCTTTGAAAACATCTAGGTTTATTGCATTAAATATCATACTGATAGCCTCTGTATACTGGATCAGAATGGGACTTCCAAGTCTCCTGTGCAGCAACGCTTTGGCTGCATGTGAAGTTTATGGAGCTTATCAAGCTGCTCTGAATTGAATATACATTTCTCACTTTTCATTTCAGTACGTACTTTCGTGATCCACTCCGCATTTGCAACTTTTAAACCACCATTCATTAACATTTACCCCATTGCTGACTTGACGAGAAATTCACCAGACTTATATTGAGTGTATTAAATAAGAAACTGAGTTTCATATATGAAACAATCAGATAGGAGACAAGAAGCGATGAGCTGGAAGAACGTGTGTGAAGTGTCTCAGGTGAAAGAGGATTTTCCTTTCTCCGCCAATGTGGAAGGAAAAGAGGTCGGTGTGTATTTGATCGACGGTCAATATTACGCGCTGGAAGACGTTTGCCCGCACGCCTATGCCTTGCTCAGCCAGGGATTTGTTGATGACGGTAAGGTGGAGTGCCCGCTGCACGAAGCCTTGTTCGATGTGCGCACCGGCCAATGCCTGCGCGAACCGGGTGGCCGCGACCTGCAAATCTATCCAACCCGGGTGATCGATAACCAAATCCAAATCACCTTTATTGCGGAGGAATAAGCATGCAGCACATTACCGATATCAATCCTTGGCTGCCGGACACCCAACAGGTGACACCGGCGCGTGAGGGCGGCAATGGTCAGATCCATCAGCCAGGTCAATACCAAAACGTTATTTGGCAAACCCGTGCGCGAGTACCGGACGGTTTTGAAACCGCGTTGGTGGCAGCGTTGGAAGAGATCTTCGATCAGGGGGCGGAAGAGCTGGATCAGATCGTCAGTGCGCTGAATCAGCGCCGCCTGTTTGATCGCAGCGGCCAGTCTTGGAATGAAGCCACGTTCCGCGAATTCCTTCACGTAAACGGTTTCTGAGCCGCACAGGGAGAAGACCATGACAGCAAATACAGCATCCTCCGCACAGACATTGCAGAGCTATCTTGATCAGGGATTGCGCGGCATCTGGTACCCGGTGTTGGCCAGTTGGGAAGTGGGCAACAACCCGGTGGGGATCACCCGCCTTGAGCAGCAGATCGTATTGTGGCGCGATAAAGACGGGGCGATCCATGCGTTGGAAGACCGCTGCCCGCATCGCGGTGCGCGCCTTTCCATGGGCTGGAACTTGGGCGATCGCATTGCCTGCTGGTATCACGGCGTTGAAGTGGGCGGTGATGGCGAGGTAAAAGACGTTCCGGCGGTGGATCGCTGCCCGCTGGTGGGGCAAAAGTGCCTGCGCTCTTATCCGGCCAAAGAAGCCTACGGTGCCGTGTTCCTGTATTTCGGCATTACCGCCGACGAAGAACCTGCCGAACTAACCTTCCCGAAAGAGTTGGCGGACGAAGCCAGCTACAGCAACTTCCTGTGTACCGCCAGTTGGGACTGTAACTATCAATATGCATTGGAAAACGTGATGGACCCGATGCACGGCACCTATCTGCACTCCTCGTCACATTCGATGGCGGAAGGGGATCGCAAGGCCGATATGGCGCTGGAACCTACCGACAGCGGTTTTATCTTTAAAAAGAACGGCCAGATCGGCGTGAACTTCGACTGGGTCGAATTTGGCAGCAGCGGTGCCTACTGGATGCGCCTGTCGATCCCGTACAAAAAACGCTTTGGGCCAGGCGGCCACTTCTGGATCATCGGCATGGTGGTGCCAGAAGATAAAGATCATTGCCGTGTGTTCTTTTGGCGTATTCGTCAGGTAAAAGACTGGCAGCGCGATATGTGGCGCTTTATGTACCGCAACCGTTTGGAGCAACTGCACTGGGACGTACTGGAGCAGGATCGCATCGTGTTGGAAAACATGGCACCGAACGCGCGTGGCCAGGAATACCTCTATCAGCATGACGTTGGCCTTTCCCGCCTGCGCCGCATGATGCAGAAAGAAGCACAGAAACAGCTGGCGATCCTCAGCGAATTGGAGGCAGCACAGTGAATGGCTTGCTGGCGGGCAAACGCGTGGTAGTGACCGGCGCGGCGCGCGGCCTGGGGCGCAGCTTTGCGGCGGCGATCGTCCAAGCGGGTGGTCGCGTAGTGATGTGCGATATTCTGGCGCAAGAGCTGCAAGACAGCGCTGCCAGCCTGCGTGAGCAAGGGGCGCAGGTGGAAACGCAGGCGATCGATCTGGCGTCGCCACAGTCGATCACCGAGGCGTTCAGTGCTATCGCCAAAGGTGGCGCGATCGACGGGTTAGTGAACAACGCGGCGCTGGCGACCGGGGTCGGTGGCAAAACCATGATGGAATACGACATCGACCTGTGGGACAAAGTGATGCAGGTCAACGTGCGGGGTACCTGGTTGGTGAGTCAGGCGGCGGTACCGCTGCTGGCGCAAACGCCACATGCCAAGATTGTCAATATCGCTTCAGATACCGCCCTGTGGGGCGCACCACGGCTGATGGCCTATGTGGCGAGCAAAGGGGCGATCATTTCGATGACCCGTTCCATGGCGCGTGAACTGGGGCCACAGGGGATCTGCGTCAACGCCATTGCACCGGGCCTGACGCGGGTTGAAGCTACAGAATATGTGCCTGCCGAACGCCACCAACTGTATGAACAAGGGCGAGCGCTTGCAGGGGCGCAGCACCCTGACGACGTAACCGGCAGCGTGCTGTATCTGCTGTCGCCGCTGGCGAACTTCGTAACGGGGCAGCTATTGCCGGTTAACGGCGGTTTCGTATTTAACTGATTGCCCGACCGATAGGTTAAGGAGCACCACATGGCAGAAGATCAAGAGTGTAAATATCTGATCCCAGGTCTGGATCGCGGCTTACAACTGCTGCTGGCATTCAGTGAGCAACACAAGGAAATGACCTTTGCAGAATTACATCGCCTGGTCGATATGCCGAAGGCGACAGCCTACCGCGTGGTGCAAACGCTGGAGCACTTGGGGTTTCTGGAGCGCAACCCGCGTACCAACACCTTCGGGCTGGGGATCAAGGTGTTGCGACTAGGTTTTGAATATATCGCCTCGCTGGATGTCGCCCAGGCGGGCCAGCCGGTGATCGAACAGCTGCGCGATCGCAGCCAGTGCAGCAGCCACTTGGCGATCCGCGATGGGCGCGATGTGATCTACATCGCCCGCGTCAGCGCCGCCGGTTCGCAGATCAATCAGGTCAGCGTCGGCACCCGTTTGCCGGTACACCGTACTTCTCTTGGCCGCATGCTGCTGACCAGCACCAGCCGCGAAGAGTTCGAACGGCTGTTCCCAGATGAAACGCTGCCGGATACCGCACCTGGAGCACCAGCTAACCGTGAAGCGCTGTGGCAGATGGTGCAACAGGATAAAGCGCGCGGCTACGTAATTGGCGAATCTTTCTTCCGTCTCGGGATTTCTTCGATCGTCTATCCGATCTTCAACCATGAACAGCGGGTGGAAGCGGTGGTGAGCATTATGGTGCCGTCCGACGAGATCCCGAAAGCAGATCGCGAACGGTTGCGCATGGAAGTCCGAGACGCGGCGGAGAAAATCTCCGGGTTCTTGGGCGCAACGCCGCAGGCGAAAGTAGGCTAGGCATATACTCGTCATACTTCAAGCTGCCTGGGTGTTGGCTGCGTCCGTTCGCACCAGTCACATAGTTATCTATGCTCCTGGCGACTCTCGGACTTGCCGCCTACATGCAGCTCGAATTATTTAGAGTATACAAGCCAGCCAAACAGAATTTTTGACTCAGGTAGGGATAAGACTCATAGCAATTATGGGTCGGGTTTCGATCATGCCTGAAAAACGCATTCAGCGAGAACGTGAGGCACAATAATGAGCATAACCGGAATCGAAAAGCTGGAATTTGGCGTTGAAGATCTGCCAACGTGCGAAAAATTTATGCAGGACTTTGGTCTGCAATCTACATGTCAACACTGGGGGGAACCACAACGCGAGTTCACCACGCTGAGCGGCGCCAGCGTGGTGTTGCATCCAAAAAATAGCGAGGTTTTACCGGCCGCATTTGAAGCCGGCTCCACTCTGCGTCGTATGACCTGGGGCGTTGAAAGCCCGGCCGCGCTGGCGGCGTTGCAGCCATGCTTGGAACAGATGCCGGGTTTCCGCCAGGTGGGGGAAGAGCTGGAATGCCGCGATCCCAACGGCATGACGCTGCGCTTTGGCGTCACCACCCTGCGTGAGGTTGAGCTGCCAGTCACACCGATCAACCAATGGGGCGATGCGCGCCGCATCGATCAACCCAGCCCGGTGTATGCCAAGGCTGAGCCGGTCAATATCGGCCACGTGGTGTTCTTTGTTGAAGATCTGCCTGCGACTGAAAAATTTTACTGTGAGCAGCTCGGTTTTCAGGTGTCGGATCGCTACATCGATCGCGCGGTGTTCCTGCGTGCCCAGGTACGCGGCGGGCATCACAACCTGTTCCTGCTGAAGTTGCCCAACCGCCCGCGCGGTTTGAACCATGTGGCCTTTACCGTGCGTGATATTCACGAGGTGATTGGCGGTGGCATCGCCATGAACAAAGAAAACTGGAGCACCTTTATCGGCCCAGGTCGCCATCCGATCTCTTCAGCCTATTTCTGGTACGTCAACAGCCCGACCGGCGGCGCGTTTGAGTACTACACCAATGACGATTATCTGACGGAAAACTGGCAGCCGCGTGAGCTGGAACATTCGCTGGTGTCGTTTACCGAATGGGCGGTAGAAGGCGGTATCGACCACGATACGCGCCGTCAGCATAAGAAAACGGGGGCCGCATGAGCCAACCGATCCAGGCGGGCATTGTCATCATCGGCGGTGGTCAGGCCGGAGGTTGGGCCGCCAAGACGCTGCGCGATCGCGGTTACGGCGGCAAGCTGACGGTGGTGAGTGATGAACCCTATGACTTTTACGAACGCCCGCCGCTGTCTAAAGCGGCCTTGCTGGATGGCAATGCGCCGCTCAGCCGCCTGTTTAGCGCCGAGGTGGTTGCCGGGCTGAATATCGACTGGCACCGCCCGCTGCGCGCCGAGGCGATTGACAGCCAGCAACAGATCGTCACGCTCAGCAACGGCGAGCAACTGAAGTTTGATCAACTGCTGATCGCCACCGGCGGGCGGCCGCGCTTGCCGGATGCCAGTTGGGCTAATCACCCACAGGTAATGACGCTGCGTTCCTGGGACGACGCCGCACGGCTGCGCCAGGGGCTACAGCAGTGCAAGAAGCTGGCGATTGTCGGCGGCGGCTGGATTGGGTTGGAGATCGCTGCATCGGCGCACAAGTTAGGAGCCGAAGTGACGGTGTTTGAGCGCCAGCCTGCGCTGTGCATGCGCAGCGTCGGGGCCGATGTTTCGCAGGCGTTGCTGGAACTGCATCAGCAGCACGGCGTCAGCGTGCTTTGCGGCTGTGGCGATATCCGGCTTGAAGATCGTCAGGGTGCGCCCTGGATCGGCAGCGACATCAGTGAAACGCAGCCGTTTGATCTGGTGGTGGTGGGTATTGGTGTTGAGCTGAATCTGGAGTTGGCGCACGGCGCCGGGTTGCAGGTTGAGGCGGGTATTGTGGTGGATGGGCAGGGGCGCACCAGCCATCCGGCGATTTTCGCCGCCGGTGATGTGGCGCGCCATCCCAAGCTTGGCCTGTGCCTGCAATCCTGGGCTTATGCCCAAAATCAGGCCATCAGCACCGCCTGCGCCATGCTGGATGCTTTTGCCGCGCCTTACGATGACGTCGCCTGGCTGTGGTCGGATCAATACGACGCCAATATCCAGATCCTCGGCGTTCCGGCCGGTGGCGTACATCACGTGGTGCGCCACACGCCACAATCACAGGTATTTTTCACCCTGAATGCCGATCGGCAACTGGTACAGATGGTGGCGTTTAACGATGCGCGCACCATCAAGCTGGGTAAACGCTGGCTGGCCAGCGGCCGGGTACTGGATCCGCAGCAGTTGGCGGACGTGGAGTTTTCTCTGATGGCGTTGAAATAACGCCCGACAGTAGGGAGCGTTTTATGACTACGCAAGATATTGACGCCCACGGCAGTCGGGCGAGGGATGCTGTTGCCGAAAATCAGCCCACCAGCGTGCGCTGGTCTGTGCCGATTGCCCTGTTTGCCTGCGTCTTGTTGGCGTTTTTTGACAAGATCAGCATTGCAGCGCTGTTTTCTGATAGTGGATTCCAAGAGGCAATGGGCATCGGTTTTGATCCCACCCGGCTGGGATTATTGATGAGCGCCTTTCTGTTCTCCTACGGTTTCTCTTCAATGTTGTTGAGCGGCATTGGCGATCGGCTGAACCCGGTCAAAATGCTGATTGGCATGATGGTGGTGTGGGGCGTACTGATGGTGCTGATGGGGCTGGCGCGTTCTTATCACACCATGATGACCCTGCGCATTCTGCTAGGCATCGCCGAAGGCCCGCTGATAGCGATAGCTTACGCCATCGTCCGCCATGCTTTCCCGCAGCGTTTTCAGGCGCGCGCCACCATGATGTGGCTGCTGGGAACGCCGATCGGGGCGGCGCTGGGCTTCCCGGTGACGCTGTTTATCCTTAGCCGCTTTGACTGGCAAACCACTTTCTTCTTTATGGCTTTTCTGACCTTGCCGGTCATGTTGCTGGTGATGTTTGGTTTGCGCCACCTGAACGTGGCTCGCCCGGCGAAAAGCACCGTCACGCAACCGGCGATTGCCGAGCGCAAACAGCTGCGCCGTGAGCTGTTCCGCACCCCGCATTTCTGGATGATCTGCCTGTTTAATATCGCGTTTCTGACCTACCTGTGGGGCATGAACGGTTGGCTGCCGAGCTACCTGATCAAGGGTAAAGGTATTCATCTGGAACATGCTGGTTATCTGTCATCGCTGCCGTTTATCGCCATGCTGCTGGGCGAAGTGGTGGGTGCCTGGCTTTCAGACAAACTGGATCGCCGTGCGTTGGCCTGCTTTATCTCACTGTGCGGGGCCGGGCTTGGGCTGGGGGTAGTGCTGCATCTGGAAGGAACGTACAGCGTGATCGCCGCGATGTCTTTCAGCACCTTTATGTGGGGGGCCGGTGCGCCGAATATCTTTGCTCTGTTGGCGAAGGCCACCAGCAGCCGGGTGAGCGCCACCGCGGGCGGTGTTTTTAACGGATTGGGTAATTTTGCCGGTGCCTTGGCACCGGTGCTGATGGGGGCGCTGATCGCTGCCACTGGCAACATGGATAACGGCCTGCTGTTCCTGGTGGTGACGGCCTTGGTTGGCAGCACCATTCTGCTGCCGTTGCTGAAGAAATACTGACAACGAAGGAGAAACAACATGTCCCAGGTTGAGAATAAAACTGGCATCAAGCCGCAGGATCTGTCGATGGCGCAGTGGGTGGAATCCCGTATCGCCCGGTTTGAAGGCCGCAAATATGACTGGAATGCGCTGAAGTTCCAGGCTGATTACGATCCGAAATACCGCCGTGCGCAGATGCGCTATATCGGCACTGGCGCGACTGGCGTGGTCAGCGACACCAACACCGTACCGGCGGAGCATTTTACCTTCTCTACCATGGTGCTGCCGTCCAAATGCGAAGGGCCACTGCACCTGCATGACGACGTAGAAGAAGTATTTTTTATGCTCAAAGGCAGCATCACGCTGATGATTCAGGACGGTGAAGAGTATTACGAAACCAAACTGAAAGAGCGGGATCTGATCTCCGTACCGGCAGGGATTTACCGTGGCCTGTTTAATCACGGTGAAGAAGAGGCGCTGATGTGCGTGATGCTCGGCACCTCCAAGCCGGAAACCCCGACCTACCCGGCGGATCATCCACTGTCAAAGGTGAAACGTTACTGATGAGCAGATTACCGGAACGCCAGCAGGAGGATTGTAGTGGCTTTTGGCTGGGTTGGCGCGAAGCCGGGCAGGGCCGGGCTGTGGTACTGCTGCATGGCATCAGTTCCGGTTCCGCGTCCTGGGTGAAGCAGCTTAGCGATGCTGCTTTGACCGATGGTCACCGCCTGATTGCCTGGGATGCTCCAGGCTATGGCGGCAGTGCGGCGTTGCCACTGGCTGAGCCAAAGGCTGCCGATTATGCCAACGCGCTGGCGGCGTTGATCGCCGAATTGGAATTGGAGCAGCCGCTGATTGTCGGGCATTCGCTCGGTGCGTTGATCGGCAGTGCCTATGCGGCGGCCTATCCAACGGGATTGAGTGGATTAGTGTTGGCGGATCCGGCACAGGGTTATGCCACCGCACCAGTAGAAAAACGCCAGCAGGTGTATCTCCAGCGCAAGCAGATGATCGAAACGCTGGGGCCGCAAGGTTATGGCGAGCAGCGTGCCGCCGCGTTGCTGCGTAGCGGTGCCGATCCGCAGGATATCGCCTGGGTGCGCAGCGGTATGCAACAGCTTAATCCAGCCGGTTTTCTTAGCGCCGCCTGGATGTTGGCTAATGACGATATCAGCCAATATCTATCGCGTTACCGTGGCCCGCTACAGCTGTGGTGTGGGGGGGATGATCGCATCACGCCACCGCAGGCAGCGGAAGCGCTGGCACAGCAGCAGGATGCCCAGTTTCGCCTGATTGACTCCGCCGGGCATGCCAGCTATCTCGATGCTCCAGCGCAATTCAACCGCTATATGCAGGATTTTACGGGGGTGATCCAACCATGAATTTTCAGATTGAACAGCGAGTCGCGGTGGTGACCGGCGGCTCCTCAGGGATCGGTTTTGAAACCCTGCGCCTGCTGCTGGCGGAAGGGGCGAAGGTGGCCTTCTGCGGCCGCAACCCAGACAAACTGGCCAGCGCCGAAGCCAGCCTGCACGAGGAGTTCCCGCAGGCGGAGATCCTGGCGCTGCGTTGCGATGTGCTTGATGCAGAGCAGGTGGCGCAGTTTGCTCAGCAGGTCAGCAGCCGCTTTGGTGGGGTGGATATGCTGATCAATAACGCCGGGCAAGGGTTTGTCGCTCATTTTGACCAAACCCCGCGTGACGCCTGGCTGCATGAGGCCGAACTGAAACTGTTTGGTGTGATCAACCCAGTGCAGGCTTTCTTACCTGCGCTGGAACGTTCGGAGATCGCCTCCATCACCTGTGTTAACTCGCTGCTGGCGTTGCAACCGGAGGAGCACATGATCGCCACCTCTGCCGCACGCGCCGCGCTGCTCAACATGACGCTGACGCTGTCGAAAGAGCTGGTGGGCAAGGGCATCCGCGTTAATTCCATCCTGCTTGGCATGGTGGAGTCCGGCCAATGGCGGCGGCGTTTTGCCGAGCGTGAGGATAAAGCACAAAGCTGGGAGCAATGGACGGCGGCGATCGCCGCCCGGCGCGGCATCCCATTGGGGCGCTTGGGTAAGCCGCAGGAACCGGCGCGGGCCTTGCTGTTCTTGGCTTCGCCGATGGCATCATTTACCACTGGCGCAGCGCTGGATGTTTCCGGCGGCTTCAGCCGCCATCTGTAATCAGGGCCGAAAAGATGAAAAAGATCATGATGATTGGCTACGGCGCGATGGCAAAAGAGGTGCTGGCGCGCCTGCCGGAAGGTGTCGAAGCCGCTTGGATTGTCGCCCGTGAAAAACACCATGCCGATATCCACCAAGACTTTGCCGGGCGGGTACAGGCGCTGACGCACCCTGAGCAGTGCAGCGAACAGCCGGATTTGGTGCTGGAGTGCGCCAGCCAACAGGCGATTGCCGAGTTTGGCGAAGCGATCGTCAAGCGCGGTTGGCGGCTGGCGGTGATTTCTACCGGTGCGCTGGCAGATGCGGCGCTGCAACTGCGGCTGCAACAGGCTTGTGTACGCTTTCACGGGCGCTTGATCGTGCTGTCCGGCGCGGTAGCGGGCATGGACGGGCTGGCTTCGGCGCGGGAAGGCGGGCTGGAAAGCGTCACCTACCAATCCAGCAAAAGCCCGGCCAGTTGGCGCGGTAGCATGGCGGAAAAACTGATCGATTTGAATGCCGTCAGCGAAGCGCGGGTGTTCTTTGAGGGTTCGGCACGTGAGGCGGCGCAACTGTTCCCGGCCAACGCCAATGTGGCGGCCACCATTGCCTTGCACGGTATGGGAATGGATGCCACGCGGGTACGTTTGCAGGTGGATCCTCATACCCAGCGCAATACTCATCGCCTACAGGTGTGCGGCCAGTTTGGTGAATTCCAGATTGAGCTGTGCGGTAACCCGCTGGCGAGTAACCCGAAAACCTCCACGCTGGCAGCACTGAGCGCGGTACAGGCCTGTCGCTGTCTGGTGGATGGCGGTTTCATGGCCTGAATGGCAGGAGTCATAAATGGAAACGTTAAAGATTTTTCTTGCTGGCCGCTGGTGTGAAGGGCGCGGCGAAGCGATGAGTTCAGTTTTTCCGGCCGATGGCAGTATCAATGCCCGTTTGCGCGCAGCCAACGTCGAAGACGTTAACGAGGCGGTAGAAGCCGCCGAACGCGCTTGGCGCGATCCGGCGTGGCGTGGGCTGGTACCGCATCAGCGTGCGGCGATTTTGCACCGCGTCAGCGATTTGATTACCGCTCAGGTGGAGGAATTGGCGCAACTGCAAACCCGCGACAACGGCAAGCCGCTGGCGGAAACCCGTGGTCTGGTGATGAGCGCCGCCGCTACCGCCCGCTATTTTGCTGCGGCCTGTGAAGTGTTGGAAGGGGAGTTACCGACCCAGCGCAACCGCGAAGTAATGACGCTGAGCCAGTATCAGCCACTGGGGGTGATTGCGGCGATCACGCCGTGGAATTCGCCGATCGCCAGTGAAATGCAGAAAGTGGCACCGGCATTGGCTGCGGGTAACGCGGTGATCCTCAAACCGGCGGAAGCCACGCCGCTGATGGCGCTGAAGTTGGCGGAGCTGTTTGAACAGGCGGGATTACCAGCCGGGTTGCTCAGCGTGCTACCGGGGAAAGGTTCGGTGATTGGTGAAGCGCTGGCGCGCCATCCATTAGTGAAAAAGATCTCCTTTACCGGCGGTACCAGCACGGGCCGCCACTTGGCGCATATCGCCGCAGAAAAACTGATCCCGACTTCGCTGGAACTGGGCGGAAAATCACCCACCATCGTGCTGGACGATGCCGATCTGGAACAGGCGGCGCGCGGCATTTGCTATGGCATTTTCAGCTCTGCCGGGCAGGCCTGCATTGCCGGTTCGCGGCTGTTTGTCCACCGTTCGCTATACCAGCCGCTACTGACCCGTTTATGTGAACTGACCGCCGGATTACGTATTGGCAATCCGTTTGAGCCGGGCGTGCACTTGGGGCCATTGATTAACGAAAAACACCGGCAGAGCGTGGCGGACTATGTGGCTCTCGCCAAGCAGGAAGGGGGCCGAGTGGTGATTGGCGGTGAAGCGCCAGCCGATCCGCTGTTGGCGCAGGGCAGTTATTACCTGCCGACCATTATCGAAGGGTTGAGCAACGGCGCGCGTACCTGCCAGGAGGAGATCTTCGGCCCGGTGCTGGTGGCGCTGCCGTTTGATGATGAGCAGCAGTTGATCGAGCAGGCCAACGACTCGGTCTATGGGTTGGCTGCCGGTATCTGGACGCGCGATTTTACCCGCGCCATGGCGTTGGCCGAGCAGTTGGAAACCGGCACCGTGTGGATCAACACCTACAAAACATTCTCGATTTCTACGCCGTTCGGCGGGTTTAAACAAAGTGGTCTGGGGCGTGAAAAAGGCCTGCATGGCATTCAGGCCTATATGCAGCAGAAGAGCCTGTATTTGGCCCTCAGCAATCAGGCTAACCGCTGGAGCGATTGAGCTGCGGTCCCTACGACATAAGACAATTAAGAAGGCAGATAATGAGCGAAAAAATAACGGTTGGTGAGGCGATAGCCCGAACTCTGGAGCAGTACGAGGTGGCCGCGATGTACGGCATTATCTCGATTCACAATCTGCCGATTGCTGATGCTATTGGGCAACGCGGAGCGATCCGCTTTGTGCCTGCGCGCGGCGAGGCTGGTGCGGTGACGATGGCCGATGCCCACGGGCGCTTCAGCGGCCTGGGCGTGGCGCTGACCAGCACCGGTGCCGGTGCGGGCAACGCGGTGGGGGCGATGATTGAGGCGCTGAATGCCAATACGCCACTGCTGCATATTACCGGTCAGGTGGAAAAGGCTTATCTGGATGCCGACGCCGGTTTTATCCATGAAACCAAAGATCAGCTTGGTTTCCTGCGCGCTTGTTCGAAGCAGGCTTATCGGGTGAACTCTCCCGAGCAGGCGGTGGCGGTGATCCAGCGGGCGATTCAGGATGCGCAAACCGTGCCCTGTGGCCCGGTGGCGGTAGAGATCCCGATCGATATTCAAAACAGCCTGGTGCCAGCCAGCCTGGTCGGTAAAGCAATACGGCCGCCAGCGTTACCGGCGGCGGATGAGGCGGCGGTTGAACGTCTTTACCAGCAGCTGAAACAGGCCAAACGCCCACTGCTGTGGGTTGGCGGTGGCGCACTGGCCTGCCGTGATGCGGTGAAACGCTTGGCGGATGCCGGGGTAGTGGTGATGTCCAGCACTCACGGGCGCGGTATTTTGCCAGACAGCCACCCGCGCAGCCTGCGCGCTTTCCATAACTCGCCGAGCGTTGAGGCGATCCTCAAGCAGTGCGATTTGACGCTGGTGGCCGGTTCCCGTCTGCGCAGTAACGAAACCCGTACCTGGACGCTGCCATTGCCGCGCCCTTTGGTGCAGATTGATATCGATCCGGCGGCAGCAAACCGCAACTATCTGGCGGATGAGCAGGTTAATGGCGACTGTGGCGCATTGCTCAGTGCGCTGGCGGCCCGCTTGGCTCCCGGCGAAAAGGCCAATGCGGCATGGGATGCCGAGATTGCTCAGGCGGTGCAGCAGGCCGAAGAGGCGTTACGTCAGCAATCGGGTGAGTATGCCAAATTGAACGATGCGATCGCCGCCGCACTGCCTGCGGATGGCCTGCTGGTGCGCGATATCACCGTTTCTGGCAGCGTGTGGGGTAGCCGCCTGTTCCGGGCGATCTCTCCGTTGTGCAATATCCACTCCTTGGCCGGGGCGATCGGCATGGGGTTGCCGATGGCGATTGGCACCGCGATTGCAAACCCGCAGCGCAAAGTGGTCGGGCTGGTGGGTGACGGCGGCTTGGCGCTGGGCTTGGGCGAACTGGCGACCATGGCGCAGGAGCAGGCCAATATCACACTGCTGATCATGAACGACGGCGGTTATGGCGTGATGCGTGGTATTCAGGATAAGTATTTCGCCGGGCGTCAGTATTACAACGAATTGCATACTCCGGCATTTTGCCAGGTAGCAGAAGCGATGGGGCTGAAAGCCTGGAAAGTCAGTGATGCTGCGCAATTCAGCGGTGTGCTGGCGGAAGCGATTAACTATCCGGGGCCGTCGGTGGTGGAAGTGGACATGAGAAGCGTCGGGCCGCTGACGTTCGCCGGGCCACCGCAGAAGCTGTATTGATGATTTGATGGGGGAGTAACACCGTTTTGTCGGTTACCTGATAAGCGGTCTCCCCCTCTCCTCCAGGGCATAGGTATCTACACAAGTTACCAATAGACAGCCCCATCACCTCCGACGGACAGAGTATCACGGCTTGCTGCGGCTTTGGTGCTTGAAATGTGCACTGAACGGGTCCCTCTCCCCGCGGGAAAGGGCTAGGGTGAGGGGCTATTTACGGCGAACTTTCATTGATTAAATATAAATTAATTCAATGGGTTTTGTTG
>JBAQHZ010000214.1:0-9521 GCA_049288585.1 Chania sp.
CCGTAAGCCGCCTGAATCAGACGGTTCGACAGCTGTTGGAAATGGAAATGGGGCAGATTTGGCTCTCTGCCGAGATCTCCAACTTCTCCCAACCCTCTTCCGGTCACTGGTATTTCACGCTGAAGGATGACCGTGCGCAGGTGCGTTGTGCGATGTTCCGCAACAGCAACCGCCGCACCACCTTTCGCCCGCAAAATGGCCAGCAGGTTTTGGTACGCGCCAGCATCACGCTGTATGAACCGCGTGGCGACTATCAGCTGATAGCTGAAAGCATGCAACCCGCCGGTGACGGCCTGCTACAACAGCAGTTCGAACAGTTGAAACAGCGCCTAGCGGCCGAAGGGCTGTTCGATCAACAATTCAAGCAACCGCTCCCTAGCCCTGCCAAATGCGTCGGTGTGATCACTTCCGCCAGCGGCGCGGCACTGCATGACATTCTGCAAGTACTACAACGGCGCGATCCTTCCCTGCCGATCGTGATTTATCCTACTTCTGTGCAAGGCGCAGAAGCGCCGTTGCAGATCGTGCGCGCCATCGAAACCGCTAACCGCCGTGATGAGTGTGATGTGCTGATCGTCGGCCGTGGCGGGGGTTCGCTGGAAGATTTGTGGAGTTTTAACGACGAACGCGTGGCACGAGCGATTTTCGCCAGCCATATTCCGATCGTCAGCGCTGTCGGCCATGAAACCGACGTTACCATCGCCGACTTTGTCGCTGACCTGCGCGCGCCGACGCCTTCCGCCGCCGCCGAGCTGATCAGCCGCAACCAGCTCGAGCTGTTGCGTCAGTTGCAGTCGCAGCAGCAACGGCTGGAAATGGCGATGGACTATTATCTGGCCCAGCGGCAACAGCAGTTCACCCGCATCAATCACCGCCTGCAACAACAGCACCCACATCTTCGTCTGGCGCGGCAGCAAACGCTGTTGTTCAAGCTACAACGCCGCCTGGAAGAGGGTATGCAGCAGCAATTGCGCCTCTCCTCCCGCCGCAGTGAACGCATTCAGCAGCGTTTGGGCCAAGTTCAGCCAACGGGCCGAATGCACCGTTTGCAGCAGCGCCTGCAACAGCAGGAATACCGCTTGCGACAAGGGTTGGAACGGCAGCTCAACGGCTATCGTCAGCGTTTTGGCGTGGCTTGCAGCCAGTTGGAAGCCGTTAGCCCATTAGCTACCTTGGCGCGCGGCTATAGCGTGACACAAACGACGCGTGGCGAGCTGTTGAAAACCACCAAACAGACGCACATCGGGGAAATTCTGAAAACCCGCCTGCAGGATGGCTGGGTGGAAAGCGAAGTGAAAACCATCACCGTAGCAAAGAAGCCGCGCAAGAAACGTGCGGCGGAATAGTACTCTCTCTACCGCAGGAGAGAGAGTCACCTACTCACAACATTGCCATTTAACTCAACGCATAGCTATTACAACGCACCCCATTCACCCACAGCTCACGGGTTTCACCAACGGGCAGCGTGATCTCTAGCATTTGCCAGGCCGGTTTAAAGTGCCCCTCGGTGGTGATGGCCAGCTCAATACGTGCATTGTCACTCACCGCCTGCCAGAGTAACCACAGCGCATTGTCCTGCTGCCAGCCGTAGCTTTCGCCATCGTCTTCAAACAACATACCAGCAGAGCGCCCACAGCCCTTGGTGGGGAATAGCTGTAATTCACGGCGATCGTCTGCGGCAATGTCCACATACCCCAAACGTTGCGACAATGGCAACGCTGCACCGGCGCGTACCAGCAGCGGCAAGCGCTCCAACGGAGCATCCAGCACAATGGTCTGGCCACCGCTGAACCACTGGCCGCTGTAGAAGCAATACCAGCCATCGCCGTTGTCCGGCAGATAAACCTCGCGCTGGCGCTGCCCCTGCTCCACCACGCTGGCTACCAGCAAGTCACGGCCAATCAGGAAGTCATCGGTTTCGCGCCAGGTAAGCTCATCATGCTCGTGATCGAGGAACGTTGGCCGCAGCATCGGTTCATCGTCGGTACTCGCCAGCCATAGCAAGGTGTAGAAGTAAGGCATCAGGCGATAACGCAGATTGATTGCCTCACGGATCATCGGCGTGGCGGCCGGATACATCCAGGGTTCATTGACGGTTGCGTCGTCGTTCCATGAATGGATGGTAAAGCGTGGATGCATCACACCGTTTTGCACCCAACGCACAAACAACTCGGCATCCGGCTTATCACCAGAAAAACCACCGACGTCGTGCCCGACGTTGAACAGCCCCGACAGGCTCATGCCTAATCCCATACGGGTGTTGTAACGCAGAGTCTGCCAATTGGTGCGGTTATCACCGCTCCAGGTTTGCACATAGCGCTGCATGCCAGCACAGCCGGAACGCGAGATCAGGTAAGGGCGTAAATGTGGCGCAAAGCGCTGTTGTGCCTCCATCGAAGCGCGCATCATCAGCAACGGCATCACCGGGCGGATATGCTTGATGGCAATCTGCTGACCAAAGCCTTGGCAGCGCGCTTCGCCGTCCCAGACTTCATATTCGTTGTTGTCATTCCAGGTAGCATCGATGCCCTTGGCCAGCAGTTGCTCAGTAACGCCCTGCTGCCACCAGCGCACCGTGGCCGGGTTGGTGAAATCGAGGTGAGAACCTTCATCGTCCCAGAAGCTCGAGCGTTCCGGGCTGTTGCTTTCCGAATCACGGATAAACAGCCCCTGCTCTGCCACCTGCTGATACTGCGGGTGATCCTGCAACAGGCAAGGCTTGATATTCGCCGCCAGCTTCAGCCCGGCATCGTGGAAAGTTTTACTGAGCTGTTCAGGCTGCGGCACCTTGTCGTAGTTCCAGTTGAACACGTAACGTTTGTTGCCAATCGAGGTGTAACCGGAAGAGAGCTGGAACGAATCACAGGGAATATCGTGTTGCTTGCACAGTTGGATAAACTGCTGCAACTGCTGCTGCGCATCCGGTGCATCGGTGTAATGCATGGTGGAACCGCTGTAGCCCAGGCTCCACTTCGGCCCGAAATGCGTTTTACCGGTCAGGCGCACAAACGCCTTGGTCACATCCAGCACTTTCGGGCCGAGGAACAGGTAGTAATCCAGATCCCCCGCCTCGGCCTGATAGCGGCGGTAAGCCAAATGATAGTTGTCGATCTCATTACCAAGATCCAACCAGCAACTGCTCAAGTTGTCGTAAAACACGCCGAAGCTGACGTCTGCACGGCGCGTGATGGTAAATGGAATATGTTTGTAGAGCGGATCGGTGCTAGCAGCGTTATAACCCATCGCATCCAGATTACGCATCTCAAAACGGCGGCCGCTACGCTCCAGATCGCCAGCCTTTTCCCCCAAGCCATAGTAACGCTCGCTGGCAAAGCGGCGCTGATAATGAGCCACTCCGTCGCCGTGCACGTTGAGCAGATAAGCACTGGTGGGGCGATCCGCCGCCAACGGCTGCCATTCACCCTCTGCATTACAATATTCCCACTCCAGCCACAGCGGTTGATGCACCGTCACGCGCAGTTGTGGGGTGACCAGCGTCAAGCTTTCCCCATGACGCTGCAATTGGTAACCGGGTAGACCAAAACCGGCCACGCTGAGGCGATCCCGCCCTTCCCACGGAACTTCCCCTTCCGGGGCAATACTCCAGGTGCGGTTTAACGCCAGCTCACCGTTGCGTTTGATCAGCACGCGGAACAGTGAGTTTTCCAGGACGTAAAGGCAGAACAGGTGCCGTTCATCCACCAGCAACTCAATATGATCGGCGTATTGCCCTGCCAACGTCCAATTCTTTAACGTTTTCATAGATATCCAGCTTAAACAGTAGGTGAAGGTTTCTTACCGCGTTCAGCGATCAGGCCAATCAGGAACATAGCGCCGATCAAATCGAAGAAGCCCATGGCGACGAACAGCGGGTTGAAGCCAACGGTGTCGGAAACCGCACCGATCAGCAGCGTAAACAGGAAGCTGGCGATCCAGGCGCTGGAGCCGCGCATGCCGTTAACCGTCGCCATCTGGTTTTTATCGAACGATTCCACCACCAGCGCGCTCAACATGCAGGAGATCACCTGATGACCAAAGCCACCAACGGAGATCAAAGCAATGGCGATATAGGGATCTTTAGTGATCGCCACAAACGCCAGCGATACCATCATAAAAGCCCCGGTGACCGAACTTGCCACCACCGAGTTCACCCGTGAACAACCAAACCATTTACGATACAGCGTGGTGAGATAGCCACTGGCAACGCTACCGATATCCGCCGCTAGGAACGGCAACCAGGCAAACATAGCGATCTGCTTGAGGTCCATACCGCGCTCGGTAGCTAAATAAAGTGGAACCCAAAAACTGAATACCGCCCAGGCAGGCTCAGCCAGAAACGCCGGGATGGCGATACCGTAGAATTTTTTGTTTCTGCACAGGATCGCCAACGATTTGAAAAACGGCAGCTTTGGCAGCACCGGTTCGTTATCCTCGTGGATCAGATCAAATTCTTTCTGGCTCAGATTCGGGTGCTCTTTAGGCGAATGGTAAAACACCCACCACAGAACCACCCACACCAGCGCCAATGCGCCAGAGAACAGGAATGCCCCCTGCCAGCCAAAGGAAACATGCGCAATGACGATGATCGGCGGAGCCAGCATCGCACCGATGGAAAACCCGACGCCCGCCCAACCTGCGGCAATCGGCCGTTCCTTTTTCGGGAACCAGTCGGAAATCGCTTTGGCGTTAGCCGGTGTGGCGGCAGCTTCCGCTCCCCCCATAAAGAAGCGCAGGATCGCCAGTTGCAGCCAAGTACCAGCCCCGGCGTGCATCATACAAACCACCGCCCAGATACTGGCGCAGATCAGAAAGCCCATCTTCAGGCCGATAACGTCAATCAACCAGCCGCAGATCGGCTGGAATACGGTATAAGCCAACTGGAACGAGGCCACCACCCAGGAATATTGTTCGGTGGTCATATTGAGGCTGGTTTTCAGTTCCGGTGCCAGAATCCCTAGTGAGTTACGGGTAATGTAGTTAACCGTGACCCCCAGCAGGAATAGCGCCAGCATCCACCAGCGTAACGATTTAAATTTACGGGCGCTGCTACGCGCGACAGTTTGTTCGATTTCTACGCTCATCTCGAATCTCCGTGGTGACGATGCACCTTTTTGGTAGAGCACATTTTGCTATCGAAGGTGTTAACAGCGAATTCTTGTGATAACGCTCACAAATACCACGTCGCTGTTTTGACAACCCTATGATTTAATTTGTTTTACTTGTAATCCAGCCCAATAAATTGGCCTGATAAATCGATAAAATTGGTGTGCCAAAGCAGACTAACCAGTGAAGCGAGGGATCGAAATGACGTTTTTTGCAAAAATTTTCATCAGCAAGTTAAAATATCGCCATAATGGCAGCCGGAAGCCGCTGATACGCCAGAAAATACTGTGAAAATATTCTCACAGGCGAATTTGAAGGAGATCACAGAATGAACGGAAAGCTGAAAATACAGGAAATTGCCCGCCAAACCGGCCTTTCCATCAGTACCGTTTCCCGCGTGTTGGCAGGGAAAGCTAATACCAGTAAAGCAGCCAGACAGCGGGTGCTGGAGTGCGCACAACAGAATGGCATTCTGCAAGGTCTTTCCAACGGCAGGCTGATGCTAAACAATGTGATGGTGTTTGCACCACAGCGCGCCTTCGATGTACGTACCGATATCTTCTACTACAAGGTGATTCAGGGGATCACCGCCGCACTGGCACAGCATGAAGTACGGATCCGTTACTGCGGGCTGGAAGAAATCCACAGCGATAGCGCGCTGTTTATGGAAAAAATGAGCGACCCGCAAACCGAAGCGGCGCTGATCATCGGTATTGATGACGAACATATCCATACGCTGGCGGCCGATCTGAATAAGCCCTGCGTTCTGATCAACTGCACGGATCGTCAAATGCAGTTGGATAGCGTTTCACCCGATCATCAATTAATTGGTGAACACTCTGCCAACTATCTGTTCCAGCAAGGCCATAGCCGCATCCTAAACCTGCAATGCCTGCGTCGTAACACTATGGAGCTACGTCTGGCGGGCATCCGGCAAGCCTATGCGCGGCATAATATTCCCTTCGATGATGGCCAGCACCTGATCACCACCTCCGGTTTTGGCAGCCAAGAGGCCGAGCAGGCACTCACCACCTTTATCAACAGCATTGATGATCGTGCGCGCTTGCCAAGCGCCATCCTAATCGGCGGCGACTATATGGCCGTCGGCGCGGTGAATGCCCTAAATAAGCTGCAACTCAGCGTGCCAGGAGATATTTCGGTGATGAGTACCGACGGTTTTAATCTGGCAGCAATTCATGATGTGCCACTCACCTCGGTGCACGTACCGCGCGATGAGTTGGGGATGGAAGCCATTGGGTTATTACAGCGCCGTATGCTGCGGCCGGATGCGCCGCCGTGCAATATGCTGCTATGTGGGCGCTTAGTGGTACGGGCCTCGGTCAAGCGCCTCAGCCCCAATAAGGTGACACCGGCGGTAAGCACTCACGATCACCGTCTGTATGACGTATAAGCCTGGTGCTGTTAAAGCGGCTGATAGTTGAACCTGACGCGTTTTTTAGAAATCAGCCCGTGGCCATGTTGGCACAGATAATCCACCGCGCCACAGGCTTTTAACTCCTGCAATGGTTGCCCACAGTCGGGGCACGCGGCAAGCTGTCGGTAATCACTGTTACAGGTATCACAGTGATAGTGACCATTCACCCAGCTCATCGGCTGAGCACAGTTAGGGCAGGATGCGTCCATCTTTCCTCCAGGTTAAATCACGCCCCACGAGCGCAAGAGATAAATTCCCAATGCGGTGGTAAAAAATGAGCCTACGGTGGTGATGGCAATAATATTAGCAGCCAGCGTGGCATTGCCGCCCATAGCGCGGGTCATGACATAGCTGCCCGACGCCGTCGGCGTCGCTGAGAACAGGAAGATAATCCCCAGCGCCGCACCGTGGAAACCAAATAACCATCCCCCCAACGTCATCAGCATCGGCACCAAAAACAGCTTAGCGGATGACGCTAGCGCGGCGACGTTGGAAGAACGGAACATGTCCCGTAAATCGAGGCTGGCACCGGTACACAGCAGTGCCAACGGCAGCGAAAGCCCGGAGATATAACTGCCGGTCTGTTTGAACACCTGCGGTATCCCCAGCCCGGTTTGCGCATAGGCCAAGCCACTCAGCAAACCAATAATCAGTGGATTGGTGACGATGCTGCGCAGCAAGGACAGGTGCTTGCTCTTCTTGCCCTCTCCGCCCTGCAAGCTGCGCGTCAGGGTAATCACCGACAGCACATTAAACAGGATCACCGTGACGGTCAGATACAGCGAGGCGATAGCCACGCCTTCATCACCATAGGCGGTCATCGCATAAGCCAGGCCAACGATCGCCGTGTTGGCACGGAAGCCACCTTGCACAAACACGCCGCGTTCGCGGGGTTCTTTCACCAACCACTTAGCCGCGACTTCCAGCAATAAGAAGGTAACCAGAGTGCCCAACGCGCCATAAATCACCAGCGGAAAGTTATCCCGCAGTTGTGGATGATTGGTGGCAATGCTGAAAAACAACAGGCAGGGCAGAGCCAGGTTGAACACCAGCTTGCTGGCGCCGTCGATAAAACGATCGTCCATCAGCCGTGTGTGACGCAGCAGAATACCCAGCAGCATCATCAGCAAATTCGGGACGGTGACGTTGAATGCAAAACTCCAGGTTTCCCAGGACATGATGTTCCTTCGCAGAGGCCAGTCGGGGCTAACATCGTTTACTTACGCATACCATGCCTAATCCCCTCACCCTAGCCCTCTCCCCGAGGGAGAGGGGATTGGTTACCACTAGACGTGCAGGATGGCAATAATACCGGGATAATAAAACGTTTTCAGGCAGATAAAAATAGGGCGCGGTATCAATACCACGCCCTGTTGCTGTTATTTCGATTTCTTCAGATGGCTCATCAAACGCTTACGCTTACGCATCTGATTCGGGGTCAAGGTATTGCGTTTGCCAGCAAACGGGTTGTCCCCTTCTTTGAACTGAATGCGGATCGGCGTACCCATCACGTTCAGTGAACGACGGAAATAGTTCATCAGATAACGCTTGTACGAATCCGACAGATCGGCCACTTGGTTACCGTGGATCACCACGATTGGCGGGTTATAACCACCAGCATGAGCATATTTCAGCTTCACGCGGCGGCCACGCACCAACGGCGGCTGATGGTCATCGGCGGCCATCTGCATGATCTTGGTGAGCATCGAGGTATTCACGCGGCGCGTTGAACAGTCGTAAGCTTCCAGTACCGATTCGAACAGGTTGCCAACGCCGCTGCCGTGCAGCGCAGAGATAAAGTGCACGCGGGCGAAATCGACGAAGCCCAGGCGCAGATCGAGCATCTCTTTCACGTGCTCACGATCTTCCTCACTCATGCCATCCCACTTGTTGACCGCAATCACCAGTGAGCGCCCACTATTGAGGATAAAGCCTAACAACGAGAGATCCTGATCGGAAATGCCTTCACGGGCGTCGATCACCAACAGCACCACGTTAGCATCTTCAATTGCCTGCAACGTCTTGATTACCGAGAATTTCTCTACCGTCTCGGTGACTTTGCCACGCTTACGCACCCCGGCGGTATCGATCAGCACATATTCGCGCTCATCACGTACCATCGGAATATAAATGCTGTCACGGGTGGTACCCGGCATGTCATACACCACCACGCGCTCCTCGCCGAGGATGCGGTTAGTCAGTGTTGACTTACCTACGTTAGGGCGGCCAACAATCGCCAGTTTGATCGGCAAGTCCTGCGGGTTGAAGTCGTCTTCCGGCTCTTCGCCTTCGCCGTCTTCCGCCATTTCATCGTCTTGCGCCGCCCAATAAGCGGCGTTAGCCTCTTCTTCGGTCAGATCTGCTTCTTCTGGTTTTTCCGGCAGGAACGGCACCAGCACGTGTTCGATCAGCTGTGCAACACCGCGCCCGTGGGAAGCGGCGATCGCATACACTTCCCCCAGCCCCAGCGAATAGAAATCGGCGGTGGCGGTATCAGGATCCATACCGTCGGTTTTGTTGGCCACCAGGAAAGTGGCCTTCTGACGGCTGCGCAGATGCTGGGCAATGCCCTGATCGGCAGGCATCAACCCGGCACGGGCATCCACCATAAACAGAACAATGTCCGCTTCTTCAATCGCCAGCAGCGATTGGCCCGCCATACGGGTTTCTACACCGTCTTCCGTGCCGTCAATACCCCCGGTATCGACGATAATAAATTCGTTGCCCTCAACTTCAGCACGACCATACTTGCGGTCTCGCGTTAGCCCGGGGAAATCCGCCACCAGCGCATCGCGCGTCTGTGTTAAACGGTTAAACAAGGTGGATTTACCCACATTCGGGCGCCCGACCAGCGCGACGACAGGTATCATGGTTGAAGCCTCATTACTTAATAATCAATGCGTAACCACGCAGCGCAATACACAGCGACAGCGTCGTTTTAAAAACACGAAACGGCCCCTGAACATCAGGAGCCGTTATCCCC
>JBAQHZ010000215.1:0-29511 GCA_049288585.1 Chania sp.
GGTGCAGGGCCCCGCCTTGGGCCCTGCAATTGCCGTCCATTATTGTTCCATCGGATTATGATCTTTTACGGCAATTCCCATTACACCTGACTTACAGAGACGAACACGTTGTGTATAAGAGACAGCCCCAAGGAGAGGGAATGGGTGAGCGATTACGGATGTGGCACAAAACCTACCGCTTCATACACTTTCGCCAGCGTTTCCTGCGCGCGAGCACGGGCTTTTGTCGCACCATCGCGCATCACCTGCTGCAAGAACGCCTCGTCATTGCGGAAGCTGTGATAACGCTCTTGCAATTCACTCAGCATGCCGGAAACCGCCTCTGCCACAGCACCCTTCAGGTGGCCGTACATCTGGCCTGCAAATTCCGTTTCCAATTGGGCAATACTCTTGCCGGTAACGCCAGACAAAATATCCAGCAGGTTGGAAACGCCTGCTTTGTTCGCCACGTCGTAACGGATGACCGGCGGCTCTTCCGAGTCGGTCATCGCACGTTTGATTTTTTTGGTCACCGCGCTCGGATCTTCCAGCAGGCCGATCACGTTGTTGCGGTTATCATCCGACTTGGACATCTTCTTAGTCGGTTCCTGCAGTGACATTACGCGCGCGCCAGACTTGGGAATAAAGGGTTCTGGTACTTTGAACACGTCTCCGTACAGGGCGTTGAAGCGCTGGCCGATATCACGGCTCAGTTCCAGATGCTGTTTCTGATCTTCACCCACCGGCACCTGGTTGGTCTGATACAGCAAAATGTCCGCCGCCATCAGCACCGGATAGCTGAATAGACCAGCGTTGATGTTTTCTGCATAGCGTGCCGATTTGTCTTTAAACTGGGTCATACGGCTCAGTTCGCCGAAATAGGTATAGCAGTTGAGCACCCAGCTCAGTTGCGAATGCTCTGGCACATGGGACTGAACAAAAATGGTGCTTTTTGCCGGGTCAATACCGCAGGCCAAGTACAGCGCCAGCGTATCCAGCGTGGCTTTACGCAGTTTTTCCGCATCCTGACGCGCGGTAATCGCATGCAGGTCAACGATGCAGTAAATGCAGTCATAATCATCCTGCATTTGAACCCACTGACGCAGCGCACCCATGTAGTTGCCAATGGTCAGTTCACCAGACGGCTGCGCGCCGCTAAATACGATGGGCTTACTCATGATTAAATTCCTGATTCTCTAAAGATGACAGCCCGAGAGCGGGCAACAAATCGGCAAAGCGCTCCAACACGCGGTCGGGATGGCTCAGGGCGATCGCTTCACCGTAGTTATATCCGTAAGTCAGGCCAACGCTCGGGCAACCTGCCGCCTGCGCCGCCTGAATATCGTTGCGGGAATCACCGACGAACAACACCTCGCCAGCCCGCAGGCCGAGCTTGCCGAATACCAGATACAACGGCGCGGGATGCGGTTTTTTCGCCACCACATCATCGCCACCAATAATCAGCGAGAAAGTATCGATAATACCGAGTTCAGTCAGCAACGGAGCCACAAAGGGCGTCGGCTTGTTGGTCACCAGCGCCATCGGGTAGCCCAGTTCAGCCAGGCGGCCAAGGGTGGCTTTCACCTGCGGGAACAAGCGACTACCGCTGCTCACGGTTTGTGCATAGAAATGGTCAAAACGCTCGCGCATCTGCTGGCAATGCTCCGGCGTGGCCGCCGCTTCCGCCCAGCGCAACGCACGTTGCACCAGCACATCTGCGCCATTACCGATCCAGGTGCCGACTCGCGCCTCACCGGCCTGCGGTAAGCCCATCTCTGCCAGCGCCAGATCGATAGCCGCCGCCAGCCCTGGAGCACTGTCAACCAGCGTGCCATCCAGATCAAAAGCTAGGCCGCGAATGGCGCTAAAATCAGCCATGATTCACCTTCGCCAGTTCACGACGCATTTCGTCAATCACCGCGCGGTAATCCGGCTTGCCAAAAATCGCGGAACCTGCGACGAACATATCAGCACCCGCTGCGGCGATCTCGGCAATGTTATCCACCTTGACCCCACCGTCGACTTCCAGACGAATATCAAACCCGCTGTCGTCGATCAGTTTGCGCACCTGACGTAGCTTATCCAGCGTGCCAGGGATAAACGACTGGCCACCAAAACCGGGGTTAACCGACATCAGCAGGATCACATCGAGTTTATCCATCACATAATCGAGATAGCTCAGCGACGTGGCCGGGTTAAACACCAAACCGGCCTTACAGCCGTGTTCTTTGATCAGTTGGAGGGTGCGGTCAACGTGTTCGGAGGCTTCGGGATGGAAAGAGATGTAGGTCGCACCAGCTTTGGCGAAGTCCGGCACAATGCGATCAACCGGCTTGACCATCAGGTGAACGTCGATCGGGGCAGTGATGCCGTAGTTGCGCAGCGCTTCGCAGACCATCGGCCCAATCGTCAGATTGGGAACATAGTGGTTATCCATAACGTCAAAGTGCACCACGTCACTACCGGCAGCCAGCACCTTGGCAGTATCTTCACCTAACCGGGCAAAATCTGCCGACAGAATGGACGGGGCAATCAAAAACTTTTTCATCCGCTTCTCCAAACGTAGGGTTCGAGTTGTTATACGTCGGGGTGCAACCCCGGCTTAGCGATATATAGAGCCAAAAGTTCGTTCACTTTGCTGCGGCCGAGGATATTACGGCTGATCGTCCGGCGTGCCGACACTTCAAAGAATTCAGCATGCTGATACCAGTCGCGTGTCAGTTCGGTATCATGATTGGAAATCAATACCGGTACCTGATTTTCCACCGACAGTTGATGCGCCAGTTGCGCCAGCCCTTGCTGATCGGCAATGCTGAAGCTGTTGGTATGATAGGCGGTAAAATTCGCCGTCGCCGAAAGCGGTGCATAAGGCGGATCGCAATACACTACCGCGCCACGCGTTGCCTTGACCATGGTATCGCGGTAATGCTCGCAGACGAAAGTGGCATTGCGGGATTTTTCAGCAAACCAGTACAGTTCATCTTCCGGAAAGTACGGCTTCTTATAACGCCCGAACGGGACGTTAAACTCACCACGCAGGTTGTAACGACACAGGCCGTTATAGCAGTGGCGGTTCAGATAGAGGAACAGCTGCGCCCGACGATAGGCATCGTCGCTTGCATTAAACTCTTCGCGCAGCAGGTAAAACTGTTCCGAGACATTGTATTCATCGGCAAACAGGATGCGGGCATCGCGCACGAAGTCATCCGTACGCAGCTTAACGATGTTATACAGATTAATAAGATCGCTGTTGATGTCGGCGAGAATGTAAGCATCGTATTGCGTGTTCAAAAAGACTGAACCCGCACCCACGAAGGGCTCGATTAGGCAGTCGCCCGCTGGCAGATGACGACGGATCTCGTCAACCAGCGGGTATTTTCCACCAGCCCATTTTAAAAAAGCGCGGTTTTTCTTCATGCCGTCAGTTAGCTACTTATACAATTCAGAGCGGCGGATTGTACTCTGTTTCAGACAGCACATCAGCGCACAAAATTAAATGGTTTATTTTTTAAGATCTTGCTGTACTTGATGTACAGGCCGGACCCATGGTTTTTTCGCCTGAACCTCTGCCGGTAACGTCGCAACTGCGCGCTTCGCATCCGCCGAAGAAGCATAGTTACCGCTCACCAACACGAACCACGGCTTACCGTCGCGTTTGGTTTCATACACGGTAAAGTTCTGTAGATTTTGCTGTTTGGCGAAAGCCTTCAGCGTATCAGAACGAGAAGCACTGCTCAGTTGCAGCGTGTAATGGCTACCCGGTGCCGCTGTAATGGAACCCGCTCTACCGCTCACCACACCGCTTTTTACCGCTGCCGGTGGTGTATAAACCGTGGTGGTCGTTGCAGAAGGTTTAGCAGTGGTTTTTGCCGGTGTTTTACGCTGCTGTGCCGCTGGAATGGCATTGGCATTGTTATGCATCGGACGCGTGGTTTCTCGCGCACCTGCACCACTCATCACGGTTGCTGGCGCGGTTGGCAACCCGGAAACCGGGGCGTTCAGGCTCTGTGCGGCTGCATCAACCTGATTCTGCTGCGATGACAGTGCATCAGTCATGTTGCCTGGCAGTTCGACACGCTGTTGCGCACCACCCTGTGGTGGCATTGGCTGTGCTTCGCTCGGCGTGCTGGAAATAGGCGGAACACTGATGTTTTGTGGCTGCTGCGGCTGAGCCTGACCAACACCGTTGTTATCGTGGGTATCGGTAGTGCCACCCGGAACACCATTGTTACTGGTAGTCAGCGACGAAGAATCCGACAGGTTGATATCACGGGCTGCACCCTGCTGCGCCGTCTCATGCTGGGTCGGTGCTTTCAACGCCGATCCGATACCCAGGATCAGCACCAGCAGAACCAGAATACCGACACCAATCATCAAATGCTGACGCGATAAGGAAAAACTCGGCCCTGTTGCTGGCCGCCGCGAACGTGAAGGACGACGATCGCTAGCATCAGGTCTGAGATCGTCTTCCGGTTTAAACTCGTCCATCTGAAATCCTCCAACTAGAGGCAAAAGCCCGCCACCCTGAACCCGGTATGGTTCGAGACTATTAACCCGACGATGGCAAAGCGATGCTCGTATTGCTTTGCACATTAATTAATAACAGATGCAAACAGCGGCTAAGCCACTGTCAGTTATTCCGATTTACTCACGCGTGTTGCAACGGTAGGCAATCCGCAATTGCAGCCAACACTATATCACGTGCCACACCACCGCGAACTTCCGCTTCACCCATCGCCTTCGGTAATACCAAACGTAGCTCCCCTGCCAACACTTTCTTGTCGCGCATCATATGCGGCAGATAGGCGTCAGGTGTCATTTCCTGCGGCCCACACACGGGCAGCCCGGCACGTAACAACAGCGCTTTGATACGTTCAATATCGGCGACAGAGAATTGGCCCAGGCGGCGCGCGGTATGTGCGGCCATCATCATGCCAGCAGCCACGGCTTCACCGTGCAACCATACACCGTAGCCCATTTCAGCTTCAATGGCATGGCCGTAAGTATGGCCCAGATTGAGCAGCGCGCGCAGGCCGCTTTCGCGTTCATCGGCGGCGACCACTTCAGCCTTCAATTCGCAACAGCGGCGGATGCAGTACGCCAAAGCGCCCATATCCAATGCCACCAGCGCATCAATATTGTTTTCCAGCCAGACGAAGAAATCACCATCGAGAATAATCCCGTACTTGATCACTTCCGCCAGACCAGAGGAAAGTTCACGCGCCGGTAAGGTTCGCAAGCAATCGAGATCTACCACCACCGCAGCGGGTTGGTAGAAGGCGCCGATCATGTTTTTACCGAGCGGGTGATTGACGGCGGTTTTACCGCCAACGGAGGAGTCCACCTGCGAGAGCAGCGTGGTAGGAACCTGGATAAAACGCACACCGCGTTGATAGCACGCTGCGGCAAAGCCAGTCAGATCGCCAACCACGCCACCGCCGAGGGCGATAAGCGTGGTGTCGCGACCGTGTGGCTTTTCCAGCAGCGCCGAGAACACTTGCTCAAGCACGGCAAGGGATTTGTACTGTTCGCCATCAGGCAGTATCACCTGATCCACCACTACACCGCCTTGCTCCAGCACCTTGCGTACAGGCTCCAGATACAGCGGAGCCAGGGTCTGGTTGGTGACCAGCATGACCTGTTCACCCGCCTTTAGCGGCATAAAAGAAGCCGGATCGTTAAACAATCCGGCGGCTATGGTAATCGGGTAGCTACGCTCCCCAAGCGTTACGGTAATTCTCTCCATGTCGCGCTCAGTTCTCGGTGTGGTTTGTCCCCGCCAACGCGGGGAACACAATCAGAATTTCCGCATTTGCCCGTAGCCAACGCGGAAACCGCTATCAGTTACTTTCCAGCATGTTGATTATCTGGTTGGCAACCACTTTAGCGCTTTGATCGTCTGTGCGGATAGTGACATCTGCAATTTCTTCGTATAACGGATTGCGCTCTTTAGCCAGCGCTTCCAGCACTTCACGCGGAGGAGAATCAACCTGCAACAGCGGACGCTTTTTGTCACGCTGGGTACGGGCCAATTGCTTCTCGATAGTGGTTTCCAAATAGACCACCACACCACGCGCCGACAGGCGGTTACGCGTTTCACGCGACTTAACCGAGCCCCCGCCGGTAGCCAGCACGATCCCCTGCTTTTCCGTCAGTTCATTAATGACTTTTTCTTCACGATCGCGGAAGCCTTCTTCCCCTTCCACGTCGAATACCCAGCCCACGTCAGCTCCGGTACGTCGCTCAATTTCTTGATCGGAGTCGAAAAACTCCATATTGAGTTGCTGAGCTAACTGACGGCCAATAGTGCTTTTGCCGGCACCCATAGGCCCAACCAGAAAGATATTGCGTTTCTCTGCCATGTTTTTCGGTATTACTAAGACAATTCGTTAATGATAACCCGCCCCGCCAATCAAATTAGCGGCGGGACCTAAACTGAAACCTCATAAGCGATAGTGCGAGATCAGACGAAAAATTATCTCAACACTCTTGGTAGTTTGGCAACCGAATAAATCGCTATCCACGCCGCAGGAGGGAAACCATACGTTTTTAACGGCGTCTTAATACCCTATGGATTTCGAGTTACAACCAAGCAGCAAGCGTAAATACCTCAGAAGCTTACCAAGGTAAGTGACTGGGGGATTACGTGCAGCCAACCACACTGTAACTTGAAAGACGCCGGGTATAGCATTAACAAAAAAACCTCGGAGCCTAATTCGGTAACCCTTGTAAGCTAAATCGGCCGCAGCGTCAAACGCAGATGCCCCCAAGGCGAGAAAAAAAGTCTATCTGACCATTAACTTTCGCCTTTTTCGTTGGCAGCGGCCCCGGTAAATCAGACCTTGATCAGCGTTGGAGTAATAAATATCACCAGCTCACGCCTTTTATGCTGTTTGCTGCTGTGTTTGAACAACGATCCCAGCCATGGCACGTTCCCCACGCCTGGAACTTTGTTAGCGCCATTCACGTTCTGCTGCTGAAATATACCACCCAATACAATGGTTTCACCGTTTTTTACCGTCACTTGAGTTTTGATGTCCTGCTTGTCGATAGCCAACGCCTCCCCGGCCCCCTGTTTTATCGAGCGGCCAGGCATGTTCTGGCTGATTTGCAGCGTTAACGTAATACGGCCATTGGGCAGGATTTTGGGCGTAACTTCCATCCCTAATACCGCCTCTTTAAACTCTACCGAGGTCGCGCCACTGGTGCCGCTCGCGACCTCGTAGGGGATTTCCGTGCCCTGTTTGATACTGGCGGTTTGCTGGTGTGCCGTCAGCAGGCGTGGGCTGGCGATGATTTCCACCTCATTTTCCTGTTCCAGCGCAGACAGCTCCAGATCCAGAATACGCCCACTGATGCGCGCCAGATGAAAACCGGCCGTTGCCGCGCTGTTTTCCACTGGCAACCCCACGCTGAAATTATCTATCCGTAAAGACTGCGCAGGTTTTTCGTCTGATAACAATCCCCAGCGCACGCCAAGCTCGCGTAGGTTTTCACTGCTGATGGTGACAATATGTGCCGCCAGTTGCACCTGTTCCAGTGGTGTATCCATATCCGCCACCCAGGCTTTCATCTGAGCGAGAGCCGATGTGGTATCACGCAGCAACAACGCATTGGTGCGCTTATCTACTACCACGCTACCGCGCTCGGTCAGCAACTTGCCGCGCTGGCTATCCAGGCTCTGGGCAATCTCTCCAGCATCGGCATTTTGCAGCGAGATCGTCAGGTTCTCCAAGGGCAGTTGTTGCGCCAGTGCCTGCTGCCGACGCTGCTGCTCCTGCTCGTCCGGTTCCGGGAAAACCAGCATCACATTGCCATCGAGAGTCATCGTCAGTTTCCCCATACGCAACACCACCGCCAACGCCTGCCGCCAAGGAACATTATCCAGGCGCAGCGTCAGATTGCCATCTACGCCCTCGGCTGCCACCAGATTCAGTTGCTGGTATTCCGCCAATGCCTGTAAGACCAGGCTCACTGGCGTATCGTGAAACTCTAGAGAGACCAGTTTTTCCTGCTGTACTTCCTGCTGTACTTTCCCCATCACCATGAAGGGAAACGCCAGCAACAGCGCCAGCAGCCAATGACATATTTTCATTTCCATTTCCTTATGGTTTGCCCAACGTCAGAACAATATTACCCGTGGCTGGGGGGCAAACGCGTTCCGTGCCAACTTCACTAAATTCAAGCTGTCGCGCCTGAATTTGCACCACCTGCCAGAGTCCATCCAGCAATGTCTGCTGCGGCTGTAACCTTAACCACTGCCCTTGCGAGGTGATCAGCCAGCCATGACGCAAGCCAGGTTCACCAATAGTGCCCTTTAGCTGCCAATTGGCCGGTGAAACGGCTGGTGAAACACAGGACGCAACCAGAGGCTGTTGGAACGGATCGCGCTCTTGCACAGCCCAAACGGGAGCGGAGAGCATCAGCCATAGCCAATATTCTTTCCTCATTCGCTCCTCCCTTCTGCTGCGAGCAAAATCAGTTGGGTAATCAATCCTTCCGGTTGCTTTTCGATCGCCATCTGGCTAATGCGCAGCGTGGGCGACAAACCTTCCAGCAAGCGCAACAGCCCAGGGTAATCTGCCTGCAATCTCACAATTTGCTGTGCGGGTTGCTCCTGCTGTTGCCAACGCAGCAACACACCACCCACCTGATAGAGCTTGCTACCAAAGCTTTCCGGCTCTGCGGGTAACGCCAAGGTCTGCTGCTGAAGACGCTGTTCCAACTCCTCCAATGCCGGTAAGCGAGTCAGTTGCTGCTGACGTTCGGCAATCTCTACCTCCAGGCGCTGCTGTTGCGCGCGTAGGTGCTCCAGCTGTTGCCATTCACCGTATACCAACAACGCGCTGGTCAGCAGCATCAGGCCGATCAAGAGCAGCCATTGAACCACCAGCAGTTGCCAGCCGGGCCGGTTGAGCCAAGGTTTGATCCAATCCGGCAGCGGTTTATCCATCTTTCCCCCAACGTGCCGTTAGGGTGAAGGCCAATATCCCGTTTTTATGCCGTGTCACCTCCGCCAAACGATGACTCTCCAACAAAGGCGAAGCAGCCAAACGCTGTTCAAACAGGGTAATTGCTGCGTACTGCCCACTGAAACCGCGCAAAGAGATGCCCTGTGCATTCTCTTCTAACGCCGTCAGCCATAGCTCGTCGGGTATCGCTGCCGAGAGTTGTTGCAGTAAATACAGGTAACGTCGGTTATGTATTTCATTCTGCTGGCGACGTGTCTCTTCAGCCGTTAACCGCGCCAGCGCTGCCATCACCTGCTGCGTCTGCTGGATCCTTTCAGTCAGCAACAGGTGCTGTTGCGTCAGCGTCTGCAAAGCGCTCTGTTGCTGCGTATGTTGATAACGCAGCAGCAAGAAAGCCGTGACCGGAAGGACCAAGGCAACCAACAGTTGGATGCAGAACACTCGCAGCCAAAACCCGTAGCGCTGCCGTTGTGCCCTAAAGCGCCAAGGCAAAAGATTGACCTGATACATCAGCGATCCTCACGGCGTAAAGCCAGCCCGCCTGCCAGAACAAAAGCCGTGGGCTGTGCTGGCAATGGGGGATGCAAGTGGCTGAAAGCGGTGAAAGGCGACCAGGACACAACTCCGGCAGGCAAGGCTTCGTCCAACACACTGCTGTAATACACCGGTTTATCGCCTAGAGCTGGGCAGCTTATACGCATGGCGGCCAGCGCCTGCTGCGTGCTGTCGATCTCACCGACAGGCAGTACGCCGTAGGCAAATGGCGTACTGCGCGGAGCCACCCACAGCCACTCCTGTTCCAGACGATGCAGCAGGCCCGCGTCGCGTGTCAGGCCTGCAAAAGCCGCCATGGCACACAGAACGCTGGGAGTAATATCAATGACCTGCGGCTGAAGATCGGCTTCTTGCAGGCAGTGCAGCCACTGCTGGAGCTCTTGTTGGCGAGCGGCGGTGAGCAGCAGTTGGCTGGTATTCGGTGGGGCGATACGGTAATCCATCGCCAGAGTCTGGCTGTCGAGCGGGAATTGTTTCAGCCCCTGAGTGGTGATGTAGTCATGGCGGACCGGCTCCCGCAAGCGATAATCCGGTAATGGCAACCGGTGTTGTAGAACCCGTTGCGCAGGCAAAGCAATGCGTAAGGAAATATGTCTTGGTAACCGAATACGCCACTGCTTTAGCAGGGTGATCAACATTTCGGATTTCTCGATACAACCGTCGCGTAGCACCGGCTGAGGCAGCGCCTGTTGCCACCAATGACGCAATTGCCAACCGCCGCGGCGATGCTGTGCTGCCAATGCCCTAACACAGTTGCTCTGTATATCCAGGCCTACCTGCCATGCTTGAGAGAACATATTTCACCCCGCTTCCGTATCGTCAAATGATAAAAGAACATATCCATGTCGCAGGCTTGCCTTTATACTACCGCGCGGTTGTTTATAAACTGCCCAAATGACATGAAATGGGAAATCTCAGGTGAAGTTCGTAAAGTATTTTCTAATCCTTGCAGTGTGTTGCATCTTGCTGGGAGCAGCCTCGATTTTTGGCTTGTACAAATATGTCGAGCCACAGCTGCCCGACGTCGCAACGCTAAAAGACGTGCGGCTGCAAATTCCAATGCAGGTTTACAGTGCCGATGGCGAACTGATCGCTCAATTCGGTGAGAAGCGTCGTATCCCTCTCAAGCTGGATCAAATTCCACCGGTGATGGTGCATGCCTTCATCGCCACAGAGGACAGTCGTTTCTATGAACACCATGGTGTTGACCCGGTCGGTATCTTCCGTGCCGCGTCTGTCGCCCTGGTTTCTGGCCGAGCGTCACAAGGTGCCAGTACCATCACCCAACAGTTGGCAAGAAACTTCTTCTTGAGCCCGGAACGCACCCTGATGCGTAAGCTCAAAGAGGTTTTCTTGGCGATACGCATTGAACAGATGCTATCCAAAGACGAAATTCTTGAGCTGTATCTGAACAAAATCTACTTGGGCTACCGCGCTTACGGCGTCGGGGCGGCCGCGCAGGTTTACTTCGGCAAGGACGTCAGCCAGCTCAGCTTAAGCGAAATGGCCACCATCGCCGGTCTGCCTAAGGCACCGTCGACCTTCAACCCGCTGTACTCGCACGATCGTGCCGTTGCGCGCCGTAACGTGGTGCTGTCGCGTATGTTGGATGAAAATTACATCACGCAGGCGCAATACGATCAGGCCCGCAGTGAGGAACTGGTTGCCCACTACCATGCGCCAGAAATCAGCTTCTCTGCGCCCTATCTTGCTGAGATGGTGCGTCAGGAAATGATCACGCGTTACGGTGAGAACGCCTATACCGACGGTTACAAGGTTTACACCACCATCACCAAGAAACTGCAGTTGGCAGCGCAGGAGGCGGTGCGTAACAACGTACTGGACTACGACATGCGCCACGGCTACCGCGGCCCGTCGAACGTACTGTGGAAAGTGGGTGAAGCAGCTTGGGATCAGAAACAGATTGTTGATTCCCTGAAAAATCTGCCGAGCTATGGCCCGCTGGTGCCAGCGGTAGTTACTCAGGCCGACGTCAACCAGGCCACGGCGATGTTGGCCGATGGCAGCAGCATTACGTTGCCGATGTCCGGTATGCGCTGGGCTCGCTCGTTCAAATCCGACACCCAGCAGGGCCCAACGCCAAAGCGCGTCACCGACGTGGTTCAGGCGGGTCAGCAGGTGTGGGTGCGCAAAGTGAATGATAACTGGTGGCTGTCGCAGGTGCCGGATGTCAACTCGGCGCTGGTCTCTATCGATCCGAACAACGGTGCCGTCAAAGCGCTGGTCGGCGGTTTCGATTTCAACCAGAGCAAGTTCAATCGCGTGACTCAGGCATTGCGTCAGGTCGGTTCCAACATCAAACCGTTCCTGTATACCGCCGCGATGGATAAGGGCCTGACGCTGGCAACCATTCTCAACGATCTGCCCATCACCCGCTGGGATGCAGGTGCCGGTACTGATTGGCGGCCGAAAAACTCACCGCCAGCCTATGACGGCCCAATCCGTTTGCGTCAGGGCCTGGGGCAGTCGAAGAACGTGGTGATGGTACGTGCGATGCGTGCAATGGGCGTTGATTATGCGGCAGAATATCTGCAGCGTTTCGGCTTCCCGGCACAGAACATTGTGCATTCGGAATCACTGGCGCTGGGCTCGGCCTCCTTCACTCCGTTGCAGGTGGTGCGTGGTTACGCAGTGCTGGCTAATGGCGGTTATCTGGTTGACCCCTACTTCATCACCAAGATTGAAGATGACAGCGGCAAAGCCCTGTTTGAAATCAAGCCGAAAGTGGTGTGTGAAAGCTGCAATCTGCCGGTGATCTACGGCGATACTCAGCGCGCGGCCATGCTTTCTGATGATAACGTTGAAAACGTAGCGGTATCGCAGGAAAACAGCAACGCCAATGTGCCAATGCCACAGTTGGAGCAGGTAACGCCAACCCAGGTACAGCAGGATAACGATCAGCAGTATGCACCGCACGTGATCAGTACGCCTCTGGCGTTCCTGATGCGCGATGCGCTCAATAGCAATATCTTTGGTGAGCCAGGTTGGATGGGCACCGGCTGGCGTGCCGGGCGCGATCTGAAACGCCGTGATATCGGGGGTAAAACCGGTACCACCAACAGTTCAAAAGACGCCTGGTTCTCCGGTTATGGCCCGGATACCGTGACGTCGGTCTGGATTGGTTTCGACGATCATCGCCGCGATCTGGGGCGTGCAACCGCTTCTGGTGCGATTGAGGATCAGATCTCCGGCGGCGAAGGTGGCGCGAAAAGTGCACAACCAGCGTGGGATGACTTTATGAAAGTGGCACTGGACGGCGTTCCAGAGCAGAAGGTCACACCACCACCGGGCATTGTCAGCGTAACCATCGACAAGAGCACTGGCAAGCTGTCCAATGGCGGCGGTGGCAGCCGTTCCGAGTTCTTTATCGATGGCACCCAGCCAACAGGATACTCAGTGCATGACGCCGGTACCACCTTGACAGACCCTGGTGGTGAAAGCCACGAGCTGTTCTAAACATAAAAACGGCCAGAGCTTATCTGGCCGTTTTTTTAGCTGAAGTTTATCTGGAAATGTTAACGCGAGTTGCGCAGGAAGGCCGCGGCCAAGAACAGCGCACTGACGTTACGGGCCTCACGGAAATCCGGTTCCTCCAATAACGCCATCATGTTGGCAATTGGCCAGCGCACCTGCGGCAACGGTTCCGGCTCATCGCCTTCCAGGCTTTGCGGGTAGAGATCGTGCGCCAGCACGATATTCATCTGGCTGGAAAAATAAGAGGGAGCCATCGTCAGTTTACTCAGGAAATCAAAGCGCCTTGCACCAAAACCCACCTCCTCCATCAATTCACGGTTGGCCGCTTCCAGCACCCCTTCACCGAGATCGATCAGGCCTTTTGGAAACCCCAGCTCATAAGATTCGGTGCCCACCGCATATTCGTGGATCAGCAGCAGATCGTCCCCCACCACCGGTACAATCATCACCGCTTCACGCTCGGAGGGCCGCATACGCTCGTACACCCGCCGTACACCATTACTGAACTCCAGATCGACCGATTCCACGTTGAATAAACGCGAACGCGCAACCGTTTCTACTTTCAGAATTTTAGGTTTTTGCAGGTGTTTATGCATGATTGCCTCAAATGGGCTGTCCGCTCAGAAAGCAGGCAACCAGGATAATGATGGGCGTGCTGCACCAAACTGGGGCGCACAAACTCGATCTTGATCACATTGTGCGTTAATGAGAAGCTCTGTCGCAACGAACTTAAGCGTTAATTTACTTTTTTTTAACAAGCGTAGCCAGTACGAAGCCATTTTCCCAAAAAACTCACTAAAAACTGAATAATAAAATAGGATAAAGCCGATATCGGGTCTGTGGCATGGTTGCTATCATCATATGAGCCATGGGTTATGCAGAATATCCCTGTGGCATACCATTTATTCGTGGGTGATTCAGTATCCAAGTTGCCGCCTACCAGCAGCTTCAAACAGGAAGGGGTATATCCCCTGGAAGCTAACTCCGTATAATAATAGGCAGCAATTATGAGTGAGGTTGGCGGGTTTTATGAGTTCACGATGAGGGCAGCATGAGCACAATAGCGTTAATATTGGTATTGGTGCTAGCTTGCCTGATCGCTGCTGGCCTCTATTTCTGGTTTAAATTCCGCAAACAGCCCGTATTGGCAGGTGCTCTGCCGTTCATTAAACCAACACACCGCAAACTGACTGCGGATGAACGTGCGGCAGTTGAGTATTACCTCAATCAGCAGAGCAGGCTAGGTAACAAACTTTTGCCCGCCTCCCCGGCTTTGCCTTCCGTCAGGCTGGCACTCATACCACAGAGCGACAAGGTTTACCCTATCACCCATGCCATTACCCGCTATGGCCTGGCCAGCGATCAACCCAATAATTTGCGCTATTATCTCGATTCCGAAGAAATACATCTGCCGCCATTCTGGGAACAATACATCAGCGCCGACAATCATGTTGAAGTGATCAGAACTCAGACGCTACCGCTGGTTATCTCACTCAATGGCCATTCACTGCTCGATCATATTCACGAGCGCCCACAACCGCCCATAGTGACTACTGCGATGCCTGCAAGGAATGCCTCTATCCGCCAGGAAGAGAGTGAACATATTGAACTGGTCAATATCCGTAAGGAAACCCCCCAGGAGCATGCGCTGAATCGCCCGAACGGTATCAAGGAAGCGGCCACCATTTCCGCCGCCCTGTTGCTGCTGTTCTTCAGCCTGATCAGCCCGGTGATGGTTATCCCCTGGATGATCTTTGTTGCAGTGCTGATGATCATCTGGGGCTGCTGGAATCTGCTGCGCCACCCGACCGAAAGTGAACTGAAGGAAGTCCACTGCCTGCGCGGCACGCCAAAGCGCTGGGGGTTGTTCGACGAAACCGATCAGGGGCAGCTCAGTAATATCTCGCTGGGGGTGATCGATTTGACTTACCCAGCACATTGGCAGCCTTACCTCACGTCCGATCTGGGTAAAGTCACCAATGTGGATATCTACCTCAACCGGCAAGTGGTGCGCCAAGGGCGTTATCTCTCCCTGCACGATGAGGTGAAAAATTTCCCCTTGCAGCCATGGGGAAAGCACGCCGTGCTGGTCGCCAGCGCCTTAGTAACGATGCTGTTGCTGCTGACCTACGTACCGCTCAGCCTGCCGGTTAAACTGAGCAGCGCGTGGCTACAGGGCGCACAGAGAAGCGACGTCACCAGCGTACAGGCGCTAGAAGCTACACCATTGCGCATTGGTGATACTCTGAAAATCCAGGGCTACGGTATGTGCTATGTGCCATCAGGCAACGTGAGTGCTGCGCAGCCCGGCTTTATGCCTTTCGATTGCTCTGGGATCTATTGGAACCATGCCGCCCCGTTACCGCAACCGGAGTCGGAGGTGATCGACAAGGCCTCAGCCCTGCTGGCCACGATTAACCGACAGTTGCACCCCAGCGGAGCTGACCAGAAACTGAACCCGCAATTGGCCAGTGCCATTGAGAAATCCGGTATGATCCTGTTGGATGATTTTTCGGATATCGTGTTAAAAACCCATGATCTGTGCAACATGGAAAACGACTGTGTCCGGCTGAAAAACGCCCTGGTCAATCTGGGAAATGCCAAAAACTGGGCCAGCCTGGTGAAACGCGCCAAATCAGGCACTCTGCAGGGCGTTAACGTCCTGCTGCGGCCAGTCAGTGCAGAATCGCTGGAAAACCTGAGCAACGCAGCGACCTCGTCGTTTGTCACTAATGAAACCCGCCAGGCCGCTGCCGCACTCAACAGCCCACCGCCGGGTGGCTTTCTGATCACCAGCGATGAAGGCAAACAACTGGTCGATCATCCGCTGCCCACTCAACCACTGAACGAATACAACGCGTTCGACCAGTGGAGCGAGCTGCAACGTCTCTCCAGCCTGTTACTGCATACGCCGTTCCGCGCTCAGGGGGTCATTACCAGTATCTCTGTTGATGCCAATGGCACCCATCATATCGCCTTACACAGCGAACCCGATATGATCACCTTGTGGCGTTACCTTGGCACCAGCCTGTTACTGCTGGCGCTGGTGGCCAGCCTTGGCTATAACACCTGGCGGCTGGTACAGCGCTGGCGCAAGAACCAACATCGTCTCGCTGATATCCAACGCTACTACGAAAGCTGCTTCAATCCTCAGCTCAATCCGGTTTCCATACGCCCGGTGGTTTAGTCATTACGCGTGCACAACCCGAACTCGGCTTATGCTACGCTAACACTATGGGCCACCACCGGCCTGCCTATGGAGTTTTTTCATGGTTCCCGAGTTCGACTGGCACGATATTGATACCGTGCTGCTGGATATGGACGGCACTCTGCTCGATCTGGAGTTCGACAGCCATTTTTGGCTGACGCTGGTTCCACAAGCGCTAAGTGAGCAGCGGGCCATCCCGTTCGATGACGCCCGTAAAATCATTTATGCCGAATATCTCGCCGTACAGCACACCATGAATTGGTATTGCTTTGATTACTGGAGCCATCGCCTGGGTTTGGATATCTATCGCATGACCAGCGAAGTGGGCAGCCGCGCGCGGCTGCGTGAAGATACCGAGCCGTTTCTACAGGCTTTGCGCCATGCAGGCCGCAGGACCATCTTGCTGACCAATGCCCATCCGCACAGTCTGGCGGTAAAAATTGAGCACACCGGGTTGGATCAGCACCTTGATTTATTGCTTTCTACCCACACATTTGGTTATCCAAAAGAAGATCAGCGTCTGTGGCAGGCGGTGCAGCAGCAAACCGGTTTTGATCCGCATCGCACGCTGTTTGTTGATGACAGTGAGCCGATTCTGGATGCTGCCCAAACCTTTGGTATCCGCCACTGCCTGGGGGTACAAAACCCGGACTCCAGTATGGCGAGTAAAACTTTCCAGCGCTATCCGTCAATGAGCGACTATCGCCAGTTGATACCAGCGCTGCAACAGGGGAAGCCATGAAAGCCAAAGCAACACAGAATGATGATGCCGTCCGTCTGGACAAATGGCTGTGGGCGGCACGTTTTTATAAAACCCGTGCGCTGGCGCGCGAAATGATCGACGGCGGTAAGGTGCATTACAACGGGCAACGCGGCAAGCCGAGCAAAATCGTTGAGATTAATGCCGAGATCAAACTACGCCAAGGCAATGAAGAACGTACCGTGGTGGTACTGGCCGTCACCGGCCAGCGGCGAGGGGCCAGCGAGGCCCAGCAGATCTATCAGGAAACCGAGGCCAGCATCGCCAACCGCGAAAAAGTGGCGCTGGCCCGCAAAATGAACTCACTGACCATGCCGCACCCGGATCGCCGTCCAGACAAAAAAGAGCGGCGTGATTTGATTAAATTCAAGAGCCAGCCCCAGTAGGGCTGCACAATAAGATAGCCTGGCGAGCCGGAATCATCCCTCGCCTCAATGAGAGAAAACTATGTCCAACCATGACCAATTACACCGTTACCTGTTCGAAAACTACGCGGTGCGCGGTGAGCTGGTTACCGTCAATGAAACCTATCAGCAGATTCTGACCAACCATGACTACCCGGCACCGGTACAACAACTGCTCGGTGAACTGCTGGTTGCCACCAGTCTGCTGACTGCCACGCTGAAATTCGACGGTGACATCACCGTGCAGCTACAGGGTGACGGCCCACTCAAGCTGGCCGTTATCAACGGTAACAACCGCCAGGAAATGCGCGGTGTAGCCCGTGTAGAAGGCCCAATCGTTGAAGGCAACACGCTGCATCAGATGCTCGGCAACGGTATTATGGTGATCACCATCAGCCCGACCGAAGGTGAGCGCTATCAGGGCGTCGTCGGGTTGGAAGGTGAAACACTGGCAGCATGCCTGGAAGGTTATTTCCGTCAGTCCGAGCAGTTGCCAACCCGCTTGTTTATCCGTACCGGCGAATCATCAGGTAAGCCCGTGGCGAGCGGCATGCTGCTGCAAGTGCTACCGGCACAGGACGGCAATGCCGATGACTTCGATCACCTGGTGCAACTGACCGCCACCATCAAGAATGAAGAGTTGTTCAACCTGCCAGCCAACGAGGTGCTCTATCGCCTGTATCATCAGGAAGAAGTGACGCTCTACGAACCGCAGGATGTGACCTTCCGCTGCACCTGTTCACGCCAGCGCTGTGCCGATGCGCTGATCACGCTACCGGCAGAGGAAGTGACCAACATGCTGGAGCAAGACGGTAACATCGACATGCATTGCGACTATTGTGGCAATCATTACCTGTTCGATGCCGTGGACATCGCCGCACTTTACAGTGGTAATACCGACAGCACCCCACAGTTACACTAGGTTGCACCACACTCTGGCGAGCGCGTTCTGGCGCTCGCCAAGCCTCACCGTTTGCACGCTTGCTTTTTTCCGTGTGCTACATCTCATAACGTAGCTAAAAAACGTTTTAAACGTTAAATATTTGATAGCTATCGCGGTTACTCCCTGCTGAATCCCTACAATTGTTGCCAGAAATTCTGTGATCAAGGAGCAGTGACATGCGTGTTAAAGGTATAACCCACCAGGATCTTGCCGCTTATGGTATTCATAACGTTGGTGAAATCGTTCACAATCCGAGTTATGAATTACTGTTTAAGGAAGAGACCGATCCTTCATTGGAAGGGTTTGAGCGTGGCATCGTAACCAGCCTGGGAGCCGTTGCCGTTGATACCGGCATCTTCACTGGCCGTTCTCCAAAAGATAAATACATCGTCCGCGACGATATCACCCGGGACACCGTCTGGTGGGCCGATCAGGGTAAAGGCAAGAACGATAACAAACCTCTCAGCCCCGAAGTCTGGGCAGATCTGAAACAGCTGGTCACCGAGCAACTCTCTGGCAAACGCCTGTTTGTGGTTGATACCTTCTGTGGTGCCAACGCAGACTCCCGTCTGAAAGTCCGCTTCATCACCGAAGTGGCCTGGCAGGCGCACTTTGTGAAAAATATGTTCATCCGCCCAAGCGAAGAAGAGTTGCAGGACTTCGAGCCTGACTTCGTGGTGATGAACGGGGCCAAATGCACCAACCCGAACTGGCAGCAACAGGGGCTGAACTCGGAAAACTTTGTGGCGTTCAACCTGACCGAACGCATGCAGTTGATCGGCGGCACCTGGTACGGCGGCGAAATGAAGAAAGGGATGTTCTCGATGATGAACTACCTGCTGCCGCTGAAAGGTATCGCCTCTATGCACTGCTCGGCCAACGTGGGCGAGAAAGGCGATGTAGCGGTGTTCTTCGGCCTGTCCGGCACCGGTAAAACCACGCTCTCGACCGATCCGAAACGCCAGTTGATCGGCGATGACGAACACGGCTGGGACGACGACGGGGTGTTCAACTTCGAAGGTGGCTGCTACGCCAAAACCATCAAGCTTTCCGAAGAGGCTGAACCAGATATCTATCACGCCATCAAGCGCGATGCGCTGTTGGAAAACGTCACCGTACTGGCCGATGGCACCGTGGATTTCAACGACGGTTCGAAAACCGAAAACACCCGCGTTTCCTATCCGATCTACCATATCCACAACATTGTTAAACCGGTTTCAAAAGCGGGCCATGCCACCAAGGTGATCTTCCTGACCGCCGATGCCTTTGGCGTACTGCCGCCGGTATCACGCCTGACGGCCAACCAGACCCAGTACCACTTCCTGTCTGGTTTCACCGCGAAACTGGCCGGTACCGAGCGCGGTGTTACCGAGCCGACGCCGACCTTCTCAGCCTGCTTCGGTGCCGCCTTCCTGTCGTTGCACCCAACCCAATACGCCGAAGTCTTGGTTAAGCGCATGCAGGCGGCCGGGGCGCAGGCTTATCTGGTGAATACCGGTTGGAACGGCACGGGTAAACGTATCTCGATCAAAGATACCCGCGGCATTATCGACGCCATCCTCAACGGTGAAATCGATAAAGCGGAAACCATCACGCTGCCGATCTTCGATCTGGCGATGCCAACCGCCTTACCGGGCGTTGATCCGGCGATCCTCGACCCACGCGCCACCTACGCCAAGGTCGAGCAGTGGGAAGAGAAAGCGCACGATCTGGCGAACCGCTTTATCACCAACTTCGATAAATATACCGATACACCGGCCGGTGCCGCGCTGGTCAGTGTCGGGCCGAAGCTGTAATACCCTCTTGTAGGGGGCGTTGTAACGGTCTTAACCTAGCCCCCTACACTTTCTACCTTAAGGCGCGATTTCGCGCCTTTTTTCATTTCAGTAGCTTGTTTTTTAGTCAGCCCGATAGGATAATCATGCAATGCAATCATTGCTAGCAAAAGGGGGATCAATGGCTACCATAACCGTCAGGAATCTGGATGATGAAGTAAAAGAATTGCTGCGTATTTCAGCGGCTAAAAATGGCCATTCCATGGAGGAGGAAGTTCGCATGATTTTGAAGCAAGCACTGGTGAAAAAGCCACCACGCTATGGGCTGGGAACGCGCCTGCATCTGCATTTTGCTGAATTCGGTGGTGTTGAACTGGAAATCCCACCACGTGACGCAACACCGCCACGCATTATTAATTTTGACGATGATGATGACCAAGCATGATCATTCTCGATACTAATGTAGTTTCAGAGTTACTGCGCCCAGCCCCTCATTACACCGTTTTGAAGTGGCTGGATGAACAGGATACTTATCAATTTTATCTAAGTGCAATCGTGGTTGCAGAACTCTATACCGGCATCACCTGTATGCCCGCAGGGAAAAGGCAGCTTGAACTGCAAAATCGTTTAGATCTGATGCTACAGGAGGAGTTTCCTGAAAGGATTTTACCTTTTGATGCTGACTGCGCCATACAGCATGCAGAATTAATGGGGGCCAATCGCCGTCGCGGTACGATTATCAGCATGGCAGACAATCAAATTGCCGCGACCTGCCTGCATTATGGTGCCGTATTGGCAACACGTAACATCAAGGATTTCATTCATAGTGGTGTTACCCTAATCGACCCTTGGCAAGCCACCACCAGCCTGCGCTTGCATGAAGAGGCTGCGGAATACTACGTGATGAGCAGAAAGCCCTGACCGAGCCACAGCCCGGTCAGGAAGCTATGCGGTGTCTTTCGCCGTTTGATGGCCGTTGGCCGATTCTCTTTTCTCCATCGGCAACGGAATATAGGCGCGGATGCGCAGCCCACCGCGTTCACTGGTACCGATATCCAACACCCCAGCATGAGCATCAATAATACGTTGCACAATCGCCAACCCCAGCCCAGTACCGCTGGTGCTGCGCGCGCTATCGCCGCGCACAAAGGGTTGGAACAGGTGCTTAAGCTCTTCCGGCTTGATCCCTGGGCCGTCATCTTCCACTTGGAACCAGCCGCGTTGCAACTCGCGCCCGCTGCTGACCTTGATCCAGCCGTTGCCATAGCGGGCCGCATTCACCACCATGTTGGCCGCCGCGCGCTTGATTGATAACGGATGCACATTCATCATCAACTCGCCCGGCAGGATGTCCGTTTCAATGACCCGCTCATAGCCGCTTTCTGCCGCCACCACTTCGCCCAGAATAGTGTTCAGATCGCTAATCTCGGTCTGCATTTCCTGGCCGGTGCGCAGGTAATCAATAAACTGCTCGATGATGGCGTTACACTCTTCGATATCTTTATTGATCGACTCCGCCAGATAGCCGTCTTCGGTGCTCATCATCTCGGTCGCCAGCCGGATGCGCGTCAACGGCGTGCGCAGATCGTGACTCACCCCGGCCATCAGCAGCGTACGATCGTCGGCAAGTTGCTTCACACCGGCCGCCATCTGGTTAAAGGCACGGGTCACGGAACGCACCTCAGAGGCACCATATTCACGCAGCGGTGGCGGAATAATCCCCTTCCCCACCTGCAAGGCCGCGTGTTCAAGCTCAACCAGGGGGCGGTTCTGGATACGGATAAACAGCCAGGCACCGCCTATCGCTAGCAGCATGATCGCCAAGGTGTAACGGAACAGCGGTGAGAAATCACCCTGATGGATTTCGGTCAGCGGAACGCGCACCCAGATGTCCGGTTGCAGCCAGGTTTTCAGCCAAACCACCGGTGAATTTTTATTCACCTCAACGCGAACGTCAGTCGGCCCACCCAGTTGCTGCGCCATCTGCTGGCTGAGGAATTGATAGTGCTGCGCCCAGCGCAAGCCACTTTCCTCCGCCGCAGCATTGGTATACAGGGAAATACCCAGTTCACGGTAGATTTCACGGCGGAACGCCGGTGGCACTTCAAGCAGCGTGCCATCCTCCAGCTGCAGCCGGTCGGTCATCAGCATACGGACTTCATACGCCAGAACCTTGTTGAACTGCTGTAGGCTGGGCAGGATGGCGAAGTTGAGCACCACCAGATAGGTCGTCACCAGGCTGACGAACAGCAAGGTGACAATCAACAGCAAAGTTCTGGCAAACGAGCTACGCGGTGAAAAGCGCAATCGCTTCATGCCTTAGTGCCGTCCGGCACGAAGACGTAACCCAAGCCCCAAACGGTTTGAATATAACGAGGATGGGCCGGATCTTCCTCAACCATGCGGCGCAGGCGAGAAATTTGCACGTCGATGGAGCGCTCCATCGCGCTGTATTCACGGCCACGAGCCAGGTTCATCAGCTTATCGCGTGATAACGGCTCGCGCGGATGGGTGACCAACGCTTTCAATACCGCAAACTCACCGCTGGTGAGCGGCATAGGCTCGTCTTCGCGGAACATTTCGCGCGTGCCCAGGTTCAGTTTAAATTTACCAAAGGCAATGATGGCTTCTTCCTGTGAAGGGGCGCCTGGCAGTTCATTGGCCTGACGGCGCAGCACCGCACGGATACGGGCCAGCAGTTCACGCGGGTTGAACGGTTTAGGAATGTAGTCATCAGCACCGATTTCGAGCCCGACAATGCGATCCACTTCTTCGCCCTTGGCAGTCACCATGATGATCGGCATCGGGTTGCTTTGGCTGCGCAGACGGCGGCAGATGGAAAGCCCGTCTTCACCCGGCAGCATCAGGTCTAACACCATCAGATGGAAAGATTCACGCGTCAGCAAACGATCCATTTGCTCAGCGTTGGCCACGCTACGAACCTGAAAGCCCTGCTCCGTTAAATAACGTTCTAAAAGCGCACGCAGGCGCATGTCATCATCGACGACCAGAATCTTATGATTTTCTTGCATTGTATTACTCCCAAAGGCTGTATTGCCTGATTCTAGGCTATGGCCGGCACAGATGTATAAGCACTGCTGGCGACGGTTTGGCAACAGCCTTGTATTGTTAAAAAACCCTGTCATTACTGACAGCATTTAATGGTATACATTCTAGCCGAAATTGTTACAAAGCTTATTCTTTTGCTCAGATATCAACTGTTTTCACTTAAGTATCGGGCCAGGCCGCCTCTTACTTGTGATTGTTTACACAGACAGCCGAAAATCCCAAACTGGCGGTTTTGGCAGTGTACCGCAGAGATACCGATAAAAAACTCACCCAATGACCCGTTTATGCGAGAATCCCCAGATTAACGGCTGACTGCAAGGTGGATAACGATGAAAACATTGCTGATTACCCGTGAGGGGTACGACAAGCTGAAGCAAGAACTGGACTTTCTTTGGCGTGAAGAGCGCCCGGAAGTGACCAAGAAAGTCACCTGGGCCGCCAGTCTGGGCGACAGAAGTGAAAACGCCGATTACCAGTACAACAAAAAGCGGCTGCGTGAAATCGATCGCCGCGTGCGCTACCTCACCAAATGCCTTGAGCAGCTGAAAATCGTCGACTATTCGCCGCAGCAGGAAGGCCGGGTCTTTTTTGGTGCCTGGGTGGAGATCGAAAACGATGAGGGTGAGATCAAACGCTTTCGTATCGTCGGTTACGATGAGATTTTCGGCCGCAAAGACTACATCTCCATCGACTCACCAATGGCCCGCGCACTGCTGAAAAAGGAAGTGGGCGATAGCGCCACGGTGCAAACGCCTGCCGGTGAAGCGTTTTGGTCGGTCAATGAGATCACCTATGTGAAAGAGTGAAGGGGCATGTCAGCCCACTGCGCTGGCATTTTATCCCTGCAAACCGTATAACTATCCCCCTATTGATTATCGTGCTGAACAGATACCCGACTTATGAATGACCCACTGAGCCGCATTATTGCAACAGAATTGCAGGCCCGGCCGGAGCAAGTTGACTCCGCCATCCGTCTGCTGGATGAAGGTAATACCGTGCCGTTTATCGCACGCTATCGTAAGGAAGTCACCGGAGGCCTGGACGACACCCAACTGCGCCAGTTGGAAACCCGCCTGGGTTACCTGCGTGAACTGGAAGATCGCCGCCAGACCATCCTCAAATCCATCGACGAGCAAGGTAAGCTGACCGAACAATTGGCTGGGGCAATTAACTCTACGCAGAGCAAAACCGAACTCGAAGACCTTTACCTACCGTATAAACCCAAGCGCCGCACACGTGGTCAGATCGCTATCGAAGCAGGTCTGGAGCCGCTGGCAGACTTGCTGTGGCAAGATCCACAGCAGCAGCCAGAACAGGCGGCTGAACGTTATGTTGATGCCGACAAAGGTGTTGCCGATGTTAAAGCGGCGCTGGACGGTGCGCGCTATATCCTGATGGAACGCTTCGCCGAAGATGCCACGCTGCTGGCCAAAGTGCGCGATTACCTGTGGAAAAACGCCCATCTGGTGTCCAAGGTGGTGGAAGGCAAAGAAGAGGAAGGCGCGAAATTCCGCGACTACTTCGATCATCATGAACCGATTGCACAAGTGCCTTCTCACCGTGCGCTGGCGATGTTCCGTGGCCGCAATGAAGGGGTACTGCAACTGGCGCTGAATGCCGACCCGCAGTTTGAAGAAGCGCCGCGCGAAAGCCAGGGCGAATTGATCATCATCAACCACCTGAACCTGCGCCTGAACAATGCGCCGGCCGATGTCTGGCGCAAGGCGGTGGTTAACTGGACCTGGCGCATCAAAGTACTGCTGCATCTGGAAACCGAACTGATGAGCACCCTGCGTGAGCGTGCGGAAGACGAAGCGATCAACGTTTTCGCCCGCAATATGCACGATCTGCTGATGGCCGCCCCGGCCGGTATGCGTGCCACCATGGGCCTGGACCCTGGCCTGCGTACCGGTGTCAAAGTGGCGGTGGTGGATGCCACCGGCAAACTGGTGGCGACCGATACCGTTTATCCGCACACCGGTCAGGCCGCTAAAGCTGCTGCGGTGGTTGCGGCACTGTGCATCAAACACCAGGTGGAACTGGTGGCGATCGGCAACGGTACCGCCTCCCGCGAAACCGAGCGCTTCTTTGCCGAGCTACAGCAACAGTTCCCAAATGTGCAGGCGCAGAAAGTGATCGTCAGCGAGGCCGGTGCTTCGGTCTATTCCGCCTCCGAACTGGCGGCGCTGGAATTCCCGAACCTCGACGTTTCGCTGCGTGGCGCAGTTTCCATTGCCCGCCGCTTGCAGGATCCGTTGGCCGAACTGGTTAAGATTGACCCTAAATCCATCGGCGTCGGCCAATACCAGCACGACGTCAGCCAGAGCCAGTTGGCGAAGAAGCTGGATTCGGTGGTGGAAGACTGCGTAAACGCCGTGGGTGTTGATCTGAATACCGCATCCGTGCCTTTATTGACCCGCGTGGCCGGTTTAACGCGCATGATGGCGCAGAATATCGTCACCTGGCGCGATGAAAACGGCCGTTTCAGCAACCGAGAGCAACTGCTGAAAGTCAGCCGCTTAGGGCCAAAAGCCTTTGAACAGTGTGCGGGCTTCTTGCGTATCAACCACGGTGATAACCCGCTGGATGCCTCAACCGTTCACCCGGAAACCTACCCGGTAGTAGAGCGCATTCTGGCCGCGACCCAGCAGGCGTTGCAGGATCTGATGGGCAACGCGAACACCATCCGCAACCTGAAAGCCAGCGATTTCACCGATGAGAAATTCGGTGTGCCAACGGTTACCGACATCCTGAAAGAGCTGGAAAAACCGGGCCGCGATCCGCGCCCAGAATTCAAAACCGCCACCTTTGCAGAAGGCGTGGAAACGCTGAACGATCTGCAAGTCGGGATGATTCTGGAAGGCTCGGTCACCAACGTCACCAACTTCGGTGCATTTGTGGATATCGGCGTGCATCAGGATGGGCTGGTGCATATCTCCTCGCTGGCAGATAAGTTCGTGCAGGATCCGCACACCGTGGTGAAAGCCGGTGATATCGTCAAAGTGAAGGTGATGGAAGTCGATCTGCAACGCAAGCGTATCGCACTCAGCATGCGCCTGGATGAGCAGCCGGGCGAAGGGTCATCGCGCCGTGGCAGCGGTAGCAACAACAGCGCTCCAGCACGCGACAACGCTTCACGCGCGCCTGCCAATAAAGCTGCAAAACCACGCACCGCCACCCCGGCAAACAACAGTGCCATGGGTGACGCGCTGGCTGCGGCGTTTGGCAAAAAACGTTAAGCCTAACGGCAGAGGACGGAGTTCACCCTGCCCTCTGCCAGATAACATTTCCACTTATTTTTGATGCACCGCAAGAAAGTAGTACAATTAGCAGCCAATAACCCTGTTTATTGTATTGATTACGATAATCGTTCTCACTATTATTATGTTGCGTGTTTATTGGGCCACGCCGTGGCTCAGCGGTTTCTGCTCCATTTACCCCCTTGGGTAGCCTGGGCAAAACTGTTCTGAAAGCAACGTTCCAACGGGAACGTTTTGATCACCAAGAAGGTAATATGCATCTTCTTCCTAAACAGACGTATAAAATTGCCGGTTTCTCCAGTGAAATCAGCCCCGCTTACCGACAGAAACTGCTGTCGCTCGGGATGCTGCCCGGTTCATTATTTGAAGTAGTACGCGTTGCACCGCTCGGCGATCCAATAGAAATAAAAACCCGCCGCGTCAGCCTGGTGCTGCGGAAAAAAGATTTGGACCTGATCCTGCTCGACGGCCAGTAACCACACGCCGCTCCCCGCCTCAGGCTTTTGCCGTGCTTCTGCGCATGGCCGGTACTTAATTTACTGATATCACGTTGGATTATGAAAAAAATCACCATTGGCTTGATAGGTAATCCGAATTCAGGAAAAACCACACTGTTCAACCAGCTTACCGGTGCGCGTCAGCGGGTCGGTAACTGGGCCGGAGTCACGGTTGAACGCAAAGAAGGCCAGTTTTCCACAGCGCAATCGCAGGTTACTCTGGTTGATTTGCCTGGCACCTACTCGCTCACCACCATCTCCGAACAGACCTCGCTTGACGAACAGATCGCCTGCCATTACATCCTGAGCGGCGACGCTGACTTGTTGATCAACGTGGTAGATGCGTCAAACCTGGAGCGCAACCTTTACCTGACGCTGCAACTGCTGGAGCTGGGCATTCCCTGCATCGTGGCGCTAAATATGCTGGATATCGCCAGAAGCCAGCGCATCGAGATTGATCTTGCGGCCCTGTCTGAACGCCTGGGTTGCCCGGTCGTACCGCTGATTTCTACCAAAGCCGACGGGATTGGCATGCTGAAACAGATGATCGACGGTCATCGGTTCAATCAGCTCAAAGCCTTAGTAAATTACCCGCCGTTGCTGCTAGACCAAGTCAACGCCTTGACTGAAGCCATGCCGCAGAATCTGCCCACCGAACAGCGCCGCTGGCTGGCGCTGCAAATGCTGGAAGGGGATATTTATAGCCACCAGTTGGCCGGTGATGCTATCGCTCTGCTGCCGCAGGCCAGGCAAGCGCTGCAACAACAGCAGCAGGAAGATCCGGCGCTGGTGATTGCCGATGCCCGCTATCAGTCAATCGCTACCCTTTGCGATGCCGTCAGTAACGCGCAGCAAGCGCTGCCGAACCGCCTGACTGAAGTGCTGGATAAAGTGATCCTCAACCGCTGGCTCGGCGTACCTATTTTCCTGCTGGTGATGTACCTGATGTTCCTGCTGGCGATCAACATCGGTGGTGCGCTGCAACCGATCTTCGATCTCGGCTCGGCGGCAATCTTTATTCAGGGGATCCAATGGGTGGGTTATACCCTGCACTTCCCTGAATGGCTGACCATTTTCCTGGCGCAGGGCGTCGGTGGCGGTATCAATACCGTGCTGCCGCTGGTGCCGCAGATCGGCATGATGTACCTGTTCCTGTCCTTTTTGGAAGACTCCGGCTACATGGCGCGCGCAGCGTTCGTTATGGATCGCCTGATGCAGGCGCTCGGCTTGCCGGGGAAATCCTTCGTGCCGCTGATCGTCGGTTTCGGCTGCAACGTGCCGTCGATCATGGGTGCCCGCACGCTGGATGCCCAACGTGAACGCCTGATCACCATCATGATGGCTCCCTTTATGTCCTGCGGTGCGCGGCTGGCGATCTTCGCCGTATTCGCTGCGGCATTTTTCGGCCAAGACGGCGCTGGCGTGGTGTTCTCGCTGTATATGCTGGGTATCGTGGTCGCTATTCTTACCGGCCTGGTGCTGAAATACACCCTCATGCGCGGTGAAGCATCGCCGTTCGTCATGGAGTTGCCGGTTTATCACGTACCCCACCTGAAAAGCCTGCTGCTGCAAACCTGGCAACGTCTGAAAGGTTTTGTGCTGCGCGCCGGGAAAGTCATTGTGATTGCCAGTATCCTGATCGGTGGCTTGAACAGCTTCTCGTTCAGTGGCAAGCCGGTAGACAGCATCAATGATTCAGCGTTGGCATCGGTTTCCAAAGTGCTCACACCGCTGCTGCAACCGATGGGCGTGCACAGCGATAACTGGCAGGCGACCGTCGGCCTGGTTACCGGAGCCATGGCCAAAGAAGTGGTGGTGGGGACGCTCAACACGCTGTACACCGCCGAACACATCACCAATCAACCGTTCGACGCCGCCAATTTCAACCTGCTAGATGAATTGGCTGCCGCTCTGGATGAAACCTGGCAAGGTCTGAAAGGCACTTTCAGCCTCAGCGTACTTGCCAACCCTATCGAAGCCAGCAAGGGCGATGGCGAAATGGGCGCAGGCTCCATGGGGGTCATGAGCAGCAAATTCGGCACCTCAATTTCCGCTTACAGCTATCTGATCTTCGTGCTGCTGTATGTGCCGTGCGTTTCGGTGATGGGTGCGATTGCCCGCGAATCAAGCCGGGGCTGGATGACCTTCTCCATTCTGTGGGGGCTGAATGTGGCCTACTCGCTGGCCACCCTGTTCTACCAGGCAGCGACCTTTAGCCAGCATCCGCAATACAGCCTGGTGGCGATCCTGTCGGTGCTGGCCTTCAATGCCTTGCTGCTGCTGGCATTACGTAAGGCTCGCAGCCGCGTGACCATCCGTCTGCGCAGCGCAACGCCTGCCGCCTGCTGCCAAAACTCGCAAAGTGATTGCCACTGATGGCCAGCCTGCTGCAAATCCGTGATGCGCTCGCCCTGCGGGGCAGCGCTCAGGCTCAACAGTTGAGCCACCAACTGGCAACGCCGTTGCCGCTGGTTGAAGCCATGCTGGAGCGTTTAACCGACATGGGTAAAGTGGAACGTATTGAGCAGGATAACAGTGAATGCCTGAGCGGCAGTTGCAAGCACTGCCCGGAAAGGTGCAGTACGGTCGTTTAT
>JBAQHZ010000216.1:0-3025 GCA_049288585.1 Chania sp.
GGTATGCGCGGCAGTGGATCCAAGACCTTGATTATCAACCAGGCCTTCATTCCCAATCACCGCATTGAGGCCGCTCAGGACATGATGCAGGGGCGTTCTTCGGGTTATGACCTTTATCCTGACAGCAATATTTTCTACACGCCTTATCGTCCCTATTTTGCCTGTGGTTTTGCCGCTATCAGCCTGGGTGTGGCGGAGCGAATGTTGGTGGCATTTAAGGAAAAAACCCAAAACCGCGTGCGTGCCTACACCGGAGCCAGCGTAGGCACGGCAACACCGGCGCTGATGCGCCTGGCAGAATCAACCCATCAGGTTGCCGCTGCCCGTGCCTTCCTGGAGAAAACCTGGGCAGAACATGCCGAGCACGGCAAGCGTCATCAATATCCTACCCACAACACCCTGACTTACTGGCGTACCAATCAGGCTTATGCGGTGAAAATGTGTATTGCGGCGGTGGATCGCTTGTTCAGCGCAGCAGGAGCCACCAGTTGGATGGAAAACAATGAAATTCAGCGCCTGTTCCGCGACTCGCATATGACCGGGGCACATGCTTATACCGATTACGATGTCTGTGCGCAGATCCTGGGCCGCGAACTGATGGGGTTAGAACCCGATCCAACCATGGTGTAACAAGCCGGAGAACCTATTTGATGACAAATCACACAGACAATGCCCTGGATCCTCGCGCATTTCGCCGGGCGCTGGGTAACTTTGCCACCGGAGTAACCGTCGTAACCGCTGCAACCCCGGATGGCACCCGCGTGGGCATGACTGCCAACAGTTTTAACTCAGTGTCACTGGATCCGCCGCTGGTTCTGTGGAGCATTGATAAACGCTCCGGCAGCTATTCGGTCTTTGAGCAAGCCAGCCACTTTGCCATTAATATCCTGGCTGCCGATCAGGTGGATTTATCCAATCGGTTTGCCCGCCCCAGTGAGGATAAATTTGCTGGCGTGGAGGCTGAAACCGGTGCAGGGGGTGCACCTTTGCTGGCCGACTGTGCCGCACGTTTTCAGTGTGAAAAATACCAGCAAGTTGACGGTGGCGATCACTGGATCCTCATCGGCAAAGTGGTGGCGTTTGACGATCTGGGCCGTGCGCCTTTGGTGTATCACCAGGGATCCTATTCCATGGTCTTGCCTTATCAGCAAGTATCGAAACGGGCTGCGGATAGCCCGGTGGTTAGCGCCAGGCAAGAGCGCCTTAATCAAAATGTCTACTATTTACTCACGCAGGCGCTGCGTAGCTATCAGGCCAGTTACCAGCCCAAGCAACTTTCTACTGGATTGCGTATCAGTGAAGCCAGAATGCTGCTGGTGCTGGACAGCGATGCCTGCCTTGATATGACGGGCCTGATGGCAGAAGTGGCCATGTCGAGCAGAGAAATTGAAGAGGCACAGGAAACCCTGCGTCGTAAAGGGCTGATATCGAGCACTGAAAACGGCTATCACCTGACGGCCGCCGGTGAACGGCAAGCCGAGGTGTTAAGGGATATCGCCGCTAAACAGCAGGAACAGATGTTGAGCGCTTTCTCTGCCGATGAAGTGGAGATCTTGAAAAAGCTATTGCGCGGGATTATTGCCAGCACCAATTAAAAACACCGGGCTATGCCATCATTCGTCTTATCTAACCGGCACGACGAATGATGGCGCGGTCATCACCAATCCCTGTTACTTACTCTCTTTTTCAGAACTGACCGAGTGCACTTGCCGGCGCAAACGAGCCACGGACATCCGCTGCCCTATCCAGCCAAGCGCCGCGCAGACGGCCATCACCAGCGTCATGGCAAACGGCGTGTCATCCTGTAACCAGGAAACCGCCAGGCTCGCCAACGCCCCCATGCCAAACTGCAGCGAAATCGCCAATGCGCTGGCACTCCCCGCCTGTTGGCCACGCTGTTGCAGCAATAACGACAGGCTGTTGGTGCCAATAGCATTCACCAACGACATAAACAGGACAATCAGGATCACCAGAACTGTCAAACTCTGTTGATGGAATACCAATAACAGCAGGCCAAACAGAACCTGAGCGCTGCTCTGGATCATCAATAAGCGTGGCAGGCTATAGACTTTCAGCATCCGCACGTTAAGCAACAGTACAGCGATCATGCCGATAATATTGCAGCCAAACAGCAGGCCGTAATATTGCGCGGGGATATGAAAGTAGCTGATGTAGACAAAGGGGGAACCACTGATAAAAGCAAACATACCCGCAAAGGAAAACGCCAAGGTGGCGATAATGCCCATCGCCTCTCGGTCCTTCACTAGCTGGCAGTAACTGTGAAACGCCTTCAGGATGTTGCCTGAATGCTCGGGCCGCGCTTTTAATGTTTCAGGCAATACCCATAACACCAGTAAGCCACTGATACAACCAACCACCGCCAGCAGCATAAAGATGGCCTGCCAGTCAAAATACGTTAGCAGAGCGCCACCCAGCAACGGGGCCAGCAATGGCGCAATCATGGTGACCAGCGTCATTAACGATAAGACGCGCGGTAGTTCGTCGTGGGTGTAAACATCCCTGGCAATGGCGCGCGCCATTACTACGGCTGCCCCGCTGCCAAAGGCCTGTAAAGCGCGTAAAGCCACCAGTTGCTCAACCTGCGTCACCTGCGTACACAGCACGCTGGCAATCACAAACAGCAGCATGCCGCTCAACAGCAATTTCCGCCGCCCCAGCCAATCGCTAAGCGGCCCATACAGCAACATACCAACGCAAAAACCGGCGAAAAACGCCCCCAGCGTATACTGCATCTGCCCTTGCGTTGCCTGTAACTGCTGGCCCATAGCGGGTAAAGCGGGCAAATACATATCGATCGACAGCGGGCCAAAAGCCACCAGCGAGCCCAGTAACGGGATCAGCCAGCGTGGTGGTCGACTAGCGAAGGCAGACGGCATAGCCATTCCTCATCATAAACAACCCCTTATATACCCTTCATACTTCAAGTTGCTTGGGTGTTGGCTGCGTTACTCGGCCCAAGTCTGGGCCTCGCCCCTCCGGGGCCGCTGCAAGCAGCGTTCAAATC
>JBAQHZ010000217.1:0-6716 GCA_049288585.1 Chania sp.
ATGTTACTCCAATGGTTGCATCAGGTGAAGATGGAACGCCGTTTCATTGTCAGCAGCAGCGTTAAAACGCGCAACATTTTGGCAACTTACGAAGTGAGTTATAGGTCACAAATTCGCAAAGATAAAAATAAGCCATTGTTTATTAATAACAATTAAAACCCAGCCGGCTTTGCTTTAGCTCAGCGTTCGGCATATCATTTTTGAAATTGAATTTCGTATAATGAAATATAACGCATATTTAACCACCACACTTTCACTGACTTGCCTCGTGCAAGTTGTGCGAACCGGACACCAAGGGTGCATCACATGACTCATAGCAATGCGGATCAACCCATTCTGACACTCAGCAACATCGTGAAGCGATTTGGCGGCAACATCGCGGTTAACGATGTCAGCCTGCAGGTGATGCCCGGTGAAGTCTTGGCGCTGCTGGGTGAAAACGGGGCTGGCAAATCGACGTTGATCAAGGTGCTGGCTGGCGTTTATCCGCGTGATGGCGGTGATATTCGCTTTCAGGGCCAGAGTATTGATTCAGCAGCAGCGCTAAAAAGCGCCAGCCGCCAGCCGATCGCCTTTATCCATCAGGATTTGGGGCTGATTGAATGGATGACGGTGGCAGAAAACATGGCGCTGGTGATGGGCTTCCCGCGCCGTTTCGGGCTGATCGACTGGCGCGCCATCCGCCAACGTGCCAGCGAGGCCTTGCAGGATGTCGGCATTGCGCTGGATCCGGATGCTCGGGTGTTTGAACTTTCCCGCACCGAGAAATCGCTGCTGGCTATCGCGCGGGCGGTGGCGGTCAATGCAGAACTGCTGGTGCTGGATGAACCCACCGCGTCGCTGCCCGCCAACGACGTGCGCCATCTGTTTGCCGTGATCAACCGGCTGCGGGCCAAAAAGGTTGGCATGATTTATGTCACCCACCGCCTGGATGAGGTGATAGAGATTGCCGATCGGGTGTGCGTGATGCGCGACGGGCGCTACGTCGCCGGGGGCAACACCGCCGACTACTCGCTGCGCGATCTGGTACAGACGATCGTCGGTGAAGCGATGACGGGCGATCAGCGCGAACCGCTGCCGGAGCAGCAACTGCCGGTGCTACAGCTCAACAACGTGGTGATCGGTGAGATCGGCCCGGTCAGTTTCAGCCTGCAACCGGGTGAAATGCTGGCCTTGGCCGGGCTGCGCGGTGCCGGGCAGGAAGAGATCGGCCGCCTGCTGTTCGGCCTGCGCCAGCGCGACGGCGGCGAAATCCAGTTCCGCGATCGGCATTACGCTGCAACTAATCCACAACAGGCGATCGCCTGCGGCGTTTCGCTGGTAGCAGGCGATCGCTCCGGTGAAAGCCTGGTGATGTCGATGAGCGTACGCGAGAACCTGTTTATCAACCCCTGCGCCAGCGGGCACAAGCTATTAGCGCGCTACAGCCGCCGCGCCGAAACTGCGGCCAGCGAGCAAAAGGTGCAGCAGTTCGACGTGCGGCCAAAGGACGTCGATATCGATATCAGCGCCCTGTCCGGCGGCAACCAGCAAAAAGTGGTGATGGCACGCTGGATGCACCTGGGCGCACCCTTGCTGATCCTGGAAGATCCTACCGCCGGTGTCGACGTCGGGGCGCGGGCGGAAATTTATCATCTGTTAAATCAATCCCTGGCCGCTGGCGTGGCGGTATTGGTGATCTCCAACGATTTCGAGGAGATCGCCCATATCTGTAACCGCGCCTTGGTATTCAACCGGGGAACCGTGGTCGGCGAACTGAAGAACCAGCAGGTCTCGTTCGCTAATTTATTGGAGCTGGCCTCTGCCAGCGCCGGGGAAGTTGTGGTGGAGAAACAGCATGTCGAATAAAACATCCGTTAAATCAACGGCATTAGAGCAGCGCGTCAGTCTGGCGCAGGACGGCGCTGGCCCGTGGTTAATGCAGGTGCTCACCCGCTACGGCCTGCTGTTATTGTGCATCATGCTGGTGATCCTGTTTTCACTCACCACGCCGTCGTTTGCCTCAATGCTGACGTTACAGGCGATCCTGTCGAGCAAAGCCAAGATCGCCCTGCTGGCGTTGGCCGCCACCATTCCGATGATCGTCGGCAAGATCGACCTCAACGTCGGTTTCGGCATCGTGCTGTGGCACATTCTGGCGATTACCCTACAAGTGGAATATGGCTTCTCCTGGCAGATGGCGGTGTTAGCCGTATTGGTGATTTCCGCGCTTTACGGCCTGTTGAACGGCATTCTGGTGGCGTTGGCAGATATCGACAGCTTCGTCGCCACCCTGGGCTCCGGCACCGTGCTGTATGCGGTGGCTCTGTGGCATTCCGGCGGGCGGCAGATTGTCGGGGATCTACCCGACGCCTTTATCGCCCTGCATCACACCGAAATTGCCGGTATCCCGATCGTCGCCTTCTATGTGCTGATCGTGGCCGTGGTCCTGTGGTTGATCACCGAACACACGCCGCTCGGCCGCTGCATGTATGCGGTAGGCGGCAACCCGGCGGCGGCGCGGCTGAACGGTATTTCTGTCAACCGCTTCACCATCGGCGCTTTTATTGCTTCCAGCGTACTCACCGGCTTTAGCGGCGTGCTGATCGCCGCTGAACAAGGCGTCGGGCAGGCCAGCGTCGGCATGGACTACTTATTACCCGCGTTGGTTGGCGCCTTCCTCGGCAGCACCACCATCCGTCCGGGGCGGGTCAACGTTTGGGGCACGGTGGTCGGCATTGCCATTCTGGCGATCGGCATTGCCGGTATCCAACAGTTTGGCGGCGAATTCTGGGTTGAACCGTTATTCAACGGTGCCACCCTGCTGCTTTCCATCACGCTGGCGGGCTATGCCCAGCGCCGCCGGTTGCTCAATCAAAAAGCGGTACAGCACAGTCAGGCGGCTTTAGCCGAAAAAAATAACCAGAAAGCGATTAATCCTTAATCAGGAGTTTACGTATGAAACGTTTTTGGATGTTATCAGGGGTCACCACGTTGCTGTTAGCCACCGCACCGGCGTGGGCAGATGCTTATCTCGATCAGGCCACGGCGGCAGTAAATAAGGCCACGGCCAGCGCCAGCCAGTGGGATGGCCCCACCAGCGGCCCGCAGTTAGTGCCGAACAAGAAAATCATCTTTATTGCTTCCGACATGAAAAACGGCGGCGTACAAGGGGTGCAGCAAGGGCTGAGCGAAGCGGCCAAAGCGGCAGGCTGGCGGTTGGAAACGCTGGACGGTGGCGGTTCGGTGAAGGATCAACTGTCATCGCTCAATCAGGCGATTGCTCAAAAGCCAGACGGCATTGTCATCGGTGGCTGGAACCCCAACGTGGCCAAGATCCCACTGAAGAAGGCGATCAAGCAGGGCATCGTGCTCACCGCCTGGCACGCAGTACCGGAACCGGGGCCGATCGCCAAATATGACGTGTTCTATAACGTCACCTCCGACTCCAACGAAGTGGCACGCATCGCGGCACAATACGCGGTGGTGCAATCCGGCGGGCAGGCCAACGTGCTGATCTTTACCGATTCGCTGTACCAAATCGCGCTGGACAAGGCCAACGTGATGAAAGAGGAGATCGGCAAATGCAGCGGCTGCACAGTGGTGGAGTTCATCGATACGCCGCTGGCGGACACCGCCAACCGCATGCCCGCCATGACCTTCAGCCTGCTGCAAAAATACGGCGATAAATTCCAGTACGCATTGGCGATTAACGATCTGTATTTCGATTTCATGGCTCCGGCGCTGAAAACCGCCGGTAAAGGCGGCCAACATGCCCCGTATAACATCTCGGCCGGTGACGGTTCTATTTCCGCCTACCAGCGCATCCGGTCGGGCGACAGCCAATCCGCCACCGTGCCGGAGCCGCTGAAGCTGCACGGCTGGCAGTTGCTGGATGAATTCAACCGCGCCTTTGCCAAACAGCCGCCTTCTGGCTACGTTACCCCGGCGCACCTAGTAACCCGTGACAATATCAGTGCCGATAACCTGTATGACCCGCAGAACGGCTACCAGGAACATTACAAAACCATCTGGGGCGTAAAATAAACGGAGGGGCTGGCATGATCGCACAATCATTGGAACGTTTATGCTCGCCCGCCATCTGGGCCGAAGGCCCGGTATGGCTGCCACAACAGGATGCTGTGGTGTTCAGCGATGTGAAAGGCAACCGTATGTTTCGCTGGGCGCGCAACGGGGAACTCAGCCTGTGGCGCTCGCCTTCGCACTACGCCAACGGTAATGCCCGCGATAATCAAGGGCGCGTGATCAGTTGTGAACACGGACGGCGCGCCATCAGTCGCACCGAGCATGACGGCAGCCTCACCCTGCTGGTGGAACGCGTTGACGGTAAACGCTTCAACTCCCCCAACGATGTGGTGGTGCGCTCCGACGGCACTTTGTGGTTTACCGATCCGCCCTACGGCATCGTCGGCGATGAAGAGGGCTACAAGTCAGAAAGCCAGGTGATCGGCTGCTACCTGTACTGCTTCGATCCCCACGATGGTTCGCTGAACATTGCCGCCAGCGATCTGCAACGGCCAAACGGCCTGGCTTTTTCACCGGACGAACGCCTGTTGTACGTAGCTGATATGTCGATCGTCGATTTCCCCACGCTTGGGCGCAGCGAGCTGCGGGTCTACCCGGTAGAAGGGCGCAAACTGGGGGCCAGTAGCCATTTTGCCCATGTTGCGCCCGGCTTTCCAGACGGTTTCTGCCTGGATGCCGCCGGTAATCTGTTCTGTAGCTGTGCCGATGGCATCACCATTTTCAACTCTCAAGGCCAGAAAATCGGCAAGATCGCCGTACCGGAGCGGGTTTCCAACTGCACCTTCGGCGGGCCGGACGGTAATGAGCTGTATATCACCGCCACCACTTCGCTATATCGGATCGCCCTGAATACCCACGGGTAACAGGCATTCCGCTTCATACAGGGTGAGCCGCCTCACCCTGTTTTGTCACGCCTGTAGCACGACAAGCCCCCAAAACGTGCCGCCGATCACAAAATCACCACACTAATTTAACTCACTGTTTTTAAATATTAATTTTCCTTCACCTCACTTTGACTTCGCTCCGATGCGGGTATAGCATTTATTTGAAATGCAATTTCGTATAATGAAATTTGAAGAATGCAAAACGAACAACTCGCCGTAACGGAGAAGCAGCATGAGAGTGAGTTACACCGAACTAAAGCAGCAATTCAAGCGTGTGTTGCTGGCACGGGGCGTGGCGGAACAAACGGCAGATGAATGCGCCGCGATGTTCGCGGAAACTACCGAAAGCGGCGTCTATTCTCATGGCGTAAACCGTTTTCCGCGCTTTATTCAGCAGTTGGAAGCCGGTGACATCGTCCCCGGTGCCAAACCGAGCAAGCTGCTGGCGCTGGGTGCTATCGAACAGTGGGATGCCCATCAGGGGATCGGCAACCTGACCGCCCGCCAGATGATGGATCGCGCCATGCAACTGGCGGATCAACACGGCATCGGCCTGGTAGCGCTGCGTAATGCCAACCACTGGATGCGCGGCGGCGGCTACGGCTGGCAGGCGGCGGAAAAGGGTTACATCGGCATCTGCTGGACCAACTCGATCGCCGTGATGCCGCCTTGGGGAGCCAAACAGTGCCGCATCGGCACCAACCCGCTGATCGTCGCCGTGCCGAGTAACCCGATCACCATGGTGGATATGTCGATGTCGATGTTCTCCTACGGCGCACTGGAGATAAATCGCCTGGCAGGCAAAACGCTGCCGGTGGACGGCGGTTTTGATAATGACGGCAACCTGACGCGCGATCCGGCCACTATCGAAGAAAATCGGCGCATTCTGCCAATGGGCTACTGGAAAGGTTCGGCGCTGTCGGTGGTGCTGGATATGATCGCCACCCTGCTTTCCGGCGGCAGTTCCGTAGCCGAAGTAACCGAAGATCACCGCGACGAATATGGCGTTTCGCAGGTGTTTATCGCCATCGAGATCGAACGCCTGATCGACGGCAAAACGCGCGATGAAAAATTACAACGCATCATGGATTACGTTACCAGCGCCGAGCGCGATAACCCCGATGTCGCTATTCGCCTGCCGGGCCACAGGTTCCCACGCGTCCGCGCCGAGAATCAGCGCGATGGTATTCCCATTGACGATCGAGTCTGGGCGCGTATTCAGGCGCTTTAAGGAGAAGACTATGTTCTTTGGCCATATTGCCCATACGGCAGCAGAGCATTATCCCCCGGCGATCGCCAAAGCGGTGGCCTATTTGCAGAACACCGACTTCGCCGCCCTGCCCGCCGGGCGTTATGAAGATGCGGAAACCGGTTATCTGGTGCAGGTGTTGGACTTACACACGCAAAATAAAGATGAGTTGCGGCCAGAAGTGCACCGCAAAAATATCGACGTGCAGTTTCTGGTGAACGGCACCGAACTTATCGGCGTCGCTGTGGATAACGGTAATAACCTTATTGAGCAGGAACTATTGGAGCAGCGCGACATTATTTTTTATCAGGATGTAGAGAATGAATCCTGGTTAACCATGCACCCCGGTAATTTCGCGGTATTTTTCCCGCAGGACGTTCATCGCCCTGCCTGTATAAATCAGCAACCCTGCGATATTAGAAAAGTGGTAGTGAAAATACCGGTGACATTAATTTGAGACAGGGAATTAATAATAAATGCGTCACCCACTGCTAATGAGTTAATACTAACTCATTCTCTCTCCCTCGGGGAGAGGGCTAGGGTGAGGGGTATAGCAC
>JBAQHZ010000218.1:0-12763 GCA_049288585.1 Chania sp.
CAGCGCGAGCAATGCTTTGCCTGCTGCTATACCACCACCGCCAGCAGCGAGCGTACCACCACCCAGCCAGGCAAGTGCGGCATTGGTTGCTGCTGCTCCGCCTAAGCTGGAGATTGCCGCACCGCTAGATGCAGTACCGAAGGTTGTTGCTACAGCCATCCCAGCGGTGGAGCCAAAAGCGGCCATTCCCGCACCGGTAGCTACCCCTGCACCAGTGGCGAGGCTCGTGACTGTGATGCTTGTATCAGCATCGGTGCTACGATGTTCAGCCTCGAATTTTTCCACTGTGTTATCAAATACAGAGACTTCCTGCTTGAGCTGCTCCCATGCCCTGTTGAATGCATTTGGCCTGTTTGTCAGGTTATCAAACCAGGCTTCAAGGCGGGCCGTTAAGACCCTGCTGCATTTCTCACGCAGCATATGGAGATTTTCAACCTCTGTTTGAATGGCTTTAACCTGTGATTCGTAATATTGGCGTGAGCGATCCAAGCTTGTCAGCGCTTCTTTTTTTTCAGAACCTCGTAACATATTTCGTTCCTTGGGTATGTTGGCAAGAAAATTATTGATAATAATCAGGTAAATGAATCTGTTAATCTATTGTCTTGGCCAGCTGTCTCTAGACAATGGTGTTTCCCGTTAGCCGTTCGTAGCCATCCAATCAAATTTCACACACATATTACCTCAGTGATTCTAGATGATACGCACATGATTGCGTCTCGTACTTGCCAGATAACTCACTGAAGGATATGAATTATGACCCGTTTAGCCTCCCGCTTTGGTGCGGCGAATACTATTCGCCGTGACCGCCCGTTAACCAATGATGAATTGGCCCGTCATGTCCCCAGCGTATTTTCTGAAGAGAAACACGCTTCCCGTAGCGATCGCTACACCTATATTCCCACCATCGCTTTATTGGATAACTTGCGTAAGGAAGGCTTCCAACCTTTCTTCGCCTGCCAGACCAAAGTGCGTGACCTGGATAAGCGCGAGCATACCAAACACATGTTGCGCCTACGCCGCGAGAACCAGATTGTCGGCAAGGAAGTACCAGAAATTATCCTGCTCAACAGCCACGATGGTTCCAGCAGTTATCAGATGATACCGGGCCTGTTCCGATTTGTGTGCGCCAACGGCATGGTGTGCGGCAATAGCTTTGGCGAAGTACGTGTGCCGCATAAAGGTGATGTCGTTGGTCAAGTGATTGAAGGTGCTTATGAAGTACTGGGTATTTTCGACAAGGTGGAGGCTTCACGCGAAGCCATGTTGACTACATCGCTGACGCTACCGGCGCAGCGTGCCTTTGCCAATGCCGCCTTGACCTACCGTTACGGTGAAGACCACCAGCCGGTTACCGATGAACAAATCCTGATGCCACGGCGCTGGGAAGATCGGCAAAGCGACTTGTGGACCACCTACCAGCGTGTGCAGGAAAACATGCTCAAAGGTGGGCTTAACGGACGCAACGCCCGTGGAAAACAGGCCAGAACCCGCGCAGTAAAAGGCATTGACGGGGACATCAAGCTCAATCGTGCCTTGTGGGTGTTGGCTGAAAATATGCTTGAATTCAACAAGTAACGCGTTCGCGTAATCTTCCTTCATTTGTAAAAAATTGATCGTTTTAAACGATCGGTTTCTCATTATTGATCTGCATAACCAATTATCTTTGCCGTTCACCCACCGATAAGATCGGCCTGGGTGCCGTCCGTTTTTTCTGCATCTTGAAACCCATCAATCAGATACGTTTTGGCACGCCGACAGTCAGGGAAATACCGCCTGCTATCACAGGGATAACAGGCATCAAAAAAGGGGAAAGGTGTAGATGGAACAGGAAAAGGCGCTGACGGCAGGCAAGGTTCAGAAGGCATTGGACTGGGCTTACGACAAGGCGGTAAACGGTGTAACGGGGCTGGACTCGGCGCAAGACATTGCCGAGTCCTATATGAAGAGGGGAGGAAGCCAGGTGGATTGCGTTAACGCGCTTATCCGCTGGCAAAATACCAAAGCGGGTACCAGCGGTTTTGTCACCGGGCTCGGCGGGGTTATCACGCTCCCTGTGGCCATTCCTGCCAATATCACCAGTGTGATGTACATCCAGATCAGGATGATTGCCGCGATTGCCCACATCGGCGGTTATGACCTGAAAGACGATAACGTACGCTCTTTTGTCTATCTCTGCCTGTGCGGCAATGCGGCAAAAGACATCCTCAAGGAAGCCGGTATCAAAATCGGTATGCAGCTTACCCGCAGCGCTATCCGCAACGTATCGGGTGAAGTCATCAAGGCTATCAACCGGGCGGTCGGCTTTCGTCTGTTGACCAAGTTTGGCCAGAAGGGCGGTATCAACCTGGTCAAACTGGTGCCGTTGGCCGGGGGGATTGTCGGCGGTGCGTTCGACGGTATTTCTACCAATATCATTGGCAATATTGCTCAAGAGACATTTATCGGGCGTGAGAGTCAGTTGATGATTGACGAGGTCACTACTTCAGACAACTAACCCGTCATCAAGGCGGTTTTCAACCGCCACCTTAATTTGTTAACCCACAACAGCGTATTTCCTACAGCAACAGGAAAGGATATTGGCTATCCAAAATCAGGCGTGGTCGATATTTTCATTTTATTATCAAGGAGTCACATGAAAGAGTATCTTATCGCATTTCCCTTGCTCCTGCTTTCCGCTTGTAACGATGCAGCGGATATTGAGCGAGTCAAATCTCAGGTGTTAACGATTGATCAAAGCATTACGTTGGGCGGTGCTTTTGACCATCGCCCGGTTTGTGCTGAGACAACCTGGACACAGTTTACGGGTGACAAGGGGAGGCCAACTGTCGAATACCGCTGCAATTTTTCCTCTTCTGCCGTTCAGCCAGAATTTCAAAAATTGCTCACAGGCTGGAGACAACAAAATAACCTTGCGCTCGTGGAGTTGAGAAAAACTCTGAGCAGAGTACAGGAAGAAAAACAACAGGCGCTCGGTAAACTGGATAAAGCGAAACAACTCTTTGAGCGTTTGCAGGCCAATGGTGATTTGCAGCGCTACCGGGAGTTGGTCAAGGGTTCTCCAGCGGAAACTCTCGGTCTGGACAAGGTGAACAATTACTTTGCCGATATCAGTAGCGACAGTTATATCGCTGAACGTTTCCATGGTGATAGCTCGGTGAAAACGGTTGTGGCACGAGTGTATCAGGCCGTGAAAGCAGCCGGTTTTACTGCAGGCTCACCGTATAACGAACGCTGCAGAGACCCAATTGGTCTGGTGCTTGATGTATACCCTTCACTCGCGGAAACGGCACAGCAATTCATCACCTGCCAGGGGAAAATCGCGCAGCAGCATCAATACGATATTGATGATACCAACCAAAAAATTGCCGCCGCAGAGGCATTCCAGAAGAAGATTGACAAGAATATTACGTTGGTTGGCTTCCAGGAGATCTTCAGGTGGAGCGTTATCGGTAATGAGGACCCTTTGGCGTATTTCCATGGGTTTGAGCTTGTTGTGAATAATGGCTCTGAGCAGCGTTACGCATTACCTACGGGGAATATATCCGGGGTGAATTTCACTCATGCGTATAACGGTACGTTTGACGGGTATTATCAATATGTGCTGAAAAACATTATAGATAATTTAATTAAATAAAGACGACGAAATTTATATTAAAATCAAGGATGCTAATCATGAAGAAAATAATGGTATTGCTAATACTTTTCTGGGTAACCACGCGTGTCTTTGCCTTTGGTGAAACTGGGCAATGGTCCAGTGGCTGGGGTCAGGGGGTATCAGAATATACTGTCGTCACTCAGAGTGGTGATTCACTGTATATCGCCTGCAGTGAAGATAACCCGGTCAGCATGACCCTGAAGCTTAAAGGGAAAGAATACGGCTCATACAGTCAGCAGGGCTTTGATTTGATAATCAATGGCTCCGAGGTTCAAACACCGTATGCTACAGATTCACGGGTGGGCAGTAATAACTTTACCTATGCATGGGACGCCGTGAGAAAGGCAAACCGGTTGCAGGCCAAAACCACTGATGGGCAAACTGTGGACTTGCCCGTTGACGGCGCAGCCACTGCATTGCCTGCCTGGGGAACCCCCGAGTTTGCCTGCAAAACCGGGCTGGATTTCTGATATTCATGGCCCGAAGGTATTTGCCATCGGGCCTGATGTTCTACTGGCCCATCAATAATAGTTTAACTCTGCTTGCAATCAGGAAGGTGACCACCTTCCTGTGTTGTTGGTTACTCATTATTTAACACAAGAGGAGGTATTAATACTGACGTATCAATACACTTCATAAACCCCCATCCTTTTATGGTTTCCCCCTTTCGGTTTGTTATCCATAGTATTACGACATTTGTGTAAAAAATAAATCAACCTCAACTCAGCCCAATTCCCGATAAAAGGGAGTTGGGCCTTATGCAGCTGATGCATGATAGATATGCCCGGCTCGCCTGCCACTATCCACTCACACTACCTATATACCACCAACAGGCTCCCCGTTTCCGGTGGGGCCTGTTTTTATTTCTTGATGGTCAATAAGGAAACTTTTCATGAAGATACAATCATCATCTGCTGTACCCATTCAGGCCAACGCACTGACAGCCACTGTGGTGCTAACCCGTCAGCGCTCTCGCTTCTGGCCGCAGCACTTCGGCAGCATACCGCAATGGCTCATTCTGGAACCTCACATCTTTGGCTGGTTGGATCGCCTGTGTGCCGATTACCACGGTGGGCAGTGGGAGTTTTACACGCTTAGTAACGGCGGTGCCTTTTTGATACCAGACACCGAAAAAGAGTATGTGCTGTTCAACACCCTCAACGGCAACGGGGCCACCGTTAACCGGCAGGCGGCGGGTATCATTGCCTGTCTGATGGCCTACAGCCATCACGCTTGCCGTGCCGAAAGCGAAGCCATGACTGAACACTTCTACAACCTTAGGGAATACGCGTTGCACCATCCTGAAAGTCGCGCCATTTTCGCCCTGATTGACTGATGACTGAGAGCACCGAAATGAATCCATCAACATTACCGGCATCAACAACCCTGCCGTTAACGGCACAGCGCACGGTTAAACGCGCACTGTCATTGCTGGAAAAGCATCTGCGAGAACCTGGGACATCGTTCACCTCCGCCTGTGAGGCTCGGGATTGGTTACGGTTACAACTTGCTGGGCTGGAGCGCGAAGTGTTTGTTGTTTTGCATTTGGACAATCAGCACCGATTGCTGGCGTGCGAAACGCTGTTCACCGGCAGTATCAGAAGCACGGAAGTCCATCCCCGCGAAGTGGTGAAGGCGGTGCTTCGTCATAACGCGGCAGCCGTTATTCTGGCTCACAATCATCCGTCCGGTGAGGCTGAACCCAGCCAGGCCGACCGGCAGATCACCGACAGGCTGGTTAACGCGCTGGCACTGGTTGATGTGAGAGTCTTGGACCATCTGATTGTCGGTGGTCTGGATATTGTGTCATTCGCCGAGCGCGGCTGGTTACCAGGCTGATAGCAACTGTCCTTCATTCTATTTTCCAACCTTGCGCTGATATCGTGCGTCTCCCTCTTTATAAGGAACATTTTCTATGGGCTGGTTATTTTCACACCGCTCTCGCCGTGAACTGATCGCAGCATTAATCCAAACCGACGACACCGAACATTATCAACACGTCACGCTGGCACATGCCCTGCGCGGCAATGTCCTGTGGTCAGTTGTCCAGAGTACACCGAAGGATCCGGCAAAAGTCGCCCAAACGATCATTCGTTGCACCTTGATGCAGGTCTCCGGCGGTAGCTGGGGCTACAAGGCGATGGATGAGTCTATGCAGCCTTGTTATTACAGTTGTCCTAGGCGCTACCTGGCTATGGCTCCGGTCATCAGCCCAGAATGGCGTGAGAAGGTATTGGCACATCATCAACGTCGTTACCCGCAACGGGGTGTAATAAAGAAGGTGAACCAATAATGGTAACAACGCCGCTTTTACGCTTCGGCCTGCAATGCAGTTCCGCCCATATCAGCGAGGAGGATAATGCGGTGCTGTATCGGATCTCGCATTGTCAGGATGAGTTTAGCGATGGCGAATGGATCTCATTTTCGGGCACTGGGTATCTGTTGCGACTAGATGTCTGGACGCACCCAGTATTACAACTCAAACGGCTGGGGCTTTCCAAAACCTGCCGATATCTGGTCACCACGCTGATGAAACGCCATCAACTGAGTTACCTGCATATTGATGCCTTAGGTGAGGTATTGCCCGACTTTACCACCTTCGACTGGTAATACAGCCCACATTCAACGCTCCACCCTCTCGTTATCCATTTATTTTCAAAGGACATTCTCTCATGAATAAGAGAGCATCATCCGTGCCTGGCGTATTTCATTTTTCCCAGCACAACGCCGTCTTATTACACAACTGGCAGAGGCTATGCCAGGCCATAGGTCACTGGCTGACCCACCCCTACAAGCTACCGGTTTCTCCATTGTTTTAAGGAACTGTCTGCATGAAAACCTTCGACAAAACACCTCAAACCTCATCCAGCACCAATCGGGCACAGAGCGAATACCAACAACTGTTGGCATGGTTGCTGAGGCACTGTTACGGCCTAGAGCTTAACGATACGCCGTATCACGACGAACTGGCGATAGCCCAGCAGATTGAGCATGGCGTCACGGTACGTAAAACCGTCAATGAACTGGTGGAGAAATTCGACCTGGTACGCATTGATCGCCCCGGTTTCAGCATGATGGCACAAGACCCCACCTTGAACGGTACCGATCTGCTTCGTGCCCGCAGTGCGTTGGGATTACGAAGCCCGATAAACCATCGCCTCGTTTGACACCACTTATTCAACTTACTTTCACCTGCCAACACGCCAGCCTTGTCGCTGGCGTTGTGCTTATTAAGGATATTCAACGATGAAAGAACTTGTTCTAAACACAGCTAACACTAACGATGAAACACCCCTCTGGGGTCTGCAACGAACTATCACACCACGACTGGGGGCAAGATTGGTGCAGCATGGTAATAGCCTGCATTTTCTGGCTGACCGAGCTGGCTTTGTCGGCATATTTGCTCCGGACGTTCTCCAAACGCTTAATACCGCTTTCCCGGTGCTGATTGAACAGTTGGAGGCCTGCCTACGGTCTGGCGAACTCGATCAACGCCGCCAGCACTGTGTGACTGTCCAACACGCTGGTTTTACCTGTGAAGCGGATACGTTGGGCAGTTTTGGCCATGTCTATATCGCGGTCTACCAAACGATACAAACCCCCTACGGGGAATAATTCGCCGCACGTCACACACCATGCCCGCCAAAAGTGCGGGCATTTCTGCTTTTATGGAGTTCGACATGTCTCAGCTATCGAATACGGTTATTGAAAACCCAGATGTCCTGACCGGTCATACCGAAATGATTTGCTCAACCAATATTGAACGCTTGCTTACAGGACGTGAAACCGCACTAAAACAGATTGCTGCAGTAATGATTCAGCTACAAGAACTAGGCAAACTGATCCAAGGCATCGGTGGCGGTGAATTGGAGGACTGGGTGGTCGAGGCCAGCCACCGTTACGGCTGTTACCTCACCCAACAGCAAGATAAAGGCTTGGCAGCCATCATCCGCAAGATTGATCGCAAGCTATGGCAAAGCTTGATGAACCGCTCCGGTATGCTGGCGCTGATGGACGCACAGGCTCGCGACCAGTGGTATCGCAGCCTGGAAAGTAAAGATATGCCAGCGATCAGTGAAGAGAGTATCTACAGCACGTTCGAGCAGTTGCATCGTGATAAGGGCGAGGTGTTTGAACGAGGGATCATCAACCTGTTCAAGGCGTTATCGTGGGATTACAAAACCAATCATCCCTGTCGGTTTGGCAAAAAGATCATCGTGAGCAATTTGGTGAGTTACAACCAATGGGGATTTACGCTGAACCACAGTTATCGACGTGATCAACTGGCTGATTTGGAGCGGATGCTGTATTTACTTGATGGCAAACCACTACCTGATAACCGGGGTGATATCACCACTCGGCTCTATGAGCATATCTGTGTCAACCGGCGGGTGGCGAAGGATTACCAAGATGATTATCTGAGCATCCGGTACTTCATGAAAGGGTCGGCGCATATTGTGTTCAGAGAACCCAATTTGATTAACAAGATGAACGATATCATCGCTAAGCGTTACCCAGGAATGCTGGCTGCAAGGTAGGTTTAGTAACACAGGTTTGCGACGATGAGGGAGTAACCAAAGGATGGTGGCACGACAATAAAAGCCCGAAATCAGTCATGGCTGAAACGCTCAAACATTATGTTTTCACTCGTGGTGACCTCACAGTTTTTGCTTGCTACGGTCAGGCTTGCGGTTAATTGCACTACGCTATTTTTGGGCTAATCAGAGCTGACAGGTCGCTCAGTTCCAGAAGCAGAAATTGTTAACACCGCGGCATATTATTTTGTGGGAATAAGTCATCATGACTGCGAAATATGTGAAATAAAGGAACACCAGTAGCGCCTGACCGCGCAGTCAGATAATTGACACCGCATGGACGCGGCCAAAGCGTCTTACTGCGTACAGGAGATAACATGGCAAGCATCCATTCGGAGTACCACCGATTTCTCACGTATCTGGCGCAGCGAGACGTGCACGAGGATGTACGACGGCTTGCGCATCTGGTGCTTAGAAACCTTCAGCCTCTCGCTGAGGTAGGGGCTGCGCGCCGAGGTCGTTCTACGCGCTTGGTCCCGCTGGCAATTGCACATCTGGTGCAGATGCCTGTTGCCTACGAAAGGGAAGTGAACGGGCCCGATGCTGGCGTTGCACTCGGACGTTTGCATCAGCTCGAGGTTGGTCCATTCCGCGGATTCATGCGGCAAGAGATGTTTGACCTTAGCCACGACATCACTTTGGTCTATGGAGCCAACGGCACTGGTAAGAGCAGTTTCTGCGAGGCGCTAGAGGTGGCTATGCTTGGCACCATCAACGAAGCACAGGTCAAGCGGGTAGACCAGCGGGCCTACTGCAACAACGCACGCTTGCGCCGCTATATTCCTCCTGTGCTGTCGGTTGCTGGAGGGGGAGCCGTACAGCCAGACGAAACCGAACATCGCTTTTGTTTCATTGAGAAGAACCGTTTGGACGACTTCGCGCGCATTGCGGCGAGGACTCCCGGCGATCAGCGTCAGCTCATTGCTACCCTGTTCGGCGTGGATCAGTTCAGCGAATTCGTCCGAGGCTTCAACCCTTCTCTCGATCAGGATCTGATGCTCGTCGGTGTCCAGGCGACGCAGTTGGATCAGCGTCGACTCCAGTTGACCAATTCCGAGCAAGTGATTGCTACCTATCCACAAAAGATTGCTGAGATTGAGGCGTTAGAGCGTGCATTGGCACAGCATATCTCTCCCGGAGCAACCTATCAGGCCTGCATTGAATGGCTTTTGGGGACCCCTGAGCAACAAGGACGCTTACAATTCGTTCAAACTCAGCTCGATGCAGTTCCTCCTGCCATCCACGGTGTGACACAGACTCGCCTAGAGGAACTACTGGCTGATGCGTATCAACGGCAGAGGCTCTGGCAAGAGGCTTCGGGACAGCTCGCGGCCCGTGCAATCGAGGTGTCTTACGCGAAGCTCTACGAAGCAGTCCAGGCCTTGGCCGATGGTGCTATAGCCTGCCCTGCTTGTGGTACAGCACTGGATGCGGTGACGCAGGACCCATTCGCTAAAGCACGTGCAGGCCTGGAGGCGCTTGCCCAATTGGCTGTGCTGCAACAAAGTGAAGGTACCCTGCGGACAGAACTGGGCGATTCCATCCGTATCCTGTGGGAGGAAATGCGTCGGGTCGTGACTGTAGCGACAACCGCATGTCCTGCCGAGCTAGAGGCTGCGGCGCTGCCTGTACTACCTCCCACTTCTACAGGGGTGTGGCTTGCCATATGGGTTGATGGTGAACGGATTGCTTGGATCGCTCTACTGGGGATTGCCGCAACTATCGAGCGTCTAGATGTGCACGCTCGCGACATACATGCTCAGCGCGGTGCCCTAGCACAAGAGCGAGATAGGCTGAATCAGCATCAACTGGGAGTTGAACGGTTGCGGACGATGCGCACGGCAGCAGACCAAGAACTGGCAACAGCTCGACTGACTGTAGATCAGTTCGATGAAACCAACCGAGAACTGATTCAGGCGGTTGCAGCGGAAGTACCTGTAGTGGCTTACCATCAACGAATAAAGGCTGCCTACGATGGATTCTTGCCCGAAATACAGGGCTATCTGGCCGCGTTACCGAGCATGCTGCTTCAGGGGCTAGGAGAACAAGCACGATCCTTGTACAACGCATTCAATCGCGGCGATGCTCCCTGCGACATGCTGCATGCCCTATGGCTGCCCGTCGCCGAGAACGGCAAGATCGAAGTAGAGTTTGTCGGTGAACCTGGCGTGCGCTACGACGCACTGATCGTCTTCAGCGAAGGGCATATCAAATGCCTCGGCCTAGCAATTTTGCTTGCCAAGAATATTTCTCAAAGATGTCCCGTGGTGATTTTTGATGATGTAGTTAATGCGATTGATGATGAGCACCGGGATGGTATATGGCGCACATTCTTCGAAGATGGACTGCTGGATGGCAAACAGATCATACTGACATCCCATGCCGAAGAGTTCTTGCATCGCATTCAGCAGGAACTTGGTGCAAGACGTGCCGGTGCCATTAAGCGCTACAGGTTCCTGCCACACGATGGTGAACATGAACTTCGGGTTGACAGTAACCCGCCGACCAAGAATTACGTCTTGCTGGCGCAGCAGGCCCTAGCCGCCGATGAAAAACGTGATGCACTGCGCCAGGCACGTCCTGCACTGGAGAGCCTGACCGACCGCCTCTGGACGTGGATGGGCCGCCGCGGTGATGGGCGTATAGACATCAAGCTCGGTGGTCCACGCTCGCCTTGGGAGTTGAACAACAAATGTACCAAGCTGCGCTCTGCCGTAGATCGTATCGCGGCGCAACATGCTGGCGCTCCAGAAGCTGTTGCAGCTTTGGCTAGGCTGCTTAATGTCAGCGGTACAAGCATCGAATGGGGTTATCTTAATAGCGGTGTGCACGATGCTCAGCGCGATCATGAGTTCGATCTCGCGGCAGTGAGAACGATCGTTGAATCAGTTGTTGCACTAGATACAGCCTTGGATGTCCTGCAAAATCGTTAAGTGAAATTGGCATAAGCAGAAGTTGTGCGAAGCATGTCTTGCATAATAACTCGCTATCATGCCTCAGCCGCAAGACCTATGGCGATTAACTTTTGGACATTTAATATCTGGAGAAAAAGTGGAACAGTTAAAAGCAAGTTCACTTTATGAGCTGGAAGAGTTCATCGCCAAGTTTGGTAAAGACGTGCTATTCAGGGGGCAGCTTAGTCATTACGGCATACCTGGTGAGCCATCCGTTATCGCTTCATTCGACCGCCAAAATTGCGTTCCCTCAGAAACGATGAAGTGGTCTCGTTATGCCAGTAAAGTTCTTGAAGTGCTTATTGGTGACCATGTTAATGACATTAGTTATACACAGGCACTTTTACAGCATTATGGATGGAAATCATTTTACGTTGATTGTTCTTCAAGCCCTGCGGTTAGCGCATGGTTCGCTAGCCATAAGTACACCGAGTCACCCGGCATCGATATGTGTGAAGATTGCGGTGAAAACTTTCTTTGGGAACGCAAAAAATTTGCTCAGTATGATTTTGAAGAGGGAGAGGGTCATCTTTATTTGATTGATAAATCTATCGCTGCAGGGGTAGGTCTTGTAGATCTGGCCACGTTAACAATTGATGGTTTTTTCCCTCGAACTGAAGCGCAAAAAGCATGGCTTTTAGGTCCTATGCTTGGAAAGCCGGTTCCAAAGGAATGCTTCGTTGCTCAAATTACAGCGAGTCGGTCTATTTTCCGTGAGTATGCAGCCTTGCGAGGCTTAACTAACACTGATTCTATTTTCCCTCCGGCTACAAGAGACCCCATTCTCAAAGCGCTTTTAGAGTTGCCGTGGAGAGAAATAGAGTCACTCCGTGATCCAGAATTCCCGGTTCCAGTCTTCAAGCGAGCGCTTGAGTTGCCTGAATATCAAAAGAGCTTCGAAAAAATCGCCTCGCCAGCCACAGCTTTTTACCAAGGCTGTAGGATAAGTGAAATGTTTGATTCGATAGAAATGTGCGATGGTAAACTGAGCGATGGTAAAGTTGTTACAGCACCGGGAATAATTCTTTTCGGTACTGCCGATGCAAGTACACGATTGTGTTTTCCTAAAATTGAAAAAATGCTTGAAGGAAAAAGCTATCTAGCATTTGAAATCGATGAAATCATCAAGCATCCCGGTATGGGATATAACACTGTTTATCAAAAAGGGGTTGGTATAATCACTCATGCACCTGAACTTTTTGAGGTCTGTGAATTAGTCGTTATGCATCCGGGCATAGAAATGACTAAAGTGGGTTTTAGTCCGGGTTGGTTCTACCGTAGAAAATCTAATGGATTATGGGAGCGTGAGCATCATGATAGGGAATGCGACTGCAGGAACGATAATATCCATAGAAGTCATATTTCAGCACTGTGTATAGCTGAAGATTTTCTCTGCGATCCATAGAAAATAGCGATTCAAATGGGGGGTTACCCTTAACCATCCCCTCATATGAGTGAGGCATGGCACGGCTTTTGAGGTATGATCTCCGTTCTTGACCCGCTAATACGAGCAGACAGCCTCCATGCTTAACCACGAAATAATCCTTAACCACATTGAT
>JBAQHZ010000219.1:0-10000 GCA_049288585.1 Chania sp.
GCCGTACAGGAACTTCTCAAATATGGCCTGCTTGAGGAGAACCAGAAGCCCAACCTTTATCGAACCGCTTTAACAAATACGGAAGAGATATCACACATTCTGCAACCCTTGGATCTTGAAATGGGGATAGACGAAATCCGGGGCCTGCTCTATGTCGCGGTACGCCAGGATGACTTACAGGAGCAGGATGAGTGGGCACATCCGCTGGTGCGTCGACAACGCCTGAATCTGGAGCAATCGTTGCTGGTAGCGATGCTGCGCAAACATTTTATCGCTTATGAACAGGAAAGCGGAACCGGGGCCGGTCAGGCAACGATCGCTGTCGACGAGTTAATCCCACAATTACAGGTCTACCTGGGCGACCCGGGCAGCGAGTCTAAAGAACGAACCCGGGTTATCAACCTGTTAGATCAGTTGAAAGGCCATGGGTTGGTTTCCGCACTGGATGCGCAAGAGCGCGTCACTATCCGTCCTATCATCGCCCATCTGGCCAACCCCGAAAACTTGCAGGCCTTACTGGTTTGGCTTCAAGAGCAGGTGGAGAACAAATCTCCTGCGGAGGATGACAGGCCCTGGGCAGGCATGGAGGATATGACATGAAGCAAACCGCGCTTTGGGCTGAGAATGAAACCTTTATTTTGACCCATATTGAATTATTCAACTGGGGTGGTTTCCAGGGGCGGCACCAGGCAACGATAGATCCCGCAGGAACTGCGGTCATTGGCCCGACAGGCAGTGGCAAAACCACGTTAGTGGATGCGCTTATGACACTTCTGTGTGCGAACCCCCGTTACAACTTGGCTTCTACTGGGGGGCATGAAAGCGATCGCGATCTGGTTTCTTATGTTCGCGGTGTTTCCGGGCCTGGTGATGGCGGCCCTGGGCAATCTCATATTGCGCGGCTAGGTAAAACCATCACCGGGATCACAGCAACGCTGGAGCGCAATGGGCAACTCGTCCGTCTGGGGGCATTACTGTGGTTTGAAGGTACCAGCTCAACCGCCACCGATCTGAAAAAACTTTGGTTATTCAGTGACAATCCTGAACACACGCTGGAACACTGGCTCAACGTGCACCATGGCGGTGGTATGCGAGCCCTGCGGCAAATGGAGAAAGATGGCACCGGGATTTGGACCTGGACGAACAAAAAATCCTACCTGGCGCGTCTACGTGACTACTTTGAGGTGGGTGAAAACGCTTTCACGCTACTGAACCGGGCCGCAGGATTAAAACAGCTCAACAGCATTGATGAAATTTTCCGCGAACTGGTACTTGACGATCACTCTGCCTTTGACCGCGCAGCGGAGGTTGCCAGCAGTTTTGATGACCTGACGGATATCCACCAGGAACTGGAAACCGCGCGCCGGCAGCAACGCTCGCTGCAACCTATTGCTGACGGCTGGGTTAAGTATCAAGCACAGCAGGGGCAACTGGACGATAAACTCTCACTTGAAGCCCTTTTGCCGGTCTGGTTCGCTGAACAGGCTTTCCGGCTGTGGCAAGCTCAAGTCACCGATCTGCAAACCGAGATCCTGGCGGCGGAAACCATCAGGGCTGGCCTGCAAACGCAGGTTGAGGCACAGAAAATGCAGGTGACGGAGTGTTTGCAGCGTTACATGCAGGTGGGTGGTGCCAATATCGATGACTTAAATGAACGTATTAACGAATGGAAAAGCATCTGTAGCCGGCGAGAAGTTCAAGCGACGCAATATCAACAGTTGGCCCGTAATCTTGAACTATCGCCAGAACTGAGTCAGGTAGCGTTACAGGCTAACCAGCAGGAGAGCGAAGCGCGGCTGGAGCAAATCAACGACGAGATAACAATAAAAGAAAATGAGGCCTATCAGAAGGGGGCGGTAGAACTCGGGTTGACACAGCAAGTCCAGCAATTACAACAGGAAAAGGCTGAAGTTGAACGCCGCCCCGGTTCTAACCTTCCCGCGCCCTACCAGACATTTCGTGGCGAACTGGCTGCCGCGTTGGGCCTTGATGAGTCAGCGTTGCCTTTCGTTGCCGAGTTAGTACAAATCAAGCAAGAAGAGCAGGCTTGGCGGGGTGCGATTGAACGCGCCATCGGTAGCCACCGGCTGCGCATCCTGGTACCACCTGAAGCGGCAGAACATGCCCTGCGCTGGATTAACCAGCGGCATAATCGCCTGCACGTCCGTTTGCTTGAAGTCAAGATGCCATCATCGCGCCCCGCATTTTTCGAAGATGGCTTTACACATAAACTGCTCTGGAAGGATCACCCCTGGAAAGCTGTCGTTCAAACACTGCTGGCCGGTATCGATCGTCACTGCGTCGATAATCCCGAGCGGTTGCGTGATACTCAACACGCCATGACCGCGCAGGGGCTGATGTCAGGTAAGGCACGCTTCTATGATAAGCAGGACCAAAAGCGCTTGGAGGATGACTGGCTGACGGGGTTCGATAACCAGGATCGCTTGACCTTTCTCACCCGAGAGATCGCGCAGATTGAAGAACAGTTAAATGCGGCTAGGCGGGCGCTGGGTGAGGCCAAAGGGGCCGTCAGCAAACTTCAGATGCAAACCCGTATCTTCGAGCGCCTCCGCCATCTTGAGTTCACCGATATTGACCTTCCCGGTGCCCAGCGTCAGGTGGCAGAATTGGTGGCTCGTCTGGAGAACCTGATGCGCCCAGAGTCGGACGCCATGGCCGCCAAGCAGGAACTTGACCATGCTCAGGAACGGCAGAATCAGCTGGAACTGCAATTTCAGCGGGAAATCAAGCGCTATGGCGGGTTGGAAAGGAGCCTCGAAGAGGCGGCTTCATCGGCTCAAAAATGCCAGCAAGTGGCTGGCATAGGCATGACCGAGGCGCAGCGGGAGCAGGGTGCCAAATATTTACCCGTAGTGGCCGCCGAACAGCGGGACGATATTCAGTCTCTGGAGCGTGATCACGCGCGGGAGTTGCAAAAGCAGATTGATGAGATCAGGGATGATCTGCAAAAGATTGGCAGAGAGTTGACTAAGCGGATGTCCGATGCCCAGAAAATCGATACTGGCGCACTTTCTGAAGTGGGCCGGGAACTGGAAGACGTCCCGATGTACCTGCAACGCTTACAGGAACTGACCGAGGAGGCATTACCAGAAAAACTTAATCGCTTTATTGAGTACCTGAATCGTTCTTCTGATGAGGGCGTCACCCAGTTGCTCAGCCATATAGAACACGAAGTGTTGATGATTGAAGATCGCCTGAACGATCTCAATAACACGATGGTCCGGGTTGATTTCCAACCGGATCGCTATCTGCGCCTAGTGGCAAAAAAGGTCATACACACCAGCTTGCATAACTTGCAGACGGCCCAGCGCCAGCTGAATGCGGCGCGCTTCGCCGATGATAACGGCGAAAGCCAGTATAAAGCGCTGCGCGAACTGGTGAGCCAACTCAAAGATGCCTGCGAACGTCACCGTACTTTAGGTGCCAGAGCCTTGTTGGACCCACGATTCCGCCTTGAATTTGCCGTCTCGGTTATCGATCGCCATACCGGAGAGGTGATTGAAACCCGCACTGGCTCACAGGGCGGCAGCGGCGGGGAGAAAGAGATCATCGCTTCTTACGTGTTAACCGCCTCGTTGAGCTATGCATTGTGCCCAGGAGGCAGTAACCGCCCCCTGTTTGGCACCATTGTATTAGATGAAGCCTTTTCCCGCAGCTCACATGCGGTAGCTGGGCGGATTATTGCCGCACTCAGAGAGTTTGGCTTACATGCGGTCTTTATCACACCAAACAAAGAGATGCGGCTGCTGCGCCATCATACCCGCTCAGCCATTGTGGTTCATCGGCGCGGCCAGAGCTCCAATATGGCGTCATTGAGTTGGGAAGAGCTTGAGCAGCACTATCAGCGGAGAAATCAGGACGCGCATGAACTCACCCAGTGATATCAGCCGGAAACTGGCCAGGCAGTGGCATAAAGCCAGCATTCGAAGTGAACGTTTGCTCAAGCCGGGCTGTTGGCCATTGCATGTGCCGATCGGTAAGCCTTCAGCAAAGGCGTTTGCTGAAAGCGCGCAATGTGTGCAACGCCATGTTGAGGCCTGGCGACAGGTAAGTATTGGCAATGTGGAATGGGAACCTGTGAGTTACCGCGCCAGCCTCACCCCGGTTTTAATCCCCGTTCGCTGGGTGTTATATCAGCCTTCAGACTGGATCAAGGCGGCATCAGATCCGCAGGTCAGTCAGGAGTTTAAGCAGCTTGAACACATCGTAGAACGTGTCGACACGCTTTTTCACCCATTGTTGATTAACCAACGCTCGCTCTGGCAGCAAAAATCGCTGGCGGAAGTGATCGATGCCGTTGAACTTGCCACTCGTTTGACACCGGGTTGTGCCCAGGGGCGCCCGTTAAGATTGCTGGCCGATCAAGGGGTAGACACCAAGTTTTTCGAAAGAAATGCTCCCCTGCTGACCAAACTGCTGGATGAACGTTTCGCAGGTGAGGCCAGCGAGCAAGGGTTGACGGCTTTTCTGGACGCGCTGGATGAAAATAACCATTGGGTGCTGGTTACACCGCTGGTTCCTGGGTTACTTCCGTTTAAAAAAATCAAAATAACCACGGCAGAATTAGCTGAGGCAGCGCTCCCTGCCACGCGGATACTGGTGGTCGAAAATGAACACTGCATTCATCAACTCCCTGAATTACCTGACACCATTGCGATCCTTGGGGCTGGCCTTGATTTGCAGTGGCTTACCTCCCCCTGGCTTGCAGAAAAATCAGTGGGTTATTGGGGAGATATGGATACCTGGGGTTTGCTGATGCTGGCAAGGGTGCGAGGTTATTATCCGGCTATTCATGTTCTGTTAATGAACCGCATGCTGTTTGATCGCTATTCCTACAGCAGCGCCGTGGTGGAACCTGTAACGGCGCAGGATACGGCTCCCGAAGGTTTGCTGCGCGACGAGGGAGAATTTTACCGCTATTTACTGATGCAAAAGCGCGGCCGCCTCGAACAAGAGTTTTTGCCCGCAGAGGTGGTGATCGCCACGCTCAATGAGTGGGGAAAGGTTGGAACTGCCGATATCCAAACAGAAACTCTGTAAATCACGGAGGTGAGATGAACCGAGAACAAGCCCAACAGCTGTTACAAACCGCACTGGCCGATCCTGGTGCTCAGTTTCGCGATGGCCAATGGGAGGCAATTGATGCTCTGGTTAACCAACGGCAGAAACTGTTGGTCGTGCAGCGAACCGGTTGGGGGAAAAGCTCGGTTTATTTTATCAGTACCCGGGTTTTCCGCGATCGCGGCATGGGGCCAACCATTATCGTTTCTCCTCTACTGGCACTGATGCGTAACCAGATTGAATCTGCCCTGCGTTTGGGCATCGTCGCACAGACCATGAACTCAACCAGTACGGCGGATTGGCAAGCCGTAACACGGCAAATTTTGAATAATCAAATTGATTGCCTGTTGATTTCACCTGAGCGATTAGCTAATGACAGCTTTATTGAAACGGTATTGCAACCCATTGCCAACCATATCGCTTTGATGGTCATCGACGAAGCACATTGTATTTCCGACTGGGGCCATGATTTCCGCCCTGACTATCGGCGTATCGTGAACATTTTTGTGCCAGTTACCCGCCAATACTCCGGTGCTGGGCACAACGGCGACAGCCAATAACCGCGTTATCGCCGATCTGTTGCACTCGCATCTTCTTCGGCAAGCGACTCATGAATTTATCGCCAACCGCACAAGCTACGCTGCTGTTAACCAGCTTTTTTACTAAAGCCAGCAGTGAAGATGCTAAACCGCTAACCAATGCAGAATGGGGGCGCTTTGCTTTATGGCTGAAAGAAAAGTCTACTGCGCCGGCGGATTTATTGGTATCTGAACCACAATCCCTCTTGAATGGCTGGCATGACCCACGTATCAGCATTGAACGTATTGTACAGTTACTGAACCGTGGCCATAGTTTGGCGTTGGCCGTTGAAAAGTGGCAGCGTGCCGGTCTTTGGGTCGTGACGCGCTCTGACTCCGAATATCCAAGAAGGCTAAAACAGCGTCTAAAAACAGACTCCCCACCCGTGCTGTTTGGCTGTGGCAGCAAAGCGTTACTGAATGTCAGGGGAGTGGCTGTGGTTGGCTCGCGTAACGCCAGCCTCAGTGATTTGTCTTACGCCGAACAGGTGGGTGCTAAAGCGGCATTTGAGGGTATCGCGATTGTTTCTGGTGGGGCTAGAGGTGTGGACGAAGCGGCCATGCAGGGGGCTATGCACAAGGGTGGAACAGTTGTTGGCGTTATGGCAGATAGCCTGCTGAAAGCGGCGACCAGTGCCAAATGGCGCAATGGGCTGATGGAGGGGAATGTGGTTCTGGTTTCACCTTTTTACCCGGAAGCCGGGTTCAGCGCAGGTAACGCCATGGCAAGAAACAAATATATCTATTGCCTGGCCGACAGTTCTCTGGTGATCCATTCTGGGCAAACAGGCGGCACGCTAAGCGGCGCGCAAGAGAACCTCAAAAAAGGCTGGGCGCCGTTATGGGTCAAACCCACAGAAGATAAAAGCGCCGCAAACCGTGATCTGGTCGCCAATGGTGGCCGCTGGTGTGAAGCGAACATTCAGGCTTTTAACGCATCTGACTTGTTGCTGGCAGATAATCCTGCATCCTATCGAGAGAAAGCCGAGCAGGCTGATTTGTTCTCTTTAGATACTTCACCAGCCTTGTTCAATTTTGCACTGAGGGAACCGGAAGCGATAAAAGAATCAGGCGCATCGCAAACGGTGATGGAGAGTAAATCTGAGTTCTTTGACGTTGATCAGGTCGCAACGTCCCAAGAACCCGCCGACTTCTACACAGTATTTGTTGGTGAGCTTCGCCGATTGGCGGCAAACCCCGTCACTCTGGATGAGTTATTGGTGAGTACGCTCCTTCATAAGTCTCAGCTTAGTGACTGGCTAAAGCGTACCATTGCAGACCGCGTGGTAGAGAAATTGAGTCATCTCGTGCGGTATCAGGTAAAACAGTAGCAACCAATAACGATGGCTGGTGTTGTTTATGCACCAGCCATCAGAGGCGCTGTTTATTTTGGCTGTGACCCGATGTTGTCATCAATACGCTTGAGCATGTACGGGAAGAACGGGTTCGAGGAGATGCGCATCAACGAATCCAACCCGACCACCAGCACCGCTCGTTCGCCGCGTGCGGCGAAGGTCCCCAGGCTGATGCCATACTGGTTACGCGGCTCAGGATAGCGGCCATACAGTGAGTCATTGAGCGGGAACGGCAGAGCAACGTGTGACAGCGAGAAAATATCCGGCAAATACGTGATACCCAGCATTTCGGTGGTGTCTGCACTTTGCCCGGCGGCGGTGGTGCGTGCCAGCGTATCGGTACTTTCTGGTGAAACGTTGGTCACTACCGTTGCCTTGTAATTGCGTGGCGGTGGCGGCAGCAGCCGTGGCAGTGCGGTGTAGGACGAGGTTCTGAGCAATGGCCCGAAACTGACCGCCTGGTTTAAATCAAACAATACCACTTCACTGCCATTGGCGGGCAGATGGTTATACAGCGCCGTAATCACCGCACGGGTACTGACCGTAGAATCCATAACCGATTGGAAGGTCAGAATCGGTGGCAATTCCCCCATCTTGTTGTTACGCGAATCGCGGGCGATCTGCTTTTGCAATTCCTGGGTTAATTGGAAAGACTGACGCGCCGCATTCACCGGGAATGAATTGTATTTAAACGGGTTGAACTCAGGCACGATGCCCAGCCAAGCAGCTTTGGCAAACGCCGGGAAAATGGCTGGCCAACCGGCAACGCCAGCAAAGCGGGCAAAGCTGGTCACGCCGATCATGGGGGAAATCAGCACCACGCGCTGAGGTTTTGCCAAGGTGGCATCATCTAGTGCATCCAGCGTGTATTTCATCGCCAATGCGCCGCCGTTGGAGAAACCAATGATGTGCAGCGGTACATCGTTACCTGCCAGGCTTTTGGCTTCACGCACCGCCAGGCGGGTTGCGGCCAACCAATCCTGCCAGTCTACGCTGGTCAAAGCCCCTGGAACGGTTCCGTGTGCAGGTAAGCGAATACCGACGGCAACATAACCTTCCTGACGATAATTATCTGCAATATGTCTCAGGCTGTAAGGGGTATCGGTTAAGCCGTGTAACAACACTACGGCACCTTTTGGCTTGCCTTCCGGCATCATCACGTATGAGCGATTCCAATCGGTGGGGAATTTTTCGGGATAAATAGGGCTTCCGGAATAATAACGATTCAACGGTGTCTGTACGCTGCTGTCCAGCTTATCGGTAACATTCAACCGGACTTCATTGAAAATAGCGTCTTCCGCTTTTAGATAGTCAGCCCAACTGGCTTTATCGATCGCATCGGCACGCATTTCATCCGGCACAAAAGTGTGCCAAAGCTGTAGTGCCGGGCCTTGCTGGGTGTAATAAATACGCCCAATCAGTGCACCGACGACTAAAAGCAGCACCATCAGTACAAGACGTTTAACCCATTTGATAAGCATATATCTTAACTCCGTTTCTTATTGTAATAACCGAGCCGGAAAACTCGCTATCATCCCGAAAAGTTTATTGATTTTTTGTACACAGTCTCCCTTTGATAAGCCATTCTGCCGTGAACGGCCTAAACAAGAGGATAACGTTTTAAACCACTCTTAGCGCGGTGATACGGTGACGGTGCGACCATTGGTGGCAATGGCAACGCGTTGTCCAGGGTGGAACTGGCTGCTTCCCTGTGCCTGTACCACAATAATGTTCGTGCCATCGTCGCGGCGGACTTCAAGCTCTACACCGTTGCTGCGATTCATTGCGCTTTGTACGTTCTGGCCTACCACTGCGCCACCAACGGCGCCGGCTCCGGTTGCCAGATTCCGTCCACGGCCACCGCCAACGGTATTACCCAATAAGCCACCCACCACGGCCCCGCCAACGGCACCCGCGACATTATTACCATCGCCGCCCTGAATGGTTACCGGGCGCACTGACACCAAGGTGCCGTAGGTGACGGTCTGAACCTGCCTGGCCTGCGCGGCCGTAAAGGTATCGCCGGAAGAGGTATTATTAGCGGCACAACCACTAAGGGCTGCGACCACAACAGCAATGGCAATGATTGTTTTAGTCATATAAACCCCAAAAATGTCTAGTGAGTGTAAGAAGTGACGAAACCAGTAGTCTCGTAGTTTGAAGTATGGCAGGAACTTGATTTTATTCAGGTAGCGGTGAAAAAAATTATAGTGGAGGTGCAGGCTTGAGTAGCGCAAATATGGAATGATTGTAAATTTATAATTTAAATCAATGAGTTGTGATTTTTTATATCTCTGGATAGATTTTCATCGTGATGAAGGAGAAATATGCCCATCAAAGCTATCTGTACGAGTGAGCAAGGAGAGAACCTCGGAATTGTTGAGCGTTCTCTCCGTTTTGCCTTTAAAAGATGGGAAAGTGAGCCTTAGCCGTTATTTCAGCCATTGGATCAGGCTGATAACCAGCGGGCAAGAATTTAACGGCACCCGCGGCCGCCATGCATTCCTGCTCCACCCATTCCCATGCGGTGCCCCATAGCGGGGACTCCGGCTTTTGCCAACTGAGTATCCAACTCCACACGCTGTTGGTAGAGATTGTCGCGTAATGCGGTAATTTCTTTGCTGACTGCCAGAACCTTTTGCTCATCAAGCGGCTTACTGGTTAACAGCGCTTGGTACTCATATTGCTTGGACATCATCTGTTGGCGTAAATCGGCTGTTTTAAGCTGGAATGCATCAAAAGCCTTCTGGCTCGTTGCTTGCTGCTCCGGTGTCAGGCTGGCCATATAGCCCTGGTGATAGCCCATACCCCGTTGGGAGTTCGGTCCATTCATACCATTTTGTGCCACGGCCAAATGGCTAAATCCTGTCAGTGTGGCAAGGGAAAGGATGGCGGCAAGGGTGACTTTGTTCAGTTTCATGATTTACGTCCTTATGCTTGATATCAATAAATGGAATATCGCCAGATGTTCCACCATGTCATTGC
>JBAQHZ010000220.1:0-3275 GCA_049288585.1 Chania sp.
GGATCGGTTTGCAAACGCATGCCCAGGCGCAACCGGTTGACGAACACCGAAGCCACCTTGGTACGCTCTTCCGCTACGGCAGTCTCTTTCTCAACGATCGACGCCATAATCAACAACTCATCCGGCGTTTTATACGGCAGGCTGGTGTCTCTCGCTTGCCAGATCTCCTGCAACGCCTTGTTCATGCGCGAGTGTGAACGCTTCAACAACGCCAGATCGCTGGTTCCGGCTGTATAAAGATAAGTGTCGGGGTACAAGCGCCCTTCCAGACTGCTGCCGGTGGGTAACCCCAGCGCCACGGCAATCTCGGCCTCGCTTTTACCCGCCAAGGTGTGTTTGACATATTTGGCTTGCTGCAACACCTGCAACCAGTCACGCAGGCGCGATCCTTCGATAAAACGCGCGCTGAATTGCGCTTCTTTGCCGCTCGCCAGCAGTTTCAGCATTTCACGTACCGTCATCCCCGGCGTAAAACGGTAAGTACCAGCCTTGAACTCGGCCAACTCTGGTTCCAAACGCAGCAGCCAAGGGAACCATCTGCCGTTGTGGATCAGTTTATCGCGCACCAGTAAACCTTGCAGAGCGACACGCCCGGTCCCGGCTGGCAGCTTGAAAATAGTTTCCTGCGCAATAGCCAGTGGCGTATCAGCAAAGTGTTTCACTTTCTGATGACCCCAGAACAACAGGGCCAAAACCAGAACAAGGCCCAGCAACACAATCTTTAGCTTTTTTCTCTTCATCGTTCAGCCATCATTAACAGTGTGGACGCAAAAAATCATACAGTTGGCGTGAATAGTAACACCATGATTGTGCTTGATTTACTGGCAGCAATGGCATCAGCGCATTGCTCACCAGTACTTCATCAGCATCGGCCAGCGTTTCCAGCGGTTCACTGACCAAGTGCAGTTGATATTCACTGCCTGCCAGTAACTCAATCACCCGTCGGCGCATCAGCCCGGCAACACCCGCCTGATCCAGATTTGGCGTAAACACCGCTTTTCCCTTACGCCAGAATAAATTAGCCGCACAGCATTCCACCAGCATGCCGCTAGTGTCAAGCACCAGCGCCTCGTGGGCGTCAGTCTGGTCAAGATGCGCGCGAATCAGCACCTGCTCCAAACGGTTAAGATGTTTCAACCCGGCCAGTAAAGGATTGCGGGCCAACGGGATCGGGCTCTGCGCCAAACGGATACCTTGCTCGCGCCATTGCAGGTAGTGCTGTGGGTAAGTACTGCGTGAAATAATACGTGTGGGATGCTCACAACCGTGCGGGCTGTAGCCCCGCCCACCGCGGCCTCGCGTCAGTATCGCTTTGACCACGCCCAGCGGGATAGATTCTGCCGCATGCGCCATTTCACGCTCAAACGCCAACCAGTCAACGGTAGGCAGCAGCAAGCGTTGCGCCGCCTGTTGCATCCGCTCAATATGCCAGGGTAAGAGATCGACTTTCCCTTCCACGACTCTCGCCGTGGTGAAACAGCCGTCACCAAACTGCAAACCGCGATCGCTCGGTGCCAAGGCATCATGCTGTTGTCCGTTGATCCAGTACATGCTTCCCCCTCACTGTTGGTTTTCACTACAGAATAACAGGCACACAGAGCGATAACAGCAGGCTGAGCTTTCGAAAAGCCAGCACGATAAAAAAAGCCCGGTCGATTAAACCGGGCTTCATCAGCTTCAGGAGGGATTAACTACACGCGACGGAAAATCAGCGAGCCGTTAGTACCACCAAAACCGAAGGAGTTACACAGGGTATACTCCATCTCTTTCGTCTGGCGTCCTACGTGCGGAACAAAATCCAGATCGCAACCTTCATCCGGATTATCCAGATTGATAGTTGGCGGCACGGCCTGATCGCGCAATGCCAGCACGGTAAAGATTGACTCAATCGCACCTGCAGCACCCAACAGATGGCCGGTCATCGATTTGGTGGAACTGACCATGACGCTTTTAGCAGTGCTGCCAAACACGGTTTTCACCGCCTGAGTTTCGGCTTTATCACCAGCCAGCGTCGAGGTGCCATGCGCGTTGATATAACCAATTTGTGACGCGGCTATGCCTGCATCAAGCAGCGCATTTTCCATTGCCAACGCGGCGCCTGCCCCGTTTTCTGGTGGTGACGTCATATGGTAAGCATCGCTGCTCATACCAAAGCCGACAACTTCTGCGTAAATCTTCGCACCGCGTTTTTTCGCGTGCTCGTATTCTTCCAGCACCATCATGCCCGCACCATCACCCAGCACGAAACCATCACGGTCTCGATCCCAAGGGCGGCTCGCCGCCTGCGGGTTGTCGTTGCGGGTAGAGAGCGCACGAGCAGCACCAAAGCCACCCACGCCCAACGGAGTACTGGCTTTCTCTGCACCACCGGCCAGCATCACATCAGCATCATTGTAAGCAATGATCCGCGCGGCATGGCCGATGTTATGGACACCTGAAGTACAAGCGGTGGCAATAGAGATACTTGGGCCACGCATGCCATACATGATAGTCAGATGACCAGCAATCATGTTCACAATGGTCGAAGGCACAAAGAATGGGCTGATTTTCCGTGGGCCACCATTAACCAGTGAGCTGTGGTTCTCTTCGATCAAACCCAAGCCACCAATACCGGAGCCAATAGCGGCACCAATGCGGCTGGCGTTGGCCTCGTTAATTTCCAGCCCCGCATCCTGCATGGCTTGCATGCCGGCGGCGATGCCGTACTGAATGAAGGCGTCCATCTTGCGCGCATCTTTGCGCGAGATGAAATCTTCAGAATTAAAATTCTTTACCAAGCCAGCAAAACGGGTTGCATAGGCAGTAGTATCGAAATGGTCGATCAGGCTGATGCCACTCTGACCGGCAAGAAGAGCGTTCCATGTGGACTCTACCGTATTGCCGACAGGAGACAACATGCCCAGTCCGGTCACAACTACTCGACGCTTAGACACGTTTGTCCTCCAAGGAGGGAAAATATGACACTAGGGATAGAAAAAACTTAGGCGGTCGAGTGACCGCCTAGATATGTTCGCTTACTGCTGGCTAGCGTTGATGAAATCAATAGCTGCCTGAACAGTAGTGATTTTCTCAGCTTCTTCGTCTGGAATTTCGGTGTCGAATTCTTCTTCCAGAGCCATTACCAGCTCAACGGTGTCAAGAGAATCAGCGCCCAAATCTTCAACGAAAGAAGCGTTATTTAAAACTTCTTCCTGTTTAACACCCAGTTGCTCAACAATGATTTTCTTAACGCGTTCTTCGATAGTGCTCATACTCTTAAATTTCCTATCAAAACT
>JBAQHZ010000221.1:0-31086 GCA_049288585.1 Chania sp.
GTGAAGATTTTCATTCGAAATATATTAACTTTTTATTTCCAATAAATAATTGCAGTGAGTTAACTCACAAATCAGCTTCAGGTTAATTAGTCTGAGACTGTGTTGAGAGGTGGATCGCAAATCCCGCAAATACATAGTTTTGGCGACAGAAAAGGTCCCGATTAACGTCAATAACCTCATTTTTGAGTACGTCATGAGCGATAACTCAAGGGATGAAAAAGGCCACCCAAAGGGTGGCCAAACATGTCGAGATACTATTCTTATCGTGAAATATCAGCGATTCAATACGGCTTTCACTGCGTCACCGATGTCAGCCAGGCTGCGCACGGTTTTGACCCCTGCCGCTTCCAGCGCCGCGAACTTCTCATCCGCAGTGCCTTTACCGCCAGCAATGATGGCACCCGCATGGCCCATACGCTTGCCTTTAGGCGCGGTAACACCGGCGATGTAACCGACAACCGGCTTGGTCACGTGATCTTTGATATAAGCTGCCGCTTCTTCTTCAGCGCTACCGCCGATCTCGCCGATCATCACAATCGCTTCAGTCTGCGGATCTTGCTGGAACATCTTCAGAATGTCGATAAAGTTGGAACCTGGGATCGGGTCACCACCAATACCTACGCAGGTCGATTGGCCCAGACCCGCATCAGTAGTTTGCTTCACCGCTTCATAGGTCAGTGTACCTGAGCGGGAAACGATACCCACTTTGCCTGGCAGATGGATATGGCCCGGCATGATACCGATTTTGCATGCACCCGGGGTGATCACGCCTGGGCAGTTAGGGCCGATCATGCGTACACCGGCTTCATCCAGCTTCACTTTCACCGTCAGCATATCCAGCGTTGGGATACCTTCAGTAATGGTGATGATCAGCTTAATGCCTGCATCGATCGCTTCCAGAATAGAGTCTTTGCAGAACGGGGCTGGAACATAGATCACCGAGGCCGTTGCACCGGTCGCTTCAACCGCTTCACGCACGGTGTTGAACACCGGCAAACCCAGATGCACGGTACCGCCTTTACCCGGCGTCACACCGCCGACCATTTTAGTGCCGTAAGCGATAGCCTGTTCGGAGTGGAAGGACCCTTGGCTACCAGTGAAACCCTGGCAAATGACTTTGGTGTTCTTATCAATTAAAATGGACATTATTTACCCTCCACTGCCGCAACAACTTGCTGAGCCGCATCAGTCAGGCTGGTCGCAGCAATGATATTCAAACCGCTGTCCGCCAGTTTCTTGGCGCCCAGTTCGGCATTGTTCCCTTCCAGACGCACCACTACCGGGACGTTAACCCCAACTTCAGCAACGGCGCCAATGATACCGTCGGCGATCAGGTCGCAACGTACGATACCACCGAAAATGTTAACCAGAACCGCTTTCACTTTGTCGTCAGACAGAATGATTTTAAACGCTTCGGTTACGCGCTCTTTGGTCGCACCACCGCCCACGTCCAGGAAGTTCGCTGGCTCACCACCGTGCAGTTTTACGATGTCCATGGTACCCATGGCCAAACCGGCACCGTTCACCATGCAACCGATGTTACCGTCGAGGGCAACATAGTTAAGCTCCCACTGAGCCGCACGGGATTCACGCTCATCTTCCTGAGAAGGATCGCGCATTTCACGCAATTCAGGCTGACGGAACAACGCGTTACCATCAGCACCCAATTTGCCATCCAAGCAGATCAAATCACCCTGTTTGGTGATCACCAGCGGGTTGATCTCAACCATCGCCAGATCGCGCTCCAGGAACAGTGTTGCCAATCCCATGAAGATCTTGGCGAACTGGCTGACTTGCTTACCAGTCAGACCGAGTTTGAACGCCAGTTCACGGCCCTGGTAAGGCTGTGGTCCGGCCAGTGGATCGATGGTCATTTTGTGGATCAGTTCCGGCGTTTCTTCCGCAACTTTCTCAATCTCAACGCCACCTTCTGTAGAAGCCATAAACACCACGCGACGGCTTGCGCGATCAACCACGGCACCCAGATACAATTCTTTGTCGATATCAGTTGCCGCTTCCACCAAGATCTGGTGAACCGGCTGACCCAGCGCATCAGTCTGGTAAGTCACCAGACGCTTGCCCAACCAGGCTTCAGCAAATGCACGAATGTCTTCTTTGCTGTTAACAACTTTAACGCCGCCAGCTTTACCGCGGCCGCCAGCATGAACCTGACATTTCACCACCCACGGGCCGGAGCCGATTTTAGATGCGGCTTCTTCTGCTTCACGCGGTGTGGTACAGGCGTAACCGGTTGGTGCCGGCATGCCATACCGAGCAAACAGTTGTTTTGCCTGATATTCGTGTAAATTCATGATGTTCTATCCATTCAGGTCTGAAAAGTTTTAGCCTGTCATCTTCAAGCGATCTAAGCGCAGGCCACATAGCACAGAGTGTGGGTGCGGTAATTACCGCACCCTGGCAGGAATTAAACGTCTAACAGCAGGCGAGCGGGATCTTCCAGCATCTCTTTGACCGTCACCAGATAACCCACGGACTCGCGGCCATCGATCAAGCGGTGATCGTAAGACAGTGCCAGATACATCATCGGCTGAATCACAACCTGACCATTAACCGCCATCGGGCGATCTTTGATGGCGTGCATGCCCAAGATGGCGCTCTGCGGCGGGTTGATGATCGGGGTAGACATCAGTGAACCGAATACGCCACCGTTGGTAATGGTAAAGTTACCGCCGGTCAGCTCTTCCACGGTCAATTTACCGTCACGGCCTTTAAGCGCCAGCTCTTTGATTCTCTTCTCGATGTCCGCCATGCTCATGGTGTCAACATCGCGCAGCACTGGAGTCACCAGACCACGTGGGGTAGATACTGCAATGCTGATGTCGAAGTAGTTGTGGTAAACCACATCGGTACCATCGATAGAAGCATTCACTTCAGGGAAGCGTTTCAGAGCCTCGACTACCGCTTTGATGTAGAAGGACATAAAGCCCAAGCGTACACCATGGCGTTTTTCGAAAGCTTCGCCGTATTGCTTACGCAGATCCATGATCGGCTGCATGTTGATTTCGTTGAAGGTGGTCAGCATTGCGGTGCTGTTCTTCGCTTCCAACAGGCGCTCGGCCACACGTTTACGCAGGCGAGTCATCGGCACACGTTTCTCACTGCGGCTGCTCAGAGCAGGCTGCGGTGCCGCTTCTGGCGCAGAAACAGCAGCAGGTTTATCTGCTTTCTTACTGCCAGCAAAGTGTGCTTCCACGTCTTCACGAGTGATACGGCCACCCACACCACTGCCTTTGATCGCCGCTGCATCAAGCTCATGCTCAGCAATCAGGCGGCGGATCGCCGGGCTGAGTGTGTCGTTGTTTTCTTCCTCCAGACTAGCGGTGGCGCGTTGTGCCGGGGTAGCTTCTTTGCTCTGCGTTTTCTCTTCGGTCGGTTTACCAGAGCTATCGCCCGGGCGGATACGGCCGATTATCTGGCGGGAGGTTACGGTTGCGCCCTCATCTTCCAGAATCGCATCGAGGATCCCCGCTTCGCTGGCTGGTACTTCCAACACCACTTTGTCGGTTTCGATCTCAACCAGAACTTCGTCACGGTTTACCACATCACCTGGTTTTTTATGCCAAGTGGCCACGGCCGCATCAGCAACCGATTCAGGAAGGTCAGGAACCAGAATATCTACGCTACTCATTAAGCTTTCCCTTAAGTTTTAACCCATCATCTTTCAAGCTGTCGCGGGATTGGCTGTTCTCTCTCCCCAGCCACTTATGTTCGAAGCGCCTGGGGAGTCATTCAGTTACCGCCTTGCTACACCCTGAAATCTAGGGATACTAATCAATATTCAACGCGTCATTCACCAGAGCCTGCTGCTGCTTCTGGTGTACGGACAGATAGCCAACCGCCGGAGAGGCGGAGGCCGGGCGTCCGGCGTAACGCAAAGAAGCCCCAAATGGGATCACTTCACGGAAGTTATGCTGGCTGCAATACCAAGCGCCCTGGTTCAGCGGCTCTTCCTGACACCAGACGAAATCATGCACATGGGCATACTGCTCCAGCACCGCCTGGACTGCCTGATGCGGGAATGGATACAGTTGCTCAATACGTACGATCGCGACATCTTTCTGGTCATTCTTGCGGCGCTGTTCCAGCAGATCGTAATAAACCTTACCGGAACACAGCACTACGCGTTTCACCGCCTGCGGATCCAGTTCGTCTATTTCACCGATAGCCGGTTGGAACGTGCCGTTCGCCAGTTCTTCCAGAGAAGAAGTCGCCAGCGGATGACGCAGCAGAGATTTAGGTGACATCACCACCAACGGACGGCGCATACCACGCAACGCCTGACGACGCAGCATATGGTAGACCTGTGCAGGCGTGGACGGGATGCATACCTGCATATTCTGCTCGGCACACAGTTGCAAATAACGCTCCAGGCGCGCAGAGGAGTGCTCTGGCCCTTGGCCTTCGTAACCGTGTGGTAGCAGCATCACCAGGCCACACATCCGGCCCCATTTCTGCTCGCCAGAACTGATGAACTGGTCGATTACCACCTGCGCACCGTTGGCGAAGTCGCCGAATTGTGCTTCCCAGATAGTCAGGGTACGTGGCTCAGCAGTGGCATAGCCGTACTCGAACGCCAAAACAGCTTCTTCAGACAGTACGGAGTCCCAAACTTTGAACTCACCCTGCCCGCTGTGAATGTTAGCCAATGGAACATAAACTGAACCATTTTTCTGGTTGTGCACCACAGCATGACGATGGAAGAAGGTGCCACGCCCCGCATCTTCACCAGAGATACGGATTGGGATGCCTTCGTCTGCCATCGTGGCATAAGCCAGCGTTTCAGCCGCGCCCCAGTCGAATGCTTTATTACCCGCAGCCATCTCGGCACGATCACCGTAGATTTTCGCTACGCGTGACTGCATCTCAATCGCTTCAGGTACGGTACTGATACGACGTGCCAGTTCCTGCAGGCGCTTCATATCAACCTTGCTTGGGTACTCTTCGTCCCACTCATGGTTCAGATACGGTGACCAGGTAAAGGAGTGCAGGTTCATCGGACGCCATTCTTCAACCACACAATCACCACGATCGAGTGCATCGCGATACAGGTTGACCATTTCCGTGGCATCTTCCAGGCTAGCAATGTTCTGGCCAGTCAGAACGTCAGCGTAAATCTTGCGCGGCGTAGGGTGCTTTTTGATCTTCTGGTACATCACCGGCTGGGTTGCACTTGGCTCATCGGCCTCGTTATGCCCATGGCGACGGTAACAGACCAGATCGATCATAACGTCACGTTTAAAGGTGTTCCGGAAATCCAACGCCAGGCGGGTAACAAACGCCACGGCTTCTGGATCGTCAGCATTCACATGGAAGATCGGTGCCTGTACCATCTTGGCAATGTCGGTACAGTATTGGGTGGAACGTGCATCCAACGGATTGGAAGTAGTGAAACCAACCTGGTTGTTAATGACGATACGTACCGTACCACCGACTTCATAGCCACGTGCCTGAGACATGTTCAGGGTTTCCTGAACGACACCCTGGCCGGTAATGGCAGCATCACCGTGAATGGTGATTGGCAGCACCATATTGCTGCGCGCTTCGTCCAGACGATCGCGACGGGCACGCACAGAGCCCATCACTACCGGGCTGACTATCTCCAGATGTGATGGGTTGAATGCCAGCGCCAAGTGAACCATGCCGCCTTCCGTTTCAACATCAGAAGAGAAGCCTTGGTGATATTTCACGTCACCGGTGCCCAGATGTTCTTTATGCTTACCGGCAAACTCGTCGAACAGATCGGCGGGTTTTTTACCCAGCACGTTGATCAGCACGTTCAGACGGCCACGGTGGGCCATGCCCAGTACCACTTCACGGGTACCGTTTTTACCTGCATGACGAATCATCTCCTTCAGCATTGGCACCAATGCATCGCCACCTTCCAGCGAGAAGCGTTTCGCCCCTGGGAATTTAGCACCGAGATAACGTTCCAGCCCTTCGGCTGCCGTCAGTTCGCTCAAGAAGCGGCGCTTCTCGTCTACGGTGAAACTGGCCTGCCCCACTACCGATTCAATGCGCTGCTGGATCCAGCGTTTTTCTTCGGTATTGGTAATGTGCATATACTCTGCACCGATAGAGCCACAATAAGTCTGCTTCAGCGCGCTATACAGATCGCCTAACTTCATGGTTTCTTTACCAATGGCAAAAGAACCCACGTTGAAGGTTTCCTGGAAATCGGCTTCACTCAGGTTGTGATAGGCAAGACCAAGATCGGGAACGCGTTCCTGTTTCCACAGGCCGAGTGGATCGAGGTTTGCATGCTGATGCCCGCGGAAACGGAAGGCGTTGATCAGTTGCAATACCTTGACCTGTTTGGCATCGGTTTCAGGATCGTTAATGGTGGTGTTGTAACGCGCAGAATCTTTCGCCAGGCGGCGGAAGTAATCTCGCGTTTGGGAGTGGAGCTGATCGGGTTTAACACCCGTGGTTGGTAGCTGTTGAAAAATGGAACGCCAGCTATCTTCAACGGAACTCGGATCGGTTAAAAAGTCTTCATAGAGCTGCTCTATGTAGGACTGGTTCGCGCCCGCCAGATAGGAGGAATCCAGCCAGGCCTTCATTGCGCCGTTCTGCATTATGATCCCTTAAGCTTTAAAGCTTCAGTTTTCGCCGTGGTTAACATAATTACCGTGATGGTACGGTTTGCCGTAAAAACGGTTCACTCGACGTGCTTATACCCGTCGTCTTTCAAGTTGCAGCGTTGTTGGCTTCACCTAGTCACCCCAGTCACTTACTTGAGTAAGCTCCTGGGATTCCTATGCTTGCCGCCTAGCTGCAATTTGAAATCCATAGGCTAAATAGCCTGATACAGCTTAAATGCACGTTCTGTTTTGGACCTTGCGGCCCCTTACAAGGAACCTCTAAAAACCGGCGGGACCAGCCTGACTGCCTAAAATGACAATCACGCATCAGTTTTTAGAGGCTCCCTCTCTTAGAATGTGCGCCGGAAAAGTGCCCGGCGCAGCATCTCATTCCGTTTATGCGCCGCGTTGCAGCAGCATAGACTTGATATGACCGATAGCACGCGTCGGATTCAAGCTCTTAGGACATACACTGACACAATTCATAATGCTATGGCAGCGGAAAACACTGAAAGCATCGTTCAGATCATCCAAACGTGCTTCAGTTTCCGTATCACGGCTGTCGATCAGGAAGCGGTACGCTGCCAACAGACCTGCCGGGCCAACAAACTTGTCAGGATTCCACCAGAACGATGGGCAAGAGGTTGAGCAACAGGCGCACAGGATACATTCGTACAAACCATCCAGCTTAGCCCGTTGATCTGGCGACTGCAGGTGCTCGCGCGCCGGGGGATTCTTACCATCGTTCAATAAGAACGGCTTAATTTTTTCATATTGGGCATAGAACTGCCCCATATCCACCACCAGATCGCGCACTACCGGTAACCCTGGCAATGGGCGGATCACAATCTTGTTGTTGCCTTTGCGCAGCGACGAGATCGGCGTGATACAGGCCAGGCCATTTTTACCGTTCATGTTGATACCATCTGAACCGCATACCCCTTCACGACAGGAGCGGCGGAACGACAGGGTCGGATCTTTTTCCTTCAGTTGGATTAACGCATCCAACAGCATCATGTCTCGGCCTTCTTCCGCTTCCAGGGTGTAATCCTGCATATGCGGGGCGTCATCGACCTCCGGATTATAGCGATAGATAGAAAATTCGAGTTTCATCAATCAGGCTCCGCAATTAGTAAGAACGCACTTTCGGCGGGAATGCCGCACGCAGTTTCGGCTGCATATTCACTTCACGACGCGTCATGCTTTCCGATTGCGGCAGATACAGCGAATGGCACAGCCAGTTGGCATCATCACGATCCGGGAAGTCGAAGCGGCTGTGTGCGCCACGGCTCTCAGTGCGGAAATTGGCCGACACGGCGGTGGAATACGCAGTCTCCATCAGGTTATCCAACTCCAGGCATTCGATACGCTGGGTGTTGAATTCGCTGGAGGTATCATCCAAGCGTGCATTCTTCAAACGTTCACGGATTACCTTCAGCTCTTCCAACCCTTTGGCCATTGCATCGCCTTCACGGAACACCGAGAAGTTGTTCTGCATGCAGGATTGCAGTGCTTTACGGATTTCAACCGGGTCTTCACCTGAACGGGTGTTATTCCAGCGGTTTAGGCGTTCCAACGAAGCTTCTACGTCAGAATCGCTGGCGTCACGGCTTTCACCCTGCTCTATCAGTGACTCCTGCAAATGCATGCCAGCAGCACGGCCAAACACCACCAGATCCAGCAGCGAGTTGCCGCCCAGACGGTTAGCCCCATGTACCGATACGCAGGCAATTTCACCGACGGCGAACAGCCCTGGAATGACTACATCTTCACCTTTTTCGTTCACGGTTAATGCCTGGCCGGTCACTTTGGTCGGAATACCGCCCATCATATAGTGACAGGTTGGGATAACCGGGATCGGCTCTTTCACCGGATCGACGTGAGCAAAGGTACGAGACAGTTCCAAAATACCCGGCAGACGGGATTCCAGCACATCTTTGCCCAAGTGATCCAGTTTCAGTTTGGCATGTGGGCCCCATGGACCATCGCAGCCACGGCCTTCGCGGATCTCAATCATGATCGAACGGGCAACCACATCGCGGCCAGCCAGGTCTTTGGCGTTAGGCGCATAGCGCTCCATGAAACGCTCGCCATGCTTGTTCAGCAGATAGCCGCCTTCGCCGCGACAACCTTCCGTCACCAGGACACCCGCACCGGCGATACCGGTCGGATGGAACTGCCACATTTCCATATCCTGTACAGGCACGCCAGCACGCAATGCCATACCGACACCGTCACCGGTGTTGATGTGCGCATTGGTGGTTGACTGATAAATACGGCCCGCGCCGCCGGTAGCCAATATGGTCGCTTTGGCTTTGAAGTACACCACCTCACCGGTTTCGATGCAGATAGCGGTAGTACCAACCACCGTACCATCCTGGTTTTTCACCAGATCCAGCGCATACCACTCAGAGAAGATAGTGGTGTGGTTCTTCAGGTTTTGCTGATACAGGGTATGCAGCAAGGCGTGGCCGGTACGGTCCGCAGCAGCTGCGGTACGTGCTGCCTGTTCACCACCAAAATTCAGTGACTGGCCGCCGAATGGGCGCTGATAAATACGGCCATCGTCCAGACGGGAAAACGGCAGGCCCATGTGTTCCAACTCCAGAATCGCTTCCGGGCCGGTTTTACACATGTACTCGATGGCATCTTGGTCACCGATGTAGTCGGAACCTTTCACCGTATCGTACATGTGCCATTCCCAGTTATCTTCGTGATTGTTACCCAAGGCTACGGTGATGCCACCTTGTGCGGACACGGTATGGGAACGGGTCGGGAATACTTTAGACAGCAGGGCACAAGTTGAGCCCGCTTGAGAAATCTGCAATGCGGCACGCATACCTGCGCCACCAGCACCGATAACAACTGCATCAAACTCTCTGATCGGCAGTTTCATTTAAGCACCCCACACTACGATTGTTCCGTACAGTAAATAGACCAGCAACGCGACGACGATCGCCAGTTGCAGCACCAGGCGCAACGCCAGTGGCTTGATATAGTCCGTCAGCACCTGCCACATCCCAACCCAGGCGTGAACCAGGATCGACAGCAACGTCAGCAAGGTGAATACTTTCGTAATAGAGGAGGCGAAGAAACCGCGCCATATTTCATAGGTGATATCCGGAGCGGTGACGACAAAGCCCAAAATATACAGAACGTACAGGGTAATGATGATCGCGGAAGCACGCAGCAACAACCAATCGTGCACGCCGTTACGCCCTAATGCAGAAACGTTGCTTACCATACGAGGACTCCAGCCAGAATTGACAGCACGGCGGTCAGACCGAACGCCACTTGGGCAGAACGGGTACCTGCGGCTAAACTCTCTTCGATATAGCCAAAATCCATTAACAAGTGACGAATGCCACCGCAAATGTGATAGGCCAGCGCAGTGAGGATCCCCCAGAAGATAAATTTCACGAAGAAGCTATTCATGATGGAGGCGGCGTGCAGGAAGCCCTCTTGAGAAGAGAGAGACAAGCCCAACAGCCAGAGAAGAATGCCCACGGCAACGAAGGTAATTACGCCAGAGACTCGGTGTAAGATGGACGCTATCGCAGTTACGGGAAACCGGATCGTTTGCAGATCCAGGTTGACAGGTCTTTGTTTTTTCACGGTTTTGCCCACACAGCTCTTATTATTTTCCTTCCTCCGGGCCTGGGTGGGGATCAGACAGCGTTAAGAGCCAAAACCCTTACACGTCACGCGCTCAAACATCGACTTCCACTGTGCTTAAACGGCGCGTAGTTATAACGCTGGGTGCTCCTACTTCAGGGTAATCCGGAGACCTGGCGGCAGTATAGGAGGATCACATTCTTATTACAATTCCCATACAATCCCTTTGGGGACATTTCCCTCGAACAGTGATTCAGATCACGATTTTCACATTTCACACTAAATTAATTATCTGATTTGACAAGAGATCAACATTTCCATTACAAATAGGGTAGCAATCAACCCTATGATGGGCTAGCGCTCAACAGATACACTTCCCCCTATGCTTAAGTTATGCAACAGTGTGTCTGGCTAGCATTCCAAACATGTCGTAGGTAATGATTAATAGAAAATAACGAATCCCGAAGAATCGTTAATAACTGGTAAGCCATCTCGCTCGCCGGGTTAGCACTCTGTACCCAACCCGCGCATTTGCGCAGTCGCTCACAGAGTTAGCGTTCGCACCATTTTATTGCGGGCAACCTGCCGAGATTTAAGGTATTTCAGTTGTTAGAGGTTTTTAAAATAAGGCGCTAAGGAGACTGTAAATGACTGATAAGAAAGCGACGCTAAGTATCAACAACGGCGAAGCTACGATCGAACTGGGCGTACTCACCCCAACACTAGGCCCCGATGTCCTTGACGTGCGCACCTTGGGTTCCAAGGGTTATTTCACATTTGATCCCGGCTTTACTTCTACCGCATCCTGCGAATCCAAGATTACCTTTATCGATGGTGATAAAGGCATTCTGTTGCACCGCGGCTTCCCTATCGAGCAGTTGGCAAAAGAGTCTTCTTATCTGGAAGTGTGCTACATCCTGCTGTACGGCGAAGCCCCAACCAAAGAAGAGTTTGAGACCTTCAAAACCACCGTTACCCGCCACACCATGATCCACGATCAGATTACCCATCTGTTCCGCGGTTTCCGCCGTGATTCACACCCAATGGCGGTATTATGCGGCGTAACTGGCGCACTGGCGGCGTTCTATCACGATGCACTGGACGTTAACAACGAGCGTCACCGTGAAATTACCGCCTTCCGCCTGCTGTCCAAAATGCCGACCGTAGCGGCCATGTGTTACAAATACTCTATCGGCCAACCTTTCGTTTATCCGCGTAACGATCTCTCTTACGCCGGTAACTTCCTGCGCATGATGTTTGCCACGCCGTGCGAAGAGTACGTGGTGAATCCGGTGCTGGAACGCGCGATGGATCGTATTCTGATCCTGCATGCTGACCACGAGCAGAACGCGTCAACCTCTACCGTGCGTACCGCCGGCTCTTCCGGCGCTAACCCGTTTGCCTGTATCGCGGCCGGTATCGCTTCCCTGTGGGGGCCAGCGCACGGTGGCGCTAACGAAGCCGCACTGAAGATGCTGGAAGAGATCAAAACGGTTGAGCACATTCCAGAGTTTATCAAGCGCGCCAAAGACAAGAACGATTCGTTCCGTCTGATGGGCTTTGGTCACCGCGTGTATAAAAACTACGATCCGCGCGCTACCGTGATGCGTGAAACCTGCCATGAAGTGCTGAAAGAACTGAACAAGAAAGACGACAACCTGCTGGAAGTGGCGATGGAGCTGGAACACATCGCGCTGAACGACCCGTACTTCATTGAGAAGAAACTGTATCCGAACGTCGACTTCTACTCTGGCATAATCCTGAAAGCCATGGGTATTCCGTCTTCCATGTTCACCGTTATCTTCGCTATTGCCCGTACCATCGGCTGGATCGCACACTGGAACGAAATGCACGACGAAGGCATCAAGATTGCCCGCCCACGTCAGTTGTATACCGGTTATGCCGAACGTGATTTCAAATCGCAGAACAATAAATAAGCTGATTTACCTCTGCTGATACAAGGCCGCCCACGTTAACCTGGGCGGTTTTTTTTCGGCTATTGCTGGCACACCGGGCACCAATAAAACGGCCGTGATGACAGAACCGTTTTCTCGATCATCGCCCCGCATCTTGGGCAAGGTTCGCCACTGCGATGAAACACATTAAAGCGGAACAAAGTGCCATAGTGGCGATTATCGTCCACCTGACCTCGAGTTTGATAAGACAAGCGGGGAATTTCCAGCAACGCCTGTGCCAATCGGTGTAACTCTTCAGGCGTTAAACCCTGCGGCTTATGTTTGGGCGCCAATTGCGCCTGCCACAAAATTTCAGCTCGCAGATAGTTTCCCAACCCCGCCAAAAAGGTTTGATCAAGCAGCATACCACCCAATTGCCGCTTGCAGAATTTGGCAGACAACAGCCGCTGTTCAACCTGCCCTGCCGTTAATGCCATATCCAGCACGTCAGGGCCGATGCGTTTTAAAAACGGATGTTGCTCAATTTCGCCACGCAGTGCGAGAGTAATATCGGAAGCGCTATACAGCAAAATCGCCCAGTCGGCCGTTTCCAGCCGAACGCGCAGATCGCGCTTGGTTTCCGGTGTCTCTCCGGCTTTCACCACTTTCCACACGCCGTAAAGCTGGTTATGGCTGTACATCGTTAACCCGTTGGAGAAATCGGTTAACAAGGCTTTTCCCCGCGGCTCGATAGAGGTAATACATTCTCCAAGCAAATCAGCCTGATAGTGTTTCAGTTGGGGAAAGGCAAACCAGACTTCAGTCAGCGGTTGGCCAATCATCACCGCCGCCAGTTTATCTGCTGCCCGGCGAATCTCCGGTCCTTCTGGCATCCCACACTCCTTAACTGAAAAGGGCCCTGCGTACAGAGCCCTCAGATTTTAACCCATGGAACACGCCTTAATGCGTTGCTCCACCCACCACTTTCAAATCATGCTCAACCTGCAACGCAAGCAAAATAGCCAATTCCAATGCCAACAACACGGTTTGGCCCGCCATACTCGGTGCACCAGGGTGGAACGCGGCCTGTTCCGGCAGATACGGGATATGGATAAAACCGCCCTTCACCGCCTGTTGCCCATGTAAACGATGCAGCAAACCGTACATCACGTGGTTGCACACATAGGTTCCGGCAGTCTGTGAAACCGAAGCCGGGATCCCGGCTTCGCGCAGCGCATTCACCATCGCCTTGATAGGTAAGGTGCTGAAATAAGCCGCTGGCCCTTGTTCAACAATCGCCTGATCGATCGGCTGTTGCCCTTGGTTATCAGGAATGCGCGCATCATCAACGTTAATCGCCACCCGTTCCAGGGTAATATCGACGCGCCCACCTGCCTGACCAACCGCCAGCACCAACACCGGTTGCAATTCATCAATGGCCGCGTTCAGCACCGTTAACGCTTCACCAAACACGCAGGGTAACTGGCGCGCAACGATACGCGTACCAGCAACTTCCCGCTCGTCTAGCTGCTTCACCACTTCCCAGGAAGGATTCACCAGTTCGCCACCAAACGGTTCAAACCCCGTAATTAATACTTTTTGCATAAGGCTCTCCTACAGGAACATCAGGAAATACAGCAAGAAGACGTTCACTATCAGCAAAGTGACCCCGGTTGGGATCTGCGCCTTGATCACCGCGTTCTTGTCTGGCAGTTCCAGTAATGCTGCTGGCACAATGTTGAAGTTAGCCGCCATTGGCGTCATCAAGGTGCCGCAATAGCCGGAGAACATGCCGATGGCCGCCATCACCGCCGGATTACCGCCGTGTTGCAGCACCAGAATGGGGATACCGATACCAGCAGTAACAATCGGGAATGCAGCAAATGCGTTACCCATCACCATGGTTAACACTGCCATACCAATAGCGTATACCGCCACGGCAATGAAACGGTTATCGACCGCCAGGTATTCCTGCGTTAGATGAGAAATCGCGGTGCCAACACCAGCCGTGGTGAACAGCAAGCCCAACGTAGCCAGGATCTGCGGCAGAATAAACGCCCAACCGATGGAATCCAGCAGGCGGCGCGCTTCCTGCACCGGCTGCAGGGCTTTTTCATGGGTCATCTTCACGGCGATGAGCAGGCCCAGCGCGCAACCGACAGTCATCGAGAATAACGTAATCAGCGTGGCATGATTGCCGCTGCCGAACACCGCATTTTGCAATGCCGGAATGTTGTTGAACAGCAGCACACCGATCACCGTCACCACCGGAATGGCCAGAGCAGGGATAAACAGGCGGTTCCCCAGCCGCTGAGCGCTGGCTTCGCGCTCCTGCGGACTACGCTGATGGTAACTGCCCAGGCGAACGCCACCGAAACCGGCGATCAATGCCATCACCACCACCAGCACCCCCACGATAATGTGCAATTGGCGTTTGGCTTCAGCACCGCTGCCGAACAGCCCGTAGGTCCAGTCCCCCACCAGGAAGATCAAGCCGTACAGCATCCAGAATAGGCCCGTAGTCACACGACGTGGATTAGCACGATCGCGGAACGACATCACCGCGACGATCAGTAATACCGCACCGGCCAGCCAGTAGAGATATTGTTGCTGGAAATTCATTTGCCAGCTCCTTTCGCTTGCAGCGCGGCTTGATTGAGCTTGCTCAGCTCAGCGGTCAACTGCTTATCCATGCGATACAAACGGAACGCATGGATCAGGAAAGCAAAGATCGCCGTTGGTATCCCCCATAGCGCAATATGCAGCGGCTCAGTCTGAATACCGCCGGATTCCAGCATAAAGTTATGCATAAAGATGATCGCGCCAAAAGCCACGAAAATATCTTCACCAAAGAACAAACCGACGTTATCGGTCGCCGCAGACATCGCACGCAGCCGATGGCGCACATGCTCAGGCAGATCACCGTAGCGGTTTTCCGTTGCGCCTTCGGCCATCGGTGCCAACAGCGGGCGCACCATCTGCGGATGGCCACCCAGGCTGGTCAACCCCATCGCTGCGGTGGCTTCACGCACGAACAGATAGACGATCAGCAAACGCCCGGCGGTGGCACTTTTGATTTTGGCGATCCACGCCTGCGCACGTTCCTTCAGCCCGTGACGTTCCAACAGGCCGATAACCGCCAACGGTAACAGCAGGATCAACGGCAGGTTACGGGTATTGATAAAGCCCTCACCCAGTTTTTCCAGAATCACGTCTAGCGGCATCAGTGCCGCCAGCCCGGTGATAATCCCAGCGGCGATCACCACCAGCACCGGGTTAAAGCGTAGAACGAATCCAACCACGATGGCGGCAATGCCGATCAGTGGCCAGAGGTTTACTGCTTGTTCCATAGTTTTCATCCCTCATAGATTGTGTTTCTTATTTTTATAACGATACGACCAGGTTAATCCGCACTGACGCGGATCTGCTGTGCGGCAAAGCTCTCACGCAGTTTACGGGCATAGGCCAACGCATGTTCACCATCGCCATGCAGGCAAACCGTTTCGGCCTGAACGGCGGCCCAGGTTCCTGCCACCGTGCGTACCCGATGATGGCGCACCATCTCCAGCGTTTGTTCCAGCGCCAACTCATCACTGGCGATCAACGCGCCCTGCTGACCGCGCGGTACCAAAGTGCCATCAGCCTGATAACCGCGATCGGCAAACACTTCCTGCCGCGTCGCCAGCCCCAGTTTCTCTCCGGCACGAATCAACTCGCTGCCTGCCAAGCCGACCAAACGTAGTGCCGGATCCACCGCCAGCACGGCGCGGGCAATAGCTTCCGCCAACTCAGGCTCCACGGCGGCCTGGTTATACAACATGCCGTGGGGTTTCACATGCACCATTACGCCGCCCTCGGCACGGGCGATTGCCGCCAGCGCACCGAGCTGATAAACCACCTGTGCGTAAACCGTTTCAGCAGGCAACTGCATACGGGTACGGCCAAAGTTTTCCCGATCGGGGAAACTCGGGTGTGCGCCGATGGCTACGCCATATTGCAGCGCCCAACGCACCGACTGGCGCATGGTTTGCGCATCACCGGCATGAAAACCGCAGGCGATGTTGGCGGAACTGACCAGTTGCAGCAACGCCTCATCATTGGCACAGCCTTCGCCGAGATCGGCGTTCAAATCAACGATCATTTAACCCCCAGGCAATCTGTTGAATAAAGTGATCCTGCTCAGCTTTGGCACGCTGCGCGTCGGCCAAGGTGCAGGGGATAAAGTGAATCGCCTCACCTAGCCGAATCTGCGCCAAATGGTAGAGATCGGCTTCAATCACGCAGGCAATACGCGGATACCCCCCAGTGGTCTGTGCATCGGCCATCAGTACGATCGGTTGGCCGTTATGCGGCACCTGCACCACGCCCGGCAACAACCCATGAGAGAGCATTTCGCGATCGGTGGTTCTTGCCAGCGCAGTGCTGCCATGCAGACGATATCCCATGCGGTTACTTTGCGGGCTGAGCTGCCAAGCCGTGCGCCAAAAGGCATCCTGCGCTTGTTTGCTGAACTCTTCATATTCCGGCCCCGGCAAAGCCCGGATCCGGTTGTTGAACAGCAACTGCTTCACGCCTAGGCTATTAACCGGTAATTTCTGGCTTTTACCCAAGGGTAAAACGTCGCCATCTTTCAACTGTCGCCCACTAAACCCGCCGAAGCCGGCTTTTAGATCGGTACTGCGCGACCCCAGCATCTCTGGCACCGCAATTCCGCCCGACACTGCCAAATAACTGCGCATTCCGCGTTTAGGCGTTTTCAACGTCAGCTTTTGGCCTTTTTTGACCGGGTAACGCCACCCCGTCCACAGCGGGTTGCCATCCAACTGGGCATCGCAACCGGCACCGGTCAGGGCGATCCAACCACTTTGGATAAATTCAGCGCTGAACTGCCCCAGCGTAATCTCCAACCCGGCGACCTCCACTGAGTTGCCCACCAGCAGATTAGCGATTTTCAGCGCAGGTACATCCAACGCCCCGCCCTGGCTGATACCCAAGCGGCGAAAACCGTTACGCCCCAGGTCCTGAACCGTGGTGTAAATACCCGCACGCAGAATCTTCAACATACCCCCTCCTTCTGCGGCACAAAGCGCACGTTGTCGCCAGGGCGTAACAGCGTCGGCGGCATTTCATTGGGATTAAACAAGGCAAGCGGCGTACGGCCAATCAGTTGCCAGCCACCGGGAGTGACTAACGGGTAGATCCCCGTCTGGCCGCCGCCGATACCCACCGAACCGGCAGCAACCGACAGGCGCGGCTCTGCCCGACGTGGCATCGCCAGCCGTTCCGGCATGCCACCCAGATAGGTGAACCCCGGTTGAAAACCGAGAAAGTACACCACATAGGCCACCGAAGAATGGCATTCCACCACCTGCTGCGGCGTCATGCCGGTGTACTGTGCTACCTCGTTCAGATCGGGGCCATCCTCCCCGCCGTAGATCACCGGAATATCCACATCGCGGGATTCCGGTACCAGGCTTTCATTATCCTCCCAACCCTGCCGCAGCAGCTCCAACATGGCTTCGGCATCCGCCTGCGGCGTATACAGCAACAGCGTCAGGTTATTCATGCCCGGTACCACTTCGCGCACGTCAGTATGGTGGTTGAGCTTTTCCGCCAATGCCCAAATACGTTGCTGACTCTGCAACGTAACCGGTGGTGCCAATTCAAGCACGACTGCTCTTTCCCCTAACAGGTAATATTGTGCTCGCTGCACCTTGTTCTCCTTATTTATTGCAAAACGCATCAGTTATGCGTGAGGGCGGCCCGGCTGTCAATAGAACAACCTTTTCTAAAGTAAGGGTTTAGAATGGGTTACGGGTTCGGCCAAGCGAACCCGTAAGGGAAAATCAGGCAGGATTCGGGATATCGATAAAGCTCACATCAAAGCCATGCTGCTGCGCCAACCACTCTCCGAGCGCCTTGATCCCACCGCGTTCGGTGGCATGGTGGCCAGCGGCAAAGAAGTGCAGGCCCATTTCCCGCGCCGTATGGATGGTTTGTTCAGAAACCTCGCCGCTGATAAAGGCATCGACACCAAACCGTGCGGCGCTGTCGATAAAGCTCTGACCACCGCCGGTGCACCAGGCCACTTTGCGGATCTGTTCAGGCGCATTATCGCCACAGTGCAACACTGCGCGACCCAAGCAATTTTCGATACGCTGTTGCAGCTCACTGCCGCTTAGCGGTTGCTCAAACTCACCGTGCGGTAGCAAAGGTTCGACCTCACCCAGCACGCGGATCCCAAGCATCTTGGCCAGTTGGGCGTTATTGCCCAACACCGGATGCGCGTCCAGCGGCAGGTGATAGCCGTACAGATTGATATCATTGCTCAACAGCGTTTTCAGCCGGTTACGCTTCATGCCACGCACCGACGGCGCTTCGTTTTTCCAGAAATAACCGTGATGCACCACAATAGCATCGGCCTGATGTGCCACGGCAGCATCGAGCAGCGCCTGACACGCCGTCACGCCAGTGACAATACGCTGCACCTGCGCGCGCCCTTCCACCTGTAGGCCGTTTGGCCCATAGTCCTGAAAAGCGGCGCAGTTCAGCTCGGTGTTAATCAGACTTTCCAGATCGAGGTTATGCATACTCATCTCACTTTTTTTACCCTATGGATTTCAAGATGCAGGTAGGCGGCAACTGAGCGAAGCCCCAGGAGCTTACAGAAGTCAAGTGACTGAGGTGAACGAAGGCAGCCAACACCCCTGCAACTTGAAAGACGATGGGTATATTCAAAATTGTTGCCGATCGCCCTGCTCCATCAATATAAACTTTACCCCCAGCTTATTACCCTGCTCTAGCTGCTGCTTGATGGTGGCTCGCACATCCTCCCCCTGTTTCAGGCTGGGTTTGATATGGCTGATCACGATGGGCAGATCTTTCAGCGAGCCTTCTTCACCAATGTATTGCTGCAAGTTTTTCAGCTCTTTCAGCAACCAGGCAGGGGTCAGATGACCATAGAGCGATTTATCTTCCACACCGTTAGGGTAAGAAGTTTCGATAATCATGCCTTTCAGCTTCTTCTGCTCAATCAGCGGCCCTAACACACGCCAGATGGCATCCAGATTGCGTGATTGCTCCAGCTTATCCGAACCAGTATCACCAAAATAGGCAAATGAGCCTTCGCGATCGCTGATCAGCAGCATTGAAGAAGAGTAGCGATCGTGGCTGAGCGGATACATCACGCCGCTCAAGCCGGTCAGCCCCAGGGTCACTCGCTGTTGCGGACGTACCGTTTGCAAACGGTAGGTCCCCAGCCGCGCGCCATTGCCCGCATCGGTAAAGTTGGGCCAGGCTTTCCAGTTGAAATAGTGGTTACGCAGCGTCAGAACGGTGTCCGCCTGCGCATAAATGGTTTTCTTGTGGTCTTGCGGTGAGCCAATGATCAACCCGGCGACATGGTCCAAGTGCGCGTGACTGATAAAGTAACTGTCGATCAGTTGGCGGAACACATAGCCCTGCGGAGTATAAGGGGCCGCCAGTTCAGGCGTCACCTGCGGGAAGCTGCCCTTTTGCAGCCCCTTGGCAATGCCCGGCAGCAGCGAACCGGCATCCAATGCCAGATATTGCGTTTGCTTGTCGCTGCGGATCAGGTAAGAGGTCAGATTGCCATCGCTGACGCCGCCGTCGACGCCCAGCGCCACTACGTCAAAGCCGGCCATCGCCAGTGCGGAATACCCGCTCAGGCACAAAGCCAGCATTTTTTTCATCATCAGGAAGCTCCTTGGTGTTGCCTTAAGATCCCCCTCGCTTGGCCGCTTCGAAGGCCGCCAGCGTATCCAGCCGGGCCTGCTTGTGATCGACAATCGGCAGCGGATAATCCAGCACGCGTCGCTGTTTTTCTGCCCAGCGATGGGGTTGGTGAATATCATTGTCCGGTACATCAGTCAGTTCAGGCAACCATTTACGGATAAAAGTGCCTTGCGGATCAAAACGTTCGCCCTGTGTGGTTGGATTAAAAATACGGAAATAAGGTGCGGCATCGGTACCGGTAGAAGCAGCCCACTGCCAGCCACCGTTATTGGCCGCCAGATCGCCATCCAGCAGTTGAGACATGAAATAACGTTCACCGGCACGCCAGTCGATCAACAAGTCTTTCACCAGAAAACTGGCGCTGATCATGCGTAAGCGGTTGTGCATCCAACCGGTTTGATTGAGCTGGCGCATGGCGGCATCGACGATCGGGTAACCGGTCAAGCCCTGTTGCCAGGCCAGTAATGCCCGATCATCAGCCTTCCAGCATACCCTATCGGTCCACTCGATAAAGGGACGGTGCTTGCATAACGCAGGATGCGCCACCATCAGGTGACGATAAAACTCGCGCCAGATCAGTTCATTCAGCCAGCAGAAAGCACCACTTTCCGGGTTTTCCAACACTTCCGGGCATTCGGCGCGTAGCCGGTTAAAGCACTGACGTGGCGACAGCACGCCGATGGCCAGATATGGCGATAAACTGCTGGTGCCGGCAATCGCTGGCAGATCGCGCTGCTTCACATAATCCTGCACCTGTTCGCGGCAGAAAGTCCGCAAGCGTTGCAATGCCGCCTCTTCACCGGCCGGGTAAGCACTCCCTACATCTGCTAAGGGATAATCGAAGGCCTCCGGCACGGTAACTTTCACCGCTTCGCCGCGTGAACGCGGGGCAGGCAATGAACTGACATCGGATTCGGTCAGGCGTTGGATAAACGCCCGGCGAAACGGCGTATACACCTTGTACATCTCGCCACTGCCGGTTTGCACGCTGCCCGGAGGTAGCAGCAGGCTATCGTCAAAGCTATGGCAAATCACCTTACCCGCCAGCTGTTGTTCAAGCAGCGCATCACGCTGGCGCTCATTGATTTCATACTGGCGGTTGTAAAACAGCGCGGTGACCTGCCGCTGCTGGCAGAAATCCACCAGCCAGCGCGCTGAATCAGCAAAATCGTGGCATTGATGGTAAACCAGCTCAATACCGCGCTCCGCCAACGCCAGCTGAACCTGTAACAGGTTGGCGTAGATAAAGGCCGCCTGGCGCGGTGCCATCTCATGCTGTTGCCACTGCCCAGGCGTAGCAACGAACACCGCCAATACCTTGGCATCAGGATCGCTACAGGCAGCATGTAGCGCTTTGTTGTCAATCATGCGCAGATCGTTACGCAACCAGACTAGATGGGTAGTCATAGCATTCCTTGCTGATTAATGGCCGTAACGCAAACGCAGCGCCTCTGGGTAGGGCTCGAAATAGCGCTGCTGCGCCAGATAGCTATCAGGATATTCAGCCATGTAATGCTTCAACAGGGTGATAGGGGCCAGCAAAGGTTGCATCCCCTGGCGATAACGATCGATTAATTGCGCCAGTTCCTGACGTTGAGCGGAACTGAGCTGGCGGCGGAAGTAGCCCTGCACATGCATCAGCACGTTGGTGTGATTACGGCGAGTCGCTTTGTGCTGCAACAACGCCATCAGGCGGCTGCGGTACTCCACGGTAAACTCCTCCAGCGATGCCCACTTTTCAATGCCCGCCACAAAACGCCCCAGTTCGCGGTATTCGGGCTGTGAATGTGCCAGCAGTGAAAGTTTATAACGGCTGTGGAAAGCGATCAGCCCGCCGCGCGTCAGGCCTTTGCGCCACAGCATGTTCAGTTCATAGAGCGCAAACACCCGCTCAACAAAGTTCTCACGCAGCACCGGATCGTTCAGGCGGCCATCTTCCTCCACCGGTAGCCACGGCATCTGGCGCATCAATTCGGCGGTGAACAGCCCAACGCCGCTTTTGCGCGCCCCTTCGCCATTCTCACCGTACACCTTAACCCGCTCCATACCGCAACTGGGCGATTTGGCGCAGACGATATAACCGCATAAATCCTGTAGACCGGCAACACGCTGCTCGGAGAACTGCTGCATCTTGTCGGTGACATCTACCGTGCTGTCGTTACTGTTGCACAGCACCGTCTCTTGCTGTTTTTTCACCAGCCGCAGCGCCGGCCGTGGCGCGGGCAAACCAATCGCCATTTCCGGGCAAATGGGTTCGAAGCGCACATAAGGGGCCAATTGCTCAACGGCAAACGCGAAACGCTTGTGACCACCATCGAAACGTACTGTCCCGCCCAACAGGCAAGCGCTAATCCCTACCGGAATTTTGTCATTCATATTTCACGATCCACAATGTTAGACGATGGGAAAAGTGTAGAGGAATTCGCGCGTTAGTACGACCTTGTAAAGCAGAAACAAAAAACCCCCGCCAAAATTGACGAGGGTTTCAGTATGGTACGCTCGCGGCAATCAATAAAAATCGCCAGACGCGGCCTCTGCCTGCTGCAACCAGACTGGTTTATCACTGGTTTTTGACCAGACACGGTGCAAATAGCTGTAAAAACGCGCGCGATCTGAACGGAACAGCATCACCGGTAAAGTCAGCAGCAGCGCCAGAAGCACTGCGCTACGGCGCAGGAAGATCCGATGCAATGGATAGGCGTGATAGTTAGACATGCGAACCTCCTTGAAAACACCTGCGGCGGAACTATCAGGAAACCGTACGGGCGTAAGAATTAAAATTAAGATGATTTGAAAACTGAGCAAAATTTTACCGCAGCTGTTGTAATTTTACTACTCATCCGACCACCAAACTGGTTAAAAAATCGCAAAAAAAGCGCAATCATGTAATTTTGTTACAACGAGGTTAATAACAAACTTAATTCAGGTTGCATGATGGTTGCTTGCCGATGACATGCTTTTTCTCCCTTAAATAACAGTAACAGCACCGATCACGTCGACTTTCACGGCTACAAAATGAACTTTTCTGCTTTAATTTCAGCCATTTTTATACTTTCTTTACACCTCTCAGCGCTATTTTTTCATTTTCTTTCCACCCCGCTCCCTACACTCAGCGTATCCAAAACAACACCTCTGGAGGTGTCCCGTGAATTTCAGCGTTATTGGTGGTGCGCTGTTGGTTCTGCTGCTGTTGGGCTATTTGATTTATGCCCTGTTTAATGCGGAGGACTTCTGATGGCAGCTTCAGCCTTCTTACTGATTGCCAGCTTTATGCTGGTGCTTCTGTTGCTGGCCCGTCCACTGGGTGGCTTTATCGCCCGGCTGATCGAAGGCGAACCGCTGCCGGTGCTGCGTCATTTTGAAAGCGCCGTCTGGCGCTGTTGCGGTAGTGACACCGCAGAAATGAACTGGTGGCAGTATGCCTTGGCGATCATGTGGTTCAATATCCTCGGGCTAGTATTGCTGTTTGTACTGCTGATGGCCCAAGGATCATTGCCGCTTAACCCGCAAGGATTCGCCGGGTTGTCTTGGGATCTGGCCTTCAATACCGCCGTCAGTTTTGTCACCAATACCAACTGGCAGGCTTACAGCGGTGAAAACACCCTCAGCTATCTCAGCCAGATGGTTGGGCTGACGGTACAGAACTTCCTGTCTGCCGCCACCGGCATTGCCGTGGCCTTTGCTCTGATCCGCGCGTTTGCCCGCCGCTCGAGCGCTACTATCGGTAACGCCTGGAGCGATATCCTGCGCATTACCCTGTACGTGCTGTTGCCGCTGTCGCTGATCATCGCGCTGTTCTTTGTCAGCCAGGGCTCACTGCAGAACCTGCTGCCTTACCTGCATCTGAACACGTTGGAAGGTGCGCAACAAACGCTGCCGATGGGGCCAGTGGCCTCGCAGGAAGCGATCAAAATGCTCGGCACCAACGGCGGTGGTTTTTTCGGGGCCAACTCCGCGCACCCGTTCGAGAACCCGACGGTATTGACCAACTTTGTGCAGATGCTGGCGATCTTCCTGATCCCTTGCGCACTGTGCTTCGCTTTTGGTCAGGTCGCCGGTGAAAACCGCCAGGGCCATGCGCTGATCTGGGCGATGGGGTTGATCTTTGTGGTTGCGGTGATCGTAGTGATGAACGCCGAACTGGCGGGTAATCCGCATCTGAGCGCGCTGGGCAGCAGCAGCAACTTCAATATGGAAGGCAAAGAATCCCGCTTCGGTATTCTCGCCTCCAGCATGTTCTCGGTGGTCACCACGGCGGCCTCCTGCGGTGCCGTCAACGCCATGCATGACTCCTTTACCCCGCTGGGCGGCCTGGTGCCAATGTGGTTGATGCAGATTGGTGAAGTGGTCTTCGGCGGCGTTGGTTCCGGCCTGTATGGCATGCTGCTGTTCGTGCTGCTGACGGTGTTTATTGCCGGGCTGATGATTGGCCGCACCCCGGAATATCTGGGTAAGAAAATTGATGTTTATGACATGAAAATGACCGCGCTGGCGATCCTGGTTACCCCGACGCTGGTGTTGCTGGGAACCGCGCTGGCGATTGCCACCGACGCAGGCCGCGCAGGCATTCTCAACCCTGGCGCGCATGGTTTCAGCGAAGTGCTGTATGCCCTGTCCTCTGCCGCCAACAACAACGGCAGCGCCTTTGCCGGTTTAAGCGTCAATACGCCGTTCTATAACCTGCTACTGGCCTTCGCCATGTTCGTCGGCCGCTTTGGGGTGATCCTGCCGGTACTGGCGATTGCCGGTTCGCTGTGCGTCAAAAAACGCCAACCGGCGGGTAACGGTACGTTGCCGACTTACGGGCCGCTGTTTATCGGCCTGCTGATCGGCACCATCCTACTGGTTGGCGCATTGACCTTTGTTCCAGCGCTGGCGCTGGGCCCGGTAGCCGAGCATTTACAGCTTTGGTTGGCAAACTAACAGTCATAGAGAGAACAAAACGATGACTCGTAAACAACGTGCGCTGTTTGAGCCAGCATTACTCCGTACCGCGCTGGTTGATGCGGCGAAAAAGCTGGATCCGCGTGTGCAGTGGCGCAACCCGGTGATGTTCGTGGTGTACATCGGCAGCATCCTGACCAGCGTCATCTGGTTAGCTATTCTGGCAGGCAAAACTGACGGTAACGCCGCTTTCACCGGCAGTATCTCGCTGTGGCTGTGGTTTACCGTGCTGTTTGCCAACTTTGCCGAAGCCTTGGCAGAAGGACGCAGTAAAGCCCAGGCCGAAAGCCTGAAAGGCACCAAAAAAACCAGTTGGGCGAAGAAGCTTGCCAGCGCAAAACGCGATGCGGCCAGCGAAAGAGTCTCGGCCGAAAGCCTGCGTAAAGGAGATATTGTGCTGGTGGAAGCCGGTGACACCATACCGTGCGACGGTGAAGTGCTGGAAGGTGGAGCCTCGGTGGATGAAAGCGCTATTACCGGTGAATCCGCACCGGTGATCCGCGAATCCGGCGGCGACTTTTCGTCTGTGACCGGTGGGACGCGCGTGCTGTCTGACTGGCTGGTGGTGCAGTGCAGCGTGAACCCAGGTGAAACCTTCCTCGATCGCATGATCGCCATGGTGGAAGGCGCTAAACGCCGTAAAACGCCCAATGAGGTGGCGCTGACCATTCTGTTGATCGCCTTGACCATCGTCTTCGTACTGGCAACCGCAACCCTGTTCCCTTACTCGCAATACAGCGTGGAAGCCGCCGGCAGCGGCACCGTGGTCTCCATCACCGTGCTGGTGGCGTTGCTGGTATGCCTGATCCCCACCACCATCGGTGGGTTGCTGTCCGCCATCGGCGTGGCCGGGATGAGCCGCATGCTGGGGGCCAACGTGATTGCCACCAGTGGCCGGGCGGTGGAAGCCGCCGGTGACGTTGATGTGTTGCTGCTGGATAAAACCGGCACCATCACGCTCGGTAACCGCCAAGCCTCTGAGTTCCTGCCTGCGCCGGGCGTCAAAGAGCAGGAACTGGCCGATGCCGCGCAGCTTTCCTCACTGGCGGATGAAACCCCTGAAGGCCGCAGTATTGTGGTGCTGGCGAAGCAACGCTTCAACCTGCGTGAACGTGATTTGCAGGCCCTGAATGCCACCTTTGTGCCCTTCTCTGCGCAAACCCGTATGAGCGGCGTTAACGTGCAGGATCGGATGATCCGTAAGGGAGCCGTGGATGCGATTCGCCGCCACGTGGAATCGAATAATGGCCAATTCCCACGCGCCGTTGACGATCTGGTGGAAAGCGTCGCTCGCACTGGCGGTACGCCACTGGTGGTGGCCGAAGGCCCTCGCGTGCTGGGCGTAGTGGCATTGAAAGATATCGTAAAAGGTGGGATTAAAGAGCGCTTTGCCGAACTGCGCAAAATGGGCATCAAAACGGTGATGATCACCGGGGATAACCGCCTGACCGCCGCCGCCATCGCTGCCGAAGCCGGGGTGGATGATTTTCTGTCAGAAGCCACCCCCGAAGCCAAACTGGCGCTGATCCGCCAATATCAGGCCGAAGGCCGCCTGGTTGCGATGACCGGTGACGGCACCAACGATGCCCCAGCTCTGGCACAGGCCGACGTGGCGGTTGCCATGAACTCCGGCACCCAGGCGGCCAAAGAAGCGGGCAATATGGTGGATTTGGACTCCAACCCCACCAAGCTGATCGAAGTGGTGCATATCGGCAAACAGATGCTGATGACGCGCGGTTCGCTGACCACCTTCAGCATCGCCAACGATGTGGCGAAATACTTTGCCATTATTCCAGCGGCATTTGCCGCCACCTACCCGCAACTGAATGCGCTGAACATCATGAACTTGCATTCACCGTCATCAGCCATTATGTCGGCGGTGATCTTCAACGCGCTGGTGATCGTGTTCCTGATCCCACTAGCGCTGCGCGGGGTGAGTTATAAAGCGATGAGCGCAGCGGCACTGCTGCGGCGCAATCTGTGGCTGTACGGTTTGGGTGGCCTGTTGGTGCCGTTTGTCGGTATCAAGCTGATCGATCTGCTGCTAACCGCGCTGAATATGGCCGGTTAAGATAATGAGGAAATGATGATGTCTTACTTACGCCCTTCACTGGTGATGCTGCTCCTGCTGACGCTGATCACCGGCATCGCCTATCCGCTGCTGACCACCGGGCTGTCACAGCTGGTGTTCAGCAATACTGCCAACGGCTCGCTGCTGTATCAAGGGGATAAAGCGGTCGGTTCGGCGTTGATCGGCCAGAACTTCGCCAAACCAGAGTATTTCTGGGGCCGCCCTTCTGCCACTGCCGATTCGGCCTATAATGCCATGGCATCCGGTGGCAGTAATTTGGCCACCACCAATCCGGCGCTGGATAAAGCCATCGCCGAACGGGTGAAACAGCTGCGCCAGGCCAACCCAGCGATGAGCGGCCCAATCCCGGTCGATCTGCTAACTGCCTCCGGCAGCGGGCTGGATCCGCAGATTTCGGTGGCGGCAGCGCAGTTTCAGTTGGCTCGGGTGGCCAATGCCCGTCAGTTACCAACGGAACAGATCGCCAAGCTGATTGAGCAAAATACCGAGCGTGCCACCCCCAACTTTATCGGGGAATCGGTGGTCAACGTGCTGAAGCTGAATCTGGCGCTGGATGCGCTGAAATAAAAGTTTGCCTGGGTATAAAAGGAACTCTTGATGGTGGATGAAGAACAGCAACGCCCCGATCCTGACAGCCTGCTGGCGTTAGCCAATGAAAAGCCGCGCGGCAAGCTGAAAGTCTTTTTCGGTGCCTGTGCCGGGGTAGGCAAAACCTATGCGATGCTGCAAGAGGCGCAGCGCCAGCGTGCCCAGGGGCTTGATGTGCTGATTGGGGTGGTGGAAACCCACGGCCGCAGCGAAACCGCCGCGTTGCTGGAAGGGTTATCGATCCTGCCCCAAAAACGCATCCAACACCGGGGGCGCTTAGTGCATGAGTTCGATCTCGATGCCGCTTTGGCGCGCCACCCGGCCCTGATCCTGATGGACGAACTGGCGCACAGCAATGCTTACGGTTCGCGCCACCCGAAACGCTGGCAGGATGTGGAAGAACTGCTGGATGCCGGGATTGACGTGCTGACCACCGTTAACGTGCAGCATCTGGAAAGCCTCAATGACATCGTGGGTGGCGTGACCGGCGTGCGAGTCAGAGAAACGGTGCCCGATCACGTCTTTGATGAAGCCACCGAAGTGGTGCTGGTGGACTTGCCGCCGGACGATCTGCGCCAGCGGCTGAATGAGGGCAAAGTCTATATTCCCGGCCAGGCCGAACGGGCCATTGAGCACTTCTTCCGTAAAGGTAACCTGATCGCCCTGCGCGAGCTGGCGCTGCGCCGCACCGCCGATCGCGTTGACGATCAGATGCGGGCTTTTCGCGACAGCCAGGGGCGGGAAAAAGTCTGGCATACCCGCGACAGCATCCTGCTGTGCGTTGGCCACAACAGCGGCAGCGAAAAGCTGGTGCGCATCGCCGCTCGCCTGGCAGCCCGGCTCGGTTGCCACTGGCACGCGGTGTATGTGGAAACCCCCAAATTACATCGCTTACCGGAGAACCAACGCCGGGCGATTTTGCGTGCGTTACGGTTGGCGCAAGAACTCGGGGCAGAAACCGCGACCCTGTCCGATCCTTCCGAAGAACGCGCCGTGCTGCGCTACGCCCGTGAACATAACCTGGGCAAAATCATTATCGGCCGTCGGGGCGAACAGCGTTGGAAAATGCGCGGCAGCTTTGCCGATCGTCTAGGCCATCTCGGCCCGGATCTCGATCTGGTGATCGTCGCGTTGGAAAACGATGCCCCCTTACCGCAAAGTAAGGAGCACGACAACCGTACCTTTAGCGAGAAATGGCGTTTCCAGCTGCGCGGCTGCGCGCTTGCCGTGGCACTTTGCGCCATCATTACGCTGCTCTCGCAATGGCTCTTGCCGGGCTTTGATTCCGCCAACCTGGTGATGATCTATTTATTGGGTGTCGCCATCGTTGCCCTGTTCTTTGGCCGCTGGCCGTCGGTGTTTGCGGCAGTCATCAACGTCGCCAGTTTCGATCTGTTCTTTGTGCAACCGGAGTGGTCGTTTGCCGTCAGCGATGTGCAATATCTGCTGACGTTTGCCGTGATGCTGACCGTCGGCATCACCATCGGTAACCTGACCGCCGGAGTACGCTATCAGGCGCGGGTAGCGCGCTACCGGGAACAGCGGGCTCGGCATCTGTATGAAATGTCCCGCGGACTTAGCCAGGCGCTAGACAGCGAGGATATCGCCAAAACCAGCCGCCATTTCCTTTCCAGCAGCTTTCAGGCAAAAACCCTGTTGCTGTTGCCACAAGAAGACGGTTCTTTGAAACAAATGGTGGGGGAAGAAGGTGGATTGCTGTCGGTGGACGAAGCTATTGCCCGTTGGAGTTATGACAAAGGCATGCCAGCAGGTGCCGGTACCGATACGCTACCCGGCGTTCCTTACCAGTTGTTACCGCTTAAAACCTCAAAACAAACCTTCGGTCTGCTGGCGATCGAACCCACCAACCTGCGCCAACTGATGGTGCCAGAGCAACAGCGCTTGCTGCAAACCTTTGCCGTGCTGATCGCCAGCGCATTGGAGCGCCTGCATCTGGCACGCAGCGCCGAAGCGGCCAAGCTGGATACCGAACGCGAGCAACTGCGAAACTCCCTGCTGGCTGCCCTCTCGCACGATCTGCGCACGCCGCTCACCGTGCTGTTCGGCCAGGCGGAAATCCTGACGCTGGATCTGGCTGCCGAAGGCTCCAGCCACGCACCGCAGGCCAGCCAGATCCGCCAACAGGTGTTAAGCACTACCCGGCTGGTGAATAACCTGCTGGATATGGCGCGCATTCAGTCCGGTGGTTTTAACCTGCGCAAAGAGTGGCAGTCGTTGGAGGAGATCGTCGGGGCATCGCTGCATATGCTGGAACCGCTGCTGACCCTGCACGAGATCAAGGTTGAGCTGCCACCCGAGATGGTGTTGATCAACTGCGATGGCAGCCTGCTGGAGCGGGTATTCACTAACCTGTTGGAAAACGCCAATAAATACGCCGGTGCCGAGGCGATTATCGGCATCCGCGCCCATATACTGCCTGAATGGCTGGAAGTGGAAGTGTGGGACAACGGCCCAGGCATCCCCGCTGAGCAGAAGCAGCTTATTTTTGATAAGTTCTCTCGTGGTAATAAAGAATCCGCTATTCCGGGCGTCGGTTTGGGGTTAGCGATTTGCCGTGCCATTATTGAAGTACACGGCGGCCGCATCTGGGCAGAAAACGGCGAGAATGGCGGTGCCAGTTTCCACTTTATGCTGCCGCTGGAAACCCCGCCCGAGCTGGAAGGTGAAGGCTTTGACCTATAAGTAAAGAGAGATAGAGGCACAGTGACCACAACCCCAACCAACATTCTGATCGTTGAAGATGAGAAAGAGATCCGTCGTTTCGTGCGAACCGCGCTGGAAAGCGAAGGTTTACGGGTATTTGAAAGCGAAACCTTGCAGCGAGGGCTGATCGAAGCCGGCACGCGCAAGCCGGATCTGATTATCCTCGATTTGGGGTTGCCGGACGGTGACGGGCTGAACTATATCCGCGATCTGCGGCAATGGAGCGCTATTCCGGTGATCGTGCTTTCAGCCCGCCTGGCTGAAGAAGACAAGATCGCCGCGCTGGATGCCGGTGCCGATGACTATCTCAGCAAGCCTTTTGGGATCGGTGAGCTGTTGGCGCGCGTGCGGGTGGCCCTGCGCCGCCACTCAAGTAGTCAGCAGGAAAGCCCGTTGGTGACCTTTTCTGAAATTACCGTTGACCTGATCAACCGCCGCGTTTTGCGCAATGACGAAGATTTGCATCTGACCCCCATCGAATTCCGCTTACTGGCCGAACTGCTGGCCAATTCCGGCAAGGTGATCACCCAACGCCAGTTGCTGAGCCACGTTTGGGGGCCGAATTACGTTGAGCACAACCACTATCTGCGTATCTATATGGGCCATCTGCGGCAAAAGCTGGAGGCCGATCCGGCGCGCCCCAAACATTTACTGACGGAGACCGGCGTCGGCTATCGCTTTATGCCCTGAAACTACAGGTATAAAAAAGCGCTGTAAAAACAGCGCCCAGACTACTGACAAAGCCCGTTATTAGGGAGAGCGTGCCGAAGGGGTCGTAGCGGCGCAAGCCGCCGGAGCGCCCCTCGGTGCGCTAGGCATAGGTATCTACACATCTTTGCACAGAAGGTGGGACTCCCTCTCCGTCGGGGAG
>JBAQHZ010000222.1:0-16008 GCA_049288585.1 Chania sp.
GCAATGGAGTTGGTGCTGCGGGTAATTTCAGTGCCATTGACGTTGATTTTCGCATCCTGCCCCTTGGCCGATTCAAACATCGGGTTAGCGCTGCCCTTAGCCTGATCGTAATTGAGCACTTCACCCAATTTATCGTCGTTATTAACCTGAAGAGCAATCTGGCTGTTTGCTCCAGGGGTAGACGAGCTTATCGCCAACTTATATTGGTTATCCCCTACGCGCATGATGGTGGCTTTAACACCGGCGTTAGCCGCGTTAATCGCATCGCGCATTTCTACCAGCGAGGTTTGGCCGTCGCTGAGCGAGAGGGTCACGCTTTTAGGGGGATAGCCTGCGGTGATGGAAAGGGAGCGATCGGTGGCACCGTGAGTGCCCAATGCGGTAGTTTGATCTTTGATATCGGCCGTGGAGGTCAGGGTTTGTGGCTGAGCCAGTTGCAGCACATCAACGCGGTAGTTGCCCGGCACCGATTTGGCGTTGGTGGTGACACTGAACTGGTCGTGGGTGCTGGCGGTGGTGTTGTCAAAGAAGTCAGGTTTGGCTAGGTCTTTACTCAAGTTATCGAACTTCTCTAACGCGCTTCTCAGCGTACCGTATGCGGTCAGCTTGGCGTTATGGCTGCTCTGCTGAGTGGTATAGGGCGTTAGGCGCTGTTGTTCTGCTCGGCTCAGTTTATCCAGCAAACCGTTAAGATCCAGCCCCGAACCGATGCCTAATGAACTGATCGATGCCATTCGTGATTCTCCCAAGGTCAATGAATTATGCACTTTCAGCGTTATCGGCCCAGTAGCAGAAAAGTTTACGGCAAAATCAGAAAATCGATGGCGCAATAGAAGAGGGAAAAGCGGCGTTATTTGCGCCATTGCCGAAAAATAAAAAAATTTAAAGGTTGCAGAAGGAGCGCCGATACCTGAAGGGACGGTGATTGACGCCGTGGCGAAATAAACCCGGACCTTTTAATTGTGAATGCGAATACACCCAAAATAATTCGAGTTGCTTGTAGACGGCAAGCACTGGAGACCCCAGGAGCATAGTCCACTATGTGACTGGGGCGACAGAGCGCAGCCAACACCCAAGCAACTTGAAGTATGACGGGTATATCGCAGCTGATTCGTAAGGAAAGCAAACTATGGCACAAGTCATTAATACCAACAGCCTGTCGCTGATGGCGCAAAATAACCTGAATAAATCTCAATCTGCCCTGGGTACGGCGATTGAGCGTCTCTCTTCTGGTTTGCGTATCAACAGCGCGAAGGATGATGCGGCAGGTCAGGCGATTTCAAACCGTTTCACCTCGAATATCAAGGGGCTGACTCAGGCTTCCCGTAATGCCAACGACGGTATCTCTCTGGCACAGACCACCGAAGGCGCATTGAATGAGGTGAACAACAACCTGCAGAACATCCGTCGTTTGACCGTGCAGGCGCAGAACGGCTCCAACTCTTCCAGTGATTTGCAGTCGATACAGGATGAAATCTCGCAGCGCCTGAACGAGATCAACCGCATCTCCGCACAGACCGACTTTAACGGCGTGAAAGTACTGAGCAGCGATCAGAAACTGACCATTCAGGTAGGCGCTAACGATGGTGAAACCATTGATATCAGTCTGGAAAATATCAATGCCAAAACGTTGGGCCTGGAAAAATTCAGCGTTGCTGATGGTATCGATGTTTCCAAGGTTGCCGCTAGCGCACCCGCTAGCGTAGAAACGGGTAAAACGTTGTCTATCGATAGTAACGGTAAGCAGGCAGGTGCCGCAGCACCGGTTAGTTATAAGACAGATGATGGAACGGGCGATTTGTACGCGATTGGTACCGATACTAAGTCTTACAAAGTCACTATTGATAACGCGACGGGTAAAGTGAGCGCAATTGCTGGCACTGAGACGGATACTTCAGCAATGAATTTGAGTTCAGCGACGAGCATCAAACAGAAATTGACTCCAACGGGGGCTGATGCGGCTAACCTGAGATCTTACGATAGTGGCAAGTCTTATGTGATTCAGGAGGGGACGGGGGCTGATGCTAAGTACTTTAAAGCGATCGTAGACGGTAATGGCAAAGTCACCAAAGGCGCACAGCAATCAACTGAGCCCAAAACGGCCGATCCGCTGGCGACGCTGGATAAAGCGCTTTCTCAGGTGGACTCCCTGCGTTCTTCTCTGGGTGCGGTACAGAACCGTTTCGACTCGGTGATCAATAACCTGAACAGTACCGTGAATAACCTGTCGTCTTCCCAATCCCGCATTCAGGATGCTGACTACGCGACCGAAGTGTCTAACATGAGCCGCGCCAACATCCTGCAACAGGCGGGGACGTCAGTGCTAGCACAGGCCAACCAGTCAACTCAGAACGTATTGAGCCTGCTGCGTTAATCGATCCTCCCTATCTTATCACCCCGCATTTTTAGCGGGGTTTTTTATGCCCGTTCGCCAGCGCTAGCCTACATGACACAAATAAAGCCGGTTTTATACGGTTGTTCTGCCGATTGCTATTTCACCCCTGTGGATAATGGATATGACCCTCTGATTTGCAGGTTTAGACATCGTGAGCGATCTGTATACCGCCGAAGGCGTCATGGACAAAAATTTTCTCTGGCAGCGCTACGTTCCGCTGGTACGCCACGAGGCGCTACGCCTACAGGTCAGGCTGCCTGCCAGCGTGGAGCTCGACGATCTGCTGCAAGCCGGGGGAATAGGGCTGCTGAACGCCGTTGAACGCTACGACGCCCTGCAAGGAGCGGCTTTCACCACCTACGCGGTGCAACGCATCCGCGGAGCGATGCTTGACGAACTGCGCAGCCGCGACTGGGTACCACGCAGCGTGCGGCGCAATGCCCGTGAAGTGTCGAAAGTGATGCAGCAACTGGAACAGCGGCATGGCCGCCCGGCCAGTGAGAGGGAAGTCGCCCAGGCGCTGGAGATTCCCCTGGATGAGTATCGTCAGATCCTGTTGGATACCAACAACAGCCAGCTCTTTTCTTACGATGAATGGCGGGAAGAACACGGCGATAGCCTGGAAGCAGTGCTGGCAGGGCATGAAGAGGGCAATCCGCTGCATCAATTGCTGGAGGGCAATCTGCGCCAGCGGGTAGTGGACGCCATTGAGGCGCTGCCGGAACGCGAAAAAATGGTGCTGACGCTGTATTACCAAGAAGAGTTGAACCTGAAGGAGATTGGTGCAGTGCTCAATGTGGGCGAATCTCGAGTTAGCCAGTTGCACAGTCAGGCGATCAAACGCCTGCGCGCGCGCTTGGCCAATGATGTTTGACGTTGATATAGCCTGCGTTTTTTCAACCTGATGTCTGAAACGGATTGCAAACTATGCCGGGAATAACATCGAAAAAGCGGCCGCTTAGCCGCTACCTGAAAGATTATAAACACAGCCAGACCCACTGTTCTCAGTGTGCTAAGGCGCTTGAGCGCATAGCGCTGGTGTTCCGTGGCAAAATTATCAGTAAAGAAACCATCGCCCGGATGGACCAGCAGATTGACGAGCAGGTCTGGTGCAACCTGCAACGCGAACTGACCGCGCTGTGCCGTTTCTGTAGCGAAATCGCGTATAACAGCGATCCCAGTTACTTCGATATTATGGCGTTTAAACAGTATCTGTTTGAACAGACCGAGATGAGCCACAGCACTATCCGCGAATACGTTGTGCGCCTGCGTCGGCTGGATGAAATGCTGGTGGCGCATAACTATCCTACCGAGCGCTTTGCCAAGGGGATCAGCTACCAGCGTATTGTTGACGACCTGCCATCGGTGGCACACGACAACTACCGCATCGCGCTGCGCAAATACGATCAGTATCTGGCCTGGCAGAAGAGCTACTGACACCTGAACTCGCAAAGCCTATCAGATGGGCTCTGCGAGCGCCTGTTGGCGAACGGGTGTTATAGCGCGTTATTTTGTTCCCGATCAGATCATTACCGCATTATCTCCCACCACGAATAAAGAGTGATTATTCAGAGCACATCTGATAAATCTATGCCTTGGAGAATGCCGGTCAGTTAAGGCTAACCCGTTCCCTCTCCCTGTGGGAGAGGGAGGGCACACCTTTACACCTGCTGCATAATTATGCCGTTTTTCGTTTAACTGACCGGCATTAATGCTTTGGATGTCTTTATTTTCATTCCCTGGGGGGAAGTTGTGAATCTGCAACAGCAACTGGCGCAGTTCCCGCGCCTGGATTTGGTTGGCTCAGCCACACCGCTCGAAAAGTTATCTCGCCTTTCTGATTATCTCGGTCGCGAAATCTACATCAAACGTGACGATGTCACGCCGATGGCGATGGGCGGTAACAAGCTGAGAAAATTGGAATTTTTGGCCGCTGACGCGTTGCGCCTGGGGGCCGACACCTTGGTCACCGCCGGTGCTATTCAGTCAAACCACGTGCGCCAGACGGCTGCCGTGGCAGCCAAACTGGGCCTGCACTGCGTGGCGCTGCTGGAAAATCCGATTGATACCAAAGCGGAAAACTACCTCAGCAACGGTAACCGCCTGCTGCTCGATCTGTTCAACGTGGATGTCGTGATGTGCGATGCCCTGCACGATCCGCAGACACAGTTGGCGGACTTGGCGACTCGCCTGGAAGCGCAGGGGTTCCGGCCCTATGTGGTACCGGTCGGGGGGTCTAACGCGCTGGGGTCATTAGGCTATGTGCAATGCGCCTTGGAAATTGCTGCGCAATGCGGTGAGACAGCCTTCAGTTCGATCGTCGTGGCGTCTGGCAGCGCAGGCACTCATGCCGGTTTGGCTGTTGGCCTGCAACAGTTGTTGCCGGAAAGCGAACTGATTGGCGTAACCGTTTCGCGCAAAGTGATCGATCAATTGCCGAAGGTTGAGCAAATTCAGCAAGCGCTGGCGTGTTCACTGGGCATTGAGGCATTGGCTCCGATCACCCTGTGGGACGACTATTTTGCGCCGCAATACGGCATGCCGAATGATGAAGGTATGGCGGCGGTGCAACTGCTGGCGCAACAGGAAGGGGTGCTGCTCGATCCGGTTTATACCGGCAAAGCCATGGCTGGCCTGATTGACGGTATCGCCCAGAAACGTTTCCGCGACGAAGGCCCGATCCTGTTTATTCATACCGGTGGAGCACCCGCGCTGTTTGCCTATCACCCACAGGTGTGAGATGAGGTATACCTCATAGGAGATATATCCGTTTTACGCAGAATGTTGATATATTCCACTTTGGACTATATTTATTAATTTATATTCCTTTATGCAGTCAAAATGACTGTTAAAGTCCTGATATCAAAAAAGATAAACAACTGATGGGGTGTCTATGGTCTTTTCTAAAATCCGTCGTCAATGCCTGCTGGGCGTGATGGCTGTTGCGCTGGTCACCGGGTTGAACGTGAAAACCTACGCGGCTGCTCATCTGCTCGATCAGGTCAAACAGCGCGGTACGCTGATTGTTGGGCTGGAAGGCACCTACCCACCGTTCAGCTTCCAGGGTGAAGACGGCAAACTCACCGGTTTTGAAGTGGATTTCGCCAACGCGTTGGCAGAGCGCCTGGGCGTGAAGGCCAAGCTGAATCCAACCAAATGGGATGGCATGCTGGCGTCGCTGGAATCCAAGCGTATCGACGTGGTGATCAACCAGGTGACGATCTCCGACGATCGTAAGAAAAAATACGACTTCTCAACCCCTTATACCGTTTCCGGTATTCAGGCGCTGGTGAAAAAAGGTAACGAAGGCAAAATCACCAAGGCTGAGGATCTTAAAGGTAAGAAAGTCGGGGTTGGCCTGGGCACTAACTACGAGCAATGGCTGCGTGAAAATGTGCAGGGCGTTGATGTGCGTACTTACGATGATGACCCAACCAAATACCAGGATCTACGCGTAGGCCGTATTGATGCCATTCTGGTCGATCGCTTGGCGGCGCTGGATCTGGTGAAGAAAACCAGCGATACGCTGGCCGTTGCCGGTGAGGCATTCTCCCGTCAGGAAGCGGGTGTTGCGGTGCGTAAAAACAACCCGGAACTGCTGGCTGCGATCAATCAGGCGATTGCCGAAATGCAGAAAGACGGGACGTTGGCGAAGATCTCTGAAAAATGGTTTGGCGCGGACGTAACTAAATAATGCATGAGAGTATTCAACTGGCGCTGGATTCAGCGCCATTTCTATTAAAAGGTGCCCTGTTGACTCTCCAGCTCAGCTTGGGGGGCATGGCACTGGGGTTAATGCTAGGTTTTCTGTTGGCGCTGATGCGCCTTTCACCGTTGTGGCCGGTGTCCTGGTTATCTCGCATTTATGTCTCGCTGTTCCGTGGCACTCCGCTGATCGCCCAACTGTTTATGATCTATTACGGTCTGCCGCAGTTTGGCATTGAGCTGGATCCGTTCCCGGCGGCGCTGATTGGCCTTTCGCTCAATACCGCAGCTTATACTTCGGAAACCTTGCGTGCAGCGATCTCCTCGATCGACAAAGGGCAGTGGGAAGCGGCTGCCAGTATCGGCATGACGCCATGGCAGACGATGCGCCGGGTTATCCTGCCGCAGGCCGCCCGTACCGCGTTGCCACCGTTGGGTAACAGCTTTATCGGGCTGGTTAAGGATACTTCGCTGGCGGCGACCATCCAGGTGCCGGAGTTGTTCCGGCAGGCGCAGTTGATCACCTCACGCACGCTTGAGGTGTTTGCTATGTATCTGGCGGCATCGCTGATCTACTGGGTGATGGCAACCTTGCTGTCTGCGCTGCAAAACCGCTTGGAAGCGCATGTTAACCGTCAGGATCAGGAGTAACCGATGAGTGCCATTGAAGTTAAGCAACTGGTCAAGCAGTTCAAAGGGAACACGGTGCTGCACGGTATCGATCTTGAGGTGAACTCCGGCGAAGTGGTGGCGATTATCGGGCCGAGCGGCTCCGGCAAAACCACCTTGCTGCGCAGTATCAACCTGCTGGAAGTGCCTGAGTCGGGCACTATCCGCGTGGGGGATATCGAGATTGACGGTTCGCGCCCGCTGAGTAAGCAGAAACATCAGGTACGTGCCCTGCGTCAGCAGGTGGGTTTTGTCTTCCAGAGCTTCAACCTGTTTCCGCACCGTTCGGTGCTGGAAAACATCATTGAAGGGCCGGTGATAGTCAAAGGAGAGACGAAAGCTGTTGCAGAAGAGCGTGCCCGCGCATTGTTGGCCAAGGTTGGGCTGAGCGGCAAAGAGCAGGCTTACCCGAAACGCCTTTCCGGTGGCCAGCAGCAGCGCGTGGCGATTGCCCGTGCGTTGGCGATGCAACCGGCGGTGATTCTGTTTGATGAACCGACCTCGGCGCTTGATCCAGAGCTGGTGGGCGAGGTGCTTAACACCATCCGTGCGCTGGCCGAAGAGAAGCGCACCATGGTGATTGTGACGCACGAAATGAGCTTTGCCCGCGACGTTGCCGATCGCGCCATCTTTATGGATCACGGACGCATCGTTGAGCAGGGGCCAGCGAAAGAGCTGTTCGCCAACCCGCAGCATCAGCGTACTAAACAGTTTCTGGATAAGTTTCTTAATCAGTAGCCAGTGGTTTTAAGCTGGTAAGAAATGAAGCGCCCCCTTCCTGATGGTTGGGGGCTTTTTACTGTTAATTAACAGCGTAAGAAAGCTCACAGACCACGTCTTTTGCACTGCTGATTTTTTCAATGCAACCCGCTTTATGCCCGGTGAGAATAATCGCGTCAACCCCGATTTCTTTCTTCAGTATCGAGTTCTCAGCCGTCAATGATATTTCACGGTGAATAAGTGAAATACTGGCGAAAAAAAGCAGCCAAATGGCTGCTTGAAGATTGATTAACGTTGATTGGCGTATTTAGGTGACCGCGGGCCATAAAGGATACCGCCATCTTGCCCAGCGGCAAGCAGGCGCGTATTGGTAATGGCACCAATATCGTATCCTTTGTCGCTGATGGTATTAACGACCTGTGCAACAGCCGCAGTAATCAGCATCCCAACAAGACCGCCACCGGAATTGTTGTTGTTCTCGTTGCTGGAGGCGGTAGCGCTGCCTGCCCACAGCTGTTTGCCGGTGCGCAGATCGACCAGTTTGGCATTGACGGTGACACGGGTTTCACTGTCGATCACGATATAGCTGGTGCCGTATTGGGTCACATCCAGGTACAGCACGGCGTCAGCGCCGAAGATCTTATGCAGTTTCTGAGTGCTGACCGCACGGATATCGTTAGCATTGGTCAAACCATTCTGCTGGAAGGTTTCCTCCACGACGGCGACGGGCAGCACGTAGTAGCCCGCTTCTGCCAGCGGCAAGGTAGCGCTAGAAAGTACGCTGTGGCTGGCTTTGATATCAGGAGACTGACTGATCGGTGGCAGTACCAGAATCGACTTCGGCTTGCTGGCGTGGAAGGCAGCGTAGTCGTAGGGGGCTTTCTTGGCGCAACCCGCCAGCAGCAGTACGGCAACTGCCGCCAAAAGACCTAATGCACGTTTCATTTGAAACTCCCTTTATCTTTGCTCATCAGGAAATCCATAAACGGTGCTGATTCTGGAAACAGTGATTTTTCGGTACTGAATTCAGCCATTGCCAGTTCGGTTCTGCCGGTTTTAACGTACAGCATACCGAGATGAGCATGTAAACCCGGTGGTACGGCCTGGCCTTTCGCGCGAGATTTTTCGAGGATCTCTTTTAACGAGGCGATCTGCTCTTCCGGGCTGGAAGCGTCCTGCTGATAATATTGGTATACCGTTTTCTGATAACCTTCCCAGTGGTAAAGCGGTTTTTCGGGCGTAGCACAACCACCCAGCAGAGTGGCTGCCAGCAGCACTCCGCCAATTTTTTTATTAATCATCATGATTCTTTTTTATAATCCGTTAGTTGGCTGGGCGCCATGAACCACTTTCAATCCCTGCAACCAGGTTGTTAACCGCTTCGCGCACGGCCAAGTCCAGCACTTTGCCGTTCAGGGTGGAGTCGTAGCTTGCCGTACCACCAAAACCGATCACTTCACGGTTCGACAGGCTGTATTCCCCGGCACCTTGGCTGGAGTAAACCACTTCAGAGGTTTGCACGTTAACCACGTTCAGATTGACTTTGGCATAAGCAACCTGTGATTTACCGCGCCCCAGAATGCCCCACAGTTGCTGATCGCCCACTTCCTTGCGACCGAACTCGGTGACATCACCGGTGATCACATAGCTTGCGCCTTTCAGGGTCTGTTGCTGGCCCTTGATACCGGCTTCGGCTTTCAATTCATCCATATTGGCGCGATCCAGTACGTTGAAACGGCCAGTTTGTTGCAGGTGGGTGATCAGGATGGTTTTGGACTGGTTGCCCAGGCGATCAACGCCATCGGAAAAAACGCCGTTCATATAGCTGGAGCGGTTATCAAATTTGCCGACAGAGATTGGGCTGCGTACACCTTGATAATTGGTGTTATAGGAAGCGACCTTGGGTACTTCGAGCGAACGAGAAGACTCTGAAGCACAACCTGCCAATAGGCTGGTTAGGGTCATTGAACAAATAATGAGTGATTTTTTCATCGAAATGAAATCTCTCCATGATGACTAATTCGGGAAATACCCCCCATGCATAATTACAGGAGAGTTATTTAGCTAATGTATATTTAAGTGAGGTATCAGTATGCTTTTGTAAACGTGATAGTTTCACGGCGCATATCCTACCAGAAAGACGTTTCTTAAAGGATATCGCCGTGCACGTTATATGAAATTTTTATCGCATATCGGGATGAGTTTTTTTGGAGATCCCCAGTCACTCGGTTTTCTGAGTTCCTGGGGATTTTTACTGACTGAGGAACTTAACCAATCGTCATCAGGCTGGCGTTGCCACCCGCGGCGGCGGTGTTGACGCTTAATGAACGTTCGATCAACAGGCGCTCCAGCAGAATATTGGTTTCGCCGTGGGCGAAGCCTTGCACCGAGACAATGGCACCGCTGCGCTGGGCAACTTGCTCGCACAGGGTGCGTAGCTGGTCGGCATCACCGTGGTAGATCGCGGCATCAAACTCCACCTTATCCTGTTGCCAGTCTTTGCTGACGCTGATGCGTGCCTGCACGGTGGCGGGCAGGCGGCGGAACAGCGTGCGTTGCAACTCGGCTTCCGGCCACAGCACCTGACTGCCCACTGCCAGCACGGCAGCTAACTGGGTCAGCGCATCGGCCTCGTTATCGGCCAAGCACAGCACGCGTTCACGCGGCAGCAGGGCGTAAGTGTTGCGCTCCCCGGTCGGGCCCGGCAGCGGGCGAACGGTGCCGCCTTGACCCAGCTCGGCATACTGCTGTGCCAGCGCCACCAGTTCGGGCTGTTGTTCGGCAACGGCCCACTGTTCCAACGCCTGATGTGCGGTTAGCAGTGCCGGGCGAGCAGTGGCTTCCAACGGGCGTTCGCTGTCTTGACGGTTGAGCGTGCGTTGTACTGCGTCCGCTGGGCGACTGGCGAGCAGACGATACAGATAGAGCGGGCCACCGGCTTTCGGACCGGTGCCGGACAGGCCTTCGCCGCCAAACGGCTGCACACCGACGACTGCGCCAACCATATTGCGGTTAACGTACAGGTTGCCGACTTTGGCGTTGCCGGTTACGCGGGCGATGGTTTCATCGATACGCGTATGAATGCCCAACGTCAGGCCATAACCGGCGGCGTTGATCTGCTCAACCAGCTTGTCCAGATTGGCACGCTGATAACGCACCACGTGCAATACCGGGCCAAAGATCTCTTTTTGCAGTTCATCGAAGCTTTCCAGTTCGATCAGCGTTGGCTTAACAAAGGTGCCGCGCGCCCACTCTTTTTCATCCTGCACGTTGTCTTTGGCAGCCTGATAAACCTTGCGGCCTTTGGCTCGCATGGCTTGAATATGGCGCTCAATACCGGTTTTGGCTTCAATATCGATCACCGGGCCGATATCGGTAGCCAGGCGTTCCGGGTTGCCCATGCGGCACTCGGCCATGGCTCCGCGCAGCATTTGCAGCGTGTGCTCTGCCACATCCTCCTGAATGCACAGGATACGCAGGGCAGAGCAGCGTTGGCCCGCGCTGTCGAAGGCGGAGGCCACCACGTCGGTTACCACCTGTTCGGTCAGTGCCGATGAGTCGACGATCATCGCGTTCAGGCCACCGGTTTCGGCGATCAGCGGCGTTGGGCGGCCCTGTGGATCCAGGCGGCCAGCGATACTGCGTTGCAGAATACCGGCCACATCGGTGGAACCGGTGAACATCACGCCACGCACGCGGGCGTCGTTAACCAATAGTGAGCCTACGGTTTCACCCTGGCCTGGAAGCAACTGCAATACGCCCTGAGGAATACCAGCCTCCAGCAGGATCCGTACCGCCTGTGCGGCTACCAGCGGGGTTTGTTCGGCCGGTTTAGCCAGCACGCTGTTGCCTGCGGCGAGCGCGGCAGCAATCTGGCCGGTGAAGATCGCCAGCGGGAAGTTCCACGGGCTGATGCATACCACCGGGCCGAGCGGGCGATGGCTGTCGTTGGCAAAGTCATCTCGCACCTGACCCGCGTAGTAGTACAGGAAATCAACCGCTTCACGCACTTCGGCGATGGCGTTGTTGAACGTTTTGCCGGCTTCACGCACCAGAATGCCCAGCAGGGTTTGCATCTGGTTTTCCATCAGTTCTGCCGCGCGTTCCAGAATGGCGGCACGCTCAGTGGGTGGGGTGGCAAACCAGATCGGCCCGGCGGCAACGGCGGCATCTAGCGCACGGCTGACTTCGCCTTCGGTGGCTTCGCGCACGTAACCGACGATATCGCCCGGTTCTGCAGGGTTGAGCACCGGTTGTTCCACACCCTGATCCAGAGCGGCGTCAATCATCGGTTCGGCCCGCCATGGCTGCGCTGCGCTGGTGAGCAACGAACTGGACAGCGAAGCCAAACGTTGCTCGTTGGAGAGATCCAACCCGCTGGAGTTGACACGTTTGTCGCCATACAGCTCACGCGGCAGCGGAATGCGCGGGTGCGGCAGGCCGATCTGGCCTTCGCTGGCTGCCAGCGCTTCAACGGCGCTGACCGGATCGGCCACCAGTTCATCCAACGGCAAGGTAGCATCGGCGATACGGTTAACGAACGAAGTGTTGGCCCCGTTTTCCAGCAGGCGACGCACCAGATAGGCCAGCAGGGTTTCGTGAGTACCCACCGGAGCATAGATGCGGCAAGGGCGGTTCAGCTTGCCATCGGCCACTTTACCCACCACCTGTTCGTACAGCGGTTCACCCATGCCGTGCAGGCACTGGAATTCATACTGCCCCGGATAGTAGTTGTTACCGGCCAGATGGTAGATGGCGCTCAGAGTGTGGGCGTTGTGGGTGGCAAACTGCGGGTAAATCAGGTTCGGTACGGCCAGCAGTTTACGGGCGCAGGCCAGATAGGAAACGTCGGTATATACCTTGCGGGTGTAAACCGGATAACCTTCCAGACCGTCCATCTGGGCACGCTTGATTTCGCTGTCCCAGTAAGCGCCTTTCACCAGGCGGATCATCAGGCGGCGACGGCTGCGGCTGGCCATATCGATAACTGCATCAATGGCAAACGGACAGCGCTTCTGGTAGGCCTGGATCACGAAGCCAATGCCGTTCCAACCGGCCAACTGCGGCTCAAAGCACAGTTTTTCCAGCAGATCGAGCGAGATCTCCAGACGATCGGCTTCTTCGGCGTCAATATTGATGCCGATATCATACTGGCGCGCCTGTAAGGTCAGCGACAGCAGGCGTGGATACAGCTCTTCCATCACTCGGTCGTACTGCGCGCGGCTGTAGCGCGGGTGCAGTGCCGAAAGCTTGATCGAGATACCTGGGCCTTCATAGATGCCACGGCCGTTGGAGGCTTTGCCGATGGCGTGGATCGCCTGCTGATAGGAAACCAGATACGCCTGTGCATCGGCTTCGGTAAAAGCGGCTTCGCCCAGCATGTCGTAAGAATAGCGGAAACCTTTTTCTTCCAACTTACGGGCGTTGGCCAGCGCTTCGGCGATGGTTTCGCCGGTGACAAACTGCTCGCCCATCAGGCGCATTGCCATATCCACGCCTTTGCGGATCAAGGGCTCGCCGCTCTTGCCGATAATCCGGTTCAGCGAGCTCGACAGGTTGGTTTCATTGTGGGTAGACACCAGCTTGCCGGTAAACAGCAGGCCCCAAGTCGTGGCGTTGACGAACAGCGACGGGCTGCGGCCAAGGTGCGAATGCCAGTTGCCGTTGCTGATTTTATCGCGGATCAACGCATCGCGCGTCGGTTTGTCTGGGATACGCAATAGCGCTTCCGCCAGGCACATCAGGGCCACGCCTTCCTGCGAAGACAGCGAGAACTCCTGTAGCAACCCTTGCACCATACCGGCACGGCCGTTGGCCGTTTTCTGGTTGCGCATCTTCTCGGCAATGCCATACGCCAGCTTGTGGGTGGCTTGAGCCAGATCGGCCGGTAACCGCGCCTGTTCGAGCAGCATCGGCACCGCTTCGGTTTCCGGGCGGCGATAGGAGGCGGTAATGGCAGCACGGGCGACGGACTGCGGCAGGATCTGTTCGGCAAACTCCAGGAATGGCTGGTGGGACTCTTCGTAGGTTTGCGGCATAATGTCGTCCGCTTCGGCCAGCCCGGCAGCAGCGAGCGCTGGCAGCTCGGGAATATCGGAGCCGCTTTCGAGGCGTTCGAGATAATTAAAAATGGCTTGCTTGATTAACCAGTGCGGTGTGCGATCGATACGTTGTGCCGCGCTTTTAATCCGGTCGCGTGTGGCTTCATCAAGTTTCACGCCCATAGTGGTAGTGGCCATGCCAATCCAACTCCTGTGTGTAGAACCTATCCCAGCAGGCCTAAAACCGCGTGCAGAGAAGCTTGCTGGGATAGGTTCGTGGATAGGTTGTGTCATTAATGCGGACAATATCCAGCATGTTGCAACTTTGTGCAACCTTGTTAAATCAGGCTCGTGAGCGAAGTGTGATTTCAATCGGTTTTTTAACATGAAACTACGGCAGGTTTCTTGCGGGTATCGCTAGCGGTTTGTCAGCTATTGCGCTATTCCCCTGCTTTAGACAGGTTTAAAGGAGAGGTGCAACTCACTTCATGGCTAATGAGTGCAACCTGTGAGGTGGTTAAATGTGACGCAGGGTAAACTTTGTGTAACTTATTTGTTAAATGTCTTGTTGGTTGTTGAGGTCGTCATCTAGGATAGCCAACGTTTATTACCGTAATACTTCAAGTGCAGGTGCATCGCGGCTTTGCTACAACGCGAATTATTGAGGGTATAGGCAATACCGGGCAGAAACTCTATTCACCCGCCCAGCTTCCGGCACTTTGGTGGGTGAAATACATCGCATCGCAAACTGCGTGAATAAAAATACCCGATAGATTTCAAGCGGTGGCCGACAGCGCTGCGGCCTGAAAGATGAAGGGAATAATGAAAGTGGAGAGTGGAATGACAATGAGCACACCAATGCTGGTGACCTTCCTGGTGTACATTTTCGGGATGATCTTAATCGGCTTACTCGCCTACCGGGCGACCAACAACTTTGATGATTATATTCTGGGTGGCCGCAGCCTGGGCAGCGTGGTCACTGCGCTTTCCGCCGGGGCATCCGACATGAGCGGCTGGCTGCTGATGGGCTTGCCGGGGGCGGTCTTCCTTTCGGGTATTTCGGAAAGCTGGATTGCCATCGGCCTGACGATTGGGGCTTACTTCAACTGGAAGCTGGTGGCCGGTCGGTTGCGTGTGCATACCGAAGCCAACAACAACGCTTTGACGCTGCCAGACTATTTCACCAGCCGTTTTGAAGACAACAGCAAGCTGCTGAGGATTATTTCCGCCATCGTCATTCTGGTGTTTTTCACTATCTATTGTGCTTCCGGCATCGTTGCCGGTGCGCGTCTGTTTGAAAGCACCTTCGGCATGAGCTATGCCACCGCGCTGTGGGCCGGTGCGGCCGCAACCATCCTTTACACCTTTATCGGTGGGTTCCTGGCGGTCAGTTGGACTGATACCGTGCAGGCCAGCCTGATGATTTTTGCACTGATCCTCACGCCGGTGATCGTGATTTTCGCCGTTGGCGGGATCGACAGTTCGATGCTGGTGATTGCTGCGCAAAACCCGGCCAACGTCGATATGATGAAAGGGCTGAATTTTGTCGCAATCCTGTCGCTGATGGGTTGGGGGTTGGGGTATTTTGGTCAGCCGCACATTCTGGCGCGTTTCATGGCGGCAGATTCCCACCGTACTATCCGCAGCGCACGCCGTATCAGTATGACCTGGATGATTCTGTGTCTGGCTGGCACCATTGCGGTGGGTTTCTTCGGTATCGCCTATTTTGCCAATAACCCGGAACTGGCGGGGAATGTGTCACAAAACGGTGAACGGGTCTTTATCGAACTGGCGATGTTGCTGTTCAACCCTTGGATTGCAGGCATTCTGCTGTCGGCGATTCTGGCTGCGGTGATGAGTACCCTGAGCTGCCAGTTGTTGGTGTGCTCAAGTGCCATCACGGAAGATTTATACAAAGCCTTCTTGCGTAAAGGTGCTAGCCAACGTGAACTGGTATGGGTTGGGCGTGCCATGGTGCTGGTGGTTGCCCTGGTGGCAATTGCTCTGGCAGCGGACCCGGAAAACCGCGTACTGGGCTTGGTCAGCTACGCTTGGGCAGGTTTCGGTGCCGCATTTGGCCCGGTGGTGTTGATCTCGGTAATGTGGTCACGCATGACCCGCAACGGCGCACTGGCCGGCATGCTGGTGGGGGCGATCACCGTGATCGTCTGGAAGCACTATGCCTGGCTGGATCTGTATGAAATCATCCCGGGCTTCCTGTTCGGCAGTATCTCTATCGTGCTGGTTAGCCTGATGGGCCGTAAGCCTTCTGCAACGATAACCGAACGTTTTGACCTGGCGGAAGCCGAATTTAAAACGGTGTAATGCCTGTTTAACCTCTCCCTGATCATCTGTCTCTTATACACAACGTGTTCGTCTCTGTAAGTCAGGTGTAATGGGAATTGCCGTAAAAGATCATAATCCGATGGAACAATAATGGACGGCAATTGCAGGGCCCAAGGCGGGGCCCTGCACCCA
>JBAQHZ010000223.1:0-8674 GCA_049288585.1 Chania sp.
GGTAAAGGACACTTTTTGTTTTTCAAGCAGTACCACTGCGGGTGTCATAAGGTATTTTCCTCAGCGATGGAAAGGAAAGGTTGCAGTTTGGGGCCATAAAATGACAAAAGCATAACCGGCTAAGCAACCTGTGCCGAGCGTAGGTAAAGGCGGTTGCCAACAGGTTCACCGGGTTGCTACTCTGCTGATTGTAACCGCTAACAGGGTTATGATGCGTATAACTAAAATATGAAAAATTCCTCTTTGACTGGCCAATAGCGATATTGGCCACTTTTTTAGCCAGATTGCAGCATAGCGGGCAGGTTATCTTCGCCATACAGGTGCAGAGCACCGACGGCCACCACATAGTTACCCGGTGGTAGCGCTGCCAATTTTTGCTGCCAATTGCGGTTGCGACGGTGCATCAGCACGTCATACAGCTCGGCACTAAAGGTGGAGGGCAAGGTTTCCAGCGTGGTGTTCGGCTTGGCATCCAGCCACCAGCTCACCATGGTTTGCAGCAGCCGCGCATTGGTATGCCAATGTTCCAGCGTATCGTGCAGCAGCGTCATTCCCCCTTCCGGCAGTTGTTCCAGCAGGCTTAATTGCTCCTCAGCCCCTTCCAGCTCAATCACCGGTTTGTGCTGCGCTTTGGCGGCCTGCAACAACTGATAATCGATACCGTATTCGGCACGCAACCCCAACTGTTGCGCCTGTCGCGCTTGCATCATCAGGGCAACCTGCCACCCAGGCAGGGTAGAGAAGGTTGCCACATCGGTTCCCAGTTCTTGGCACAGCGTCTGTAACTGGCAAAATTCATCGGCGGAGAGGCGTTGCTCCAATGCGTTTTGTTCGTTGATTTGACCAAAGGGTGAGGAAGAGCCGGTAATATCGGCTTCAACGATCAGTACGTCGGCCTGCTGCAAACGAGCAATCAGCCGCGCGGGCAACGGCGACATATTAACCGTACCCATATGAATGCTGCCCACCAGATGGAACTGGCGATTGCCCGGCAGAGTGATGTCCAGTGCCGGATAGGCATGAGTCACCGGGGATGTGATGCCGAGGAAAGCGGCGATGCGGCGTAACAGTTGACCCATACAGCGTGGCTCCGGATTAGCGTTTGCCCCATGCTAAACGCTATCTGCCATATAAGAAAGTCTGAACAGTGAAGGAATAGTCCCAAAGCGAAGCGGGGCGCGTGAGGTTGCGCTCCGCTTCCAGGCTACTGTTTAGGGGTAAAGCGCAGCAGTCGGTTGGCGTTAGTGACTACGGTAATGGACGAAAGCGCCATGGCTGCGCTGGCCACCATCGGGCTGAGCAGGGTACCGGTCAGCGGATACAGCACACCGGCAGCGATTGGAATGCCGAGCGTATTGTAAATAAATGCCCCGAGCAGGTTCTGCTTCATATTACGCATGGTGGCCTTTGACAGCGCCAGCGCATCGGCAACCCCATTCAGACTGTGGCGCATCAGGGTAATGGTAGCGGTTTCAATCGCGATATCGCTGCCGCCGCCCATGGCGATCCCTACGTCTGCCTGTGCCAGCGCCGGGGCGTCGTTGATGCCGTCGCCCACCATCGCCACGCGGTGTCCCTGCGCCTGCAACTGTTTAATGGCTTCTGCCTTGCCATCCGGCAAGACACCGGCGATCACTCGGTCGATACCAGCTTCTTTGGCAATTGCATTGGCGGTGATCGGGTTGTCGCCGGTCAGCATCACCAGTTGATAACCCTGCTGATGCAGGCGTTGCAGTGCCTTTACGCTATCGCTGCGCAAAGGATCGCGGATGGCGATCAACGCCGCCGGTTTACCGTTGGCGGCCAGCAACACCGGGGTGATGCCACGCTCGGCCTGTTGCTGCATCTGAGCATCCAGTTCGCTGGTGGTAGCGATCTGGTTTTCCTGCAACAGCTTAGCGTTCCCCAGCAACAATGATACGCCTTCAACGTCGCCGCTGACGCCGGAGCCGCGCAGCGTGCGGAACAGCTCCACCTGCGGCAGGGTTTGTTCGCCAGCATGTTCAACGATGGCGCGTGCCAGCGGGTGGTTGGCCCCTTGTTCCAGCGCGGCCGCCCAGCGTAATGCCTGCTGTTCGGTGACTTGGTTAAAGGTGATGATTTCCACCACCCGTGGTTGACCTTCCGTTAGCGTACCGGTTTTATCAAACACCAAGGTATCCAGCGCGCTGGCCTGTTGCAGCGCATCGGCGTCGCGGATCAGTACGCCAAACTCTGCCGCACGGCCAACGCCGGAGATGATCGACATCGGCGTTGCCAGCCCTAATGCACAAGGGCAGGCGATGATCAGCACCGTGGTGGCGATCACCAGCGTGTAGACCAGTTGCGGCTGTGGGCCAAAGCAGTACCAGACAGCGCCGCTGAACAGGGCGATGGCGACGACAGCAGGGACGAACACCGCCGAGACCCTGTCTGCCAGTTTGCCGATCTCCGGCTTGCTGCTCTGTGCCTGACGCACCAGTTTGATAATGCGTGCCAGCGTGGTTTGGCTGCCGATGGCCGCGGCGCGGAATAGCACGCTGCCGTCATCAACCACGGTACCGGCATGTACTTTATCGCCGATCCCTTTCTGCTGCGGCACGGCTTCACCGGTCAGCATGGCTTCGTCGATCCACACTTCACCCTGTAGGATTTCGCCATCCACCGGAATGCGATCGCCGGTGGTCAGACGCAGGGTCATCCCCAGTTGCACTTCGGCCAGCGGGATATTTTGTTCACCGCTTTCCTTCACCAGCCTGGCGGTGGGCGGGGTCAGATCGAGCAGCCGTTCTAGCGCCTGCGACGAACGCTGCCGCGCACGCTGTTCAATGGCATGGCCAAGGTTGATCAAACCGATGATGATCGCACTGGCTTCGTAATATAGATGCCGTGCTTCCATCGGGAAGAAATCGGGCCAGATATTGACGCTGATGGAATACAACCAGGCAGCACCGGTGCCCAACGCCACCAGCGTATCCATGGTCGCGCTGCCGTTCAGCAGTGCGCGCCAGGCGTTGCGGTAGAAGTGCCCACCGGCAAACACCATCACCGCCAGGGTGATCATGCCAACCAGCAGCCATAGCCGCTGGTTTTCCGGCGTCAGCGACATGCTGCCGCCAAACAGATCCCACAGCATCAGTGGGATCCCTAGTGCTAACCCCAACGCCGCCTGCCAGCGGAAACGCTTCATATTGGCTTGGGCGGTTTGCTGCTGGCGAGCGCGGCGTTCGGTTTCGTCCTGGATCATCTCCGCGCCATAACCGACTTTTTCTACCGCCGCGACCAGAGCCTGAGGTGCCGCGCTGCCGGTGATCAGCGCACTGCGTTCTGCCAGATTGACCCGCGCCTGCTCGACACCGGGGACGCTTTGCAGCGCATTCTGGACCTTGCTGACGCAACTGGCACAGCTCATGCCGCTGAGCAACAGCTGTATGCTGTCATCGTCTGTTGCCGGAAGGGAGGAACGTGCCGCTGCCTGAGTTTCCGGCAGAGTAGGATCAGATACAGTCAGCGGCTCAGTTTTTGGGTGGTTGGTGCCCTCAGCCAAGCTGGCATGAAAGCCTGCATCTTCTATAGCAGCGATCAACTGCTCTGCGTTGGCATCGCCATACACGTTGGCCGCCTCAAGCGTCACTTCGGCGCTGGTCACCCCCGGCACCGCTTCCAGCGCCTTGCGGGCACTGCCAACGCAATGCATGCAGGAAAGCCCTTGCAGCGTTAAGACCGTAGTTTGGGACATAATATATCTCCTCGTAGAACGTGCTGTTGCTTAAGGCTTGACCGCCTTGATGATTATCATTAAGAATGAGCTTAAACCTTCCAGCAAGGATAAGGTCAAGGGGCTTCAATGAATATCAGTGATGTTGCCAAAAAAACTGGTTTAACCAGCAAAGCGATCCGTTTTTACGAAGAGAAAGGCTTGGTCACCGCGCCAATCCGCACGGAAAACGGCTACCGCAGTTACGATGCAAAGCACATTGAGGAGTTGACGCTGCTACGTCAGGCGCGGCAGGTGGGTTTTAACCTTGATGAGTGCCGTGAACTGGTGACGTTGTTTAACGATCCGGCGCGCCACAGTGCCGATGTTAAAGCGCGTACTCTAGAGAAAGTGGCCGAGATCGAAAAGCACATCAGTGAATTGGGCGAAATGCGCCAACGGTTGTTAGCGCTGGCGGAACAGTGTCCGGGGGATGAAGGTGCAGACTGCCCGATCATTAACAATCTGGCAGGCTGCTGCCACAAGCATTAGCGGTTAACGGCGCGGATCACCAGCGTGACGCCTTCAACGGCGACGACCTCAACTTCGGTACCGACCGGCAGATCTTCGTTGGCCTGTGCGCGCCAACTGCCATCGCCGATGTTGATGCGGCCCATGCCGTTGTGCATCGGCTCGGTTAACGTGGATCGGATGCCAATCAGCTGGCGGTTACGCTGGTTCAGCACCTGCGAACCGCTGGTGGCCGCCGCAGGCCGCTGGTGCAGCCAGTACCACCACAGATAGGCCACGACGATAGTCATAACGGCAAAAATGGCACCCTGCCACTCCCAGTCGAGCTGTGGTAAAAACCAGACGACAATCCCGACCAGCACTGCCGACAGGCCGCTCCACAGCAGATAACCGCTGGCACCGAGCATTTCGGCTGCCAGCAGCAACCCACCGAGAGAGATCCAGAACCATTGCGGGTTTGCTGCGATCTGCTCAACCATGATTACTTGCCTTTACTGTCTTTCAGCAGTTCGGTGATGCCACCGATGGAACCCAACAGACTGCTGGCATCCAGCGGCATCATGATGACTTTGCTGTTATTGGCGGAACCGATTTTTTGCAGCGCATCGGTATACTTTTGCGCCACGAAGTAGTTGATTGCTTGAATATTGCCGCTGGCAATAGCGTCAGAAACCAACTGCGTCGCTTTTGCTTCCGCTTCGGCGGCACGTTCACGGGCTTCGGCCTGTAAGAACGCGGATTGACGTTCCCCTTCGGCTTTCAGGATCTGCGATTGTTTATCCCCTTCGGCACGCAGGATCGCGGCCTGGCGCACCCCTTCGGCTTCCAGAATATCGGCACGTTTGGTACGTTCAGCCTTCATCTGCGCGTTCATTGCCACAATCAGTTCGGCCGGCGGGCGCACATCACGGATTTCGATACGGGTGATTTTCACGCCCCAAGGATTGGTGGCTTCATCGACGATATGCAGCAAACGGCTGTTGATGCTGTCGCGCTGTGACAACATTTCGTCCAGTTCCATGGAGCCGAGCACGGTACGGAAGTTGGTCATGGTGAGGTTAACGATCGCCTGCTCCAGGTTGCTGACCTCATAGGCGGCACGCGCCGGGTCGACCACCTGAATAAAGCACACGGCATCAATCGCTACGTTGGCGTTATCGCGCGAGATAATCTCTTGGGAAGGGATATCCAGCACCTGCTCCATCATATTGATTTTGCGGCCGATACGATCCATAAACGGCACAACGACGTTTAACCCTGGCATCAAGGTTTTAGTGTAACGGCCAAAACGTTCTACCGTCCATTGGAAGCCTTGCGGCACAATTTTTATGCTGGCGAAGACGACAATCAACGCAACAACGATCACAATCGGAATAACGGTAAACATGGCATAACCTCCTGACAGACGTATTAATAGATATTACGTCAACGGTGGGATAATCGCTGCATAAATATACCTTTGTTACTGGCGGTGGCATGCTTGCTGCAATCCCCGACGGCCGGTCAGTTCTATGGCCGCCGGGTTGGGCTCAGCGAGCTGCGATTAGTTGGGGATAAACGCATTTTTATAGAAGTGGATAAATCCATCATTAGGCACGGTGAATTCAACACCGTTGTGCAGTGACAACGGCGAGTTCACCGAGTCATTGACGATCGCCCCGTAGCGGTAATAGCGGCTGGCATCAATGTACATAAAGTCGAGGCGGGCTTCGTGGTTATCCTTGGCTTGATAGAAATTACCGACGATCGGGCTGATAAAGGACGCCTTTGGCCGCTCTCTGGTACCTAACAGCCTGAATTGGGTGTAGTCCCCTTGATCGTCAGGAGTCAGGGTGTAGTGATAGCTATTCTCTGGATCCAGGTTATTTTGCAGCGCGTAGAGCAGGTTGACGGTGGTCCCGGTGGTGATGGCCGATAGCATCGCGAAAGGGTTCTGATATTCACCGATGCCGTAATCATTCACGACTTTGGTGACGCGCCCACCGCGCACCTGATAGATGCTTTTGCTGGTGAAAACCAGAAACAGGGTTTCTGACAGGTCATTGATCGCTACCACGTCTTGCAGGAACTCCTGATATTCGGTCAAACGCAGTTCGTTACCGCTGGTTGGCGCATCCTCAAGCCCCTGCGTAAGGAAAGATCTCGGGTAGGCATATTGCTCGGTGGCGGCAAAAAATAGGGCGGAGGTGTTTCCGGACGACGAGCGGCTTTCAACGGCGGCGCTACAGATTTGAAGATCGTAATCCGGGTACCAGTTGCTGAGCCGCTGATCGGTTCCCCGGCTGAAGAAATCGGCGATATTGCAATATTTCGCGTCGCGGATCTTGGCAAAGTTATAGATGCGCGACGTTTTGGCCGAAGTAACCAGTGCCCCGGCTTGCGTATAGACGGCGTCGTTTTCTCGATCGACCCGATGTTGGACATTATCCCAATCTGAATTCATGGTTTTGGCATCATAAGCGCAAACCATTGTGCCATTCCAATAGCTCTTGGCCCTGCATAAATAGCTGCCGATATCTTGATAGACCAAGCCCTTGGGCTGAATAACCTGGCTGGTGTAGTCCTCAATAGGGGATGGCGGTATCTCGGGCTTTTTGAATAGGTCATATAGCCACTGTGCAATCATCACCACGATGCCGACAATCGCAATGACGATGCCCAACGGCCCGGCAATTGCCAGGCCCATCAAGGCCGCAATTGAAACCGCCAGCGCCACCGCGGAGATGAGCATGTTGATCGAGGCAAAGATAATATCGGCAGTGTCTCCCTCCATCACCGTCTGATAAAGATTATACGCTGCCAGCGCGGCGCCTACTGCGGCCAGGCCGACGAAGCAGATTTCTATAATGCGTGTGACCGTTGAGGTGGCGATGAAAAGCTTGTTGACCACCTGTCTTTCGATATTGTTCAAGAACTTCCCTTTGCCGCAAAGATTACTGATGAACTGGCTAAACTTGCCCATATTCACGGCAATGGCGTTGATAAGGGGTTCACCGTTGCCAAAGATAAACATACTTACTCTGTTGAGCAGGACCTGGAAACTGATGACTATCGTTAGCCCCGTTCCCACGAAGGACAAGCCCAGGTCCATCAGGGAGAGTGGGCTGAAAAGAGCGTCTCGTTCGGTGGCCGTCGCCCAGGTAAAGTGCCCAATCCCCAGCAGCAAAGCTAGCGTTGAAAGTGATGAGTCCAAACTCTTCGCCTCTATGCCACCACCCAGGTCTGGGTATTTCTCGATAATCAGCTGATTGGCAGTTTCGTCCTGAAGTGTGTAAGACTCCAACTCTAATGCGCTTAGAGTAAGCCTGAATCGCTCTGGGTTATTTTGCTCGAAGAAGCCCTGCCAGAATGTGCTGTTGGCTGCGAGTAGTTGAGCGACATCTTCAAAGTTCTGAGAATTAGAGAGCACGCTATTTTTTTCGTTTTGCTTACCCCAGCTCATGCTCATGGCAAATCCGGTGTAGACCGCACCGTATAAAGTGCGTTCAAACTCTGCCAGTTCTTCTTCTTTGATCGAAGAACCCGAGGCAATATTTAGGGCGCGGACTTTATTGATGGTGTTATAAACTTTTTGCATAGCTTTTGAAAATGAGGACTGTCCAGACTCCTGAATTTTGAATGACAGCACCAGATTGTTCAATACAGTGTCATCAGAGTAATATTTGATAAGGTCGCGCGCCCAGCTTTTACCCTCATTTTTATACGCAGATAATATACCATTCTGGCAATAGTTTGTTGCAATGGAGTAAAGCCTGTCCATCAGTGCTTTGAATTTCTCTCCTTTCTCGGCAAGATGAATATTAGAGTTGGCTTTAATCATATCCCATGAGTTATAGGCCAGACGATCACTTACAGGAACATCCTGTTGCTGACTGTATGATTTTTGCAGCATGCCGCTGATGTATTCGGCAAGATGTTCTTCAAAGTAATCGGTGTTGTCTTGAAACACCTTATCGGCGGAATCTCGGCCATCATTCATCCCTAGAATTTTGTCGTTGGGCAACATGGCTTGGCCGAAGCTGTCGCTCAATCCGTAATATTCACGCTTAAACTGATGTTTCATCAGTTCTTGGAAGGTGACTTGTGCAAGATACTGCGCCTCATCGGTTGCCTGCTGGAAGCTGATGGCATCCAAGCCCAAATTACTTTGCGATGAACTACTGGCATAAAAATTTATGGCGTCGAGCTCATTGAATGAGGTACTGCGTTCACCAAACAACAGACTGGTGGCAGAGACGGTGGTAGGGAATACCGAGCTTATTGCCAGGCCTAATACAGATGCTGAAGAGTAAGTAAGAAAGGTTCTACGCCCTTGGGAAAACTCTTTATTGACAAGCAGGCTTAATTTTTTCAATCGTCTTTCTCCGTGAAGTTTATCGGTACTTTATGGGGTTAAGAATGGATCTAATAATGCTGTTGTAGAGGGTTGGTACATTGATTTAATTAATATGAGAGGGGTTCTTATAC
>JBAQHZ010000224.1:0-16541 GCA_049288585.1 Chania sp.
CAATCAGACAGTAAAGAGCAAAGCATCAGCTTTGAAAACTCCCTTAGCGAACTTGAGCACATCGTGACACGCCTGGAGTCGGGCGAACTGCCGCTGGAAGACGCGTTGAACGAGTTCGAACGCGGTGTGCAACTGGCGCGTCAGGGCCAACAAAAATTGCAGCAGGCAGAACAGCGCGTACAAATCCTGCTCAACGACAGCAACGACGATGCTGCTCTGGCACCTTTTACCCCGGACGCTGAGTAATTACGATGTCTGATTTTCACCATCAGTTACAGGCTTTCCGCCAACGCAGCGATCGCGCGTTGCTGGACTACATCGCACCGCTGCCGTTCAATAGCGGCAAGATGGTTGAAGCCATGCGCCACGGCGCGCTGTTGGGCGGCAAACGCCTGCGCCCCTTCCTGGTTTACGCGACCGGGCAGATGTTTGGCCTGTCACTGAATAATCTTGATGCTCCCGCCGCTGCGGTAGAGTGCATCCACGCCTACTCGCTGATCCATGACGACTTACCGGCAATGGACGATGACGATCTGCGCCGTGGTCAACCCACCTGCCACGTCAAATTCGGTGAAGCCAACGCCATTCTGGCAGGCGATGCCTTGCAGACGTTGGCGTTTTCGATTCTGGCCGATGCCGACATGCCAGATGTCGCAATACGCGATCGGCTGGCGATGATCTCTGAACTGGCAACCGCCAGCGGCGTTGCCGGGATGTGCGGTGGCCAATCGCTGGATCTGGAAGCAGAAGGGCAGCATGTCGATCTGGCCGCATTAGAGCAAATCCACCGCCACAAAACCGGCGCGTTAATTCGTGCAGCGGTTCGCTTGGGAGCCCTGGCTGCAGGTGAGCCGGGCCGCGCGGCACTGCCGCAGCTTGATCGTTACGCCGCCGCAATCGGCCTGGCATTTCAGGTGCAGGACGACATTCTGGACGTGGTAGGCGAAACCGAAAAAATCGGCAAACGCCAGGGAGCGGACCAGCAACATGGAAAGAGTACCTACCCGGCCTTACTTGGGCTTGACAGCGCACGGGCAAAGGCGTGGGATCTCTATCAGGAAGCCTTGGCTGCGTTAGAGTCTTTGGCAGCACAATCTTACAATACGGCGCCATTACGGGCGTTAGCCAGCTTCATCATTGAACGCGACAATTAACGTATGACGTTAATTCTCTGATATGAGTATCGAATGACCCTTGATATAGCCAAATACCCGACATTGGCGCTAGCGGAAAACCCGGATGAGCTTCGCTCATTGCCAAAAGAAAGCCTGCCGAAGCTGTGTGATGAACTGCGGCAATATCTGCTGGACAGCGTCAGCCGCTCCAGCGGCCATTTTGCGTCCGGGCTGGGAGCCGTTGAACTGACGGTGGCACTGCATTACGTCTATAACACGCCGTTTGATCAGTTGGTCTGGGACGTTGGGCATCAGGCTTATCCGCACAAGATCCTGACCGGCCGCCGCGATCGTATCGCCACTATCCGCCAGAAAAACGGGCTGCATCCCTTCCCATGGCGCGCCGAAAGCGAATACGACGTGCTTTCTGTTGGTCATTCCTCTACCTCAATCAGCGCCGGACTTGGCATTGCGGTAGCGGCAGCGCGTGAAGGTAAAGGCCGTCGTACCGTCTGCGTGATTGGCGACGGTGCCATTACCGCCGGAATGGCGTTCGAAGCCATGAACCATGCCGGTGACATCACCCCAGATATGCTGGTGGTGCTGAATGACAACGAAATGTCGATCTCCGAAAACGTCGGTGCCCTAAACAATCATCTGGCGCAGTTGCTGTCCGGCAAGCTCTATTCCACGCTGCGCGAAGGCGGCAAGAAGGTGCTCTCCGGCCTGCCGCCGATTAAAGAGCTGCTGAAACGCACAGAAGAACATCTGAAAGGTATGGTGGTTCCCGGTACGCTGTTTGAAGAACTGGGCTTTAACTACATCGGCCCGGTGGATGGCCATGATGTACAAGGCTTGGCCGCCACGCTGAAAAACATGCGCGATCTAAAAGGCCCGCAACTGCTGCATATCATGACCAAAAAAGGCCGTGGTTATGCGCCTGCCGAAAAAGACCCGATCAGTTTCCACGCCGTGCCCAAGTTTGATCCCGCCAGCGGTACTCTGCCGAAAAGTGCTGGCGGCTTGCCAACCTACTCGAAGATCTTTGGTGAATGGCTGAGTGAAACCGCCGCCAAAGACAGCAAATTGATGGCTATCACCCCCGCCATGCGTGAAGGTTCCGGCATGGTGCAGTTCTCCCGCGATTATCCGCAGCAGTATTTCGATGTGGCGATCGCCGAACAACACGCGGTGACCTTCGCGGCTGGCCTGGCGATTGGCGGCTACAAGCCGGTGGTGGCGATCTACTCCACCTTCCTGCAACGGGCTTACGATCAGCTGATCCATGACGTGGCCATCCAGAATCTGCCGGTGATGTTCGCTATCGATCGCGGCGGCATTGTCGGGGCCGACGGGCAAACTCACCAAGGGGCGTTCGATCTCTCCTTCCTGCGCTGCATCCCGAATATGGTGATCATGACGCCGAGCGATGAAAACGAATGCCGCCAGATGCTGTACACCGGTTACCACTATAACGATGGCCCAAGCGCGGTGCGCTATCCGCGCGGGAGCGGTACGGGTGCCACGCTGGAACCGCTGGCCGCATTGCCGCTCGGCAAAGGCATCGTGCGCCGTGAAGGTGAGAAAGTAGCAATCCTCAACTTCGGTACTTTGCTGCCAGAAGCCGCCGCTGCCGCCGAGGCGATAAATGCCACGCTGGTAGATATGCGTTTTGTTAAACCGCTGGATGAACAGTTGGTGCTGGAAATGGCTGCCAACCATGAAGTGCTGGTCACATTGGAAGAGAATGCCATTATGGGTGGCGCAGGCAGCGGCGTTAATGAATTGCTGATGGCCAAACGCCGGGTGGTGCCGGTACTGAATATCGGCCTGCCGGATTACTTTATCCCCCAAGGCAGTCAGGAAGAGATCCGCAGCGATCTGGGTCTGGACGCCGCTGGCATTCAACGTCAGATAGAAAACTGGCTGGCATAGTTCCCCCCACCACTTTCTTCATCCTGTAGACGGGCGCAGCATGCGCCCGCATAGCCTTTCCGTATCGTTATCGTCTGAATGCTAAACAGGAGATAGGCATGCAATATCTGAAACTGGGTAACACCGATCTGAATATTTCCCGCATCTGCTTGGGTTGTATGACCTACGGCGAGCCGACGCGCGGTAATCACGCTTGGACGCTGCCGGAAGAAAGTAGCCGCCCGTTGATCAAGCAGGCGCTGGATGCTGGTATCAACTTTTTCGATACCTCCAATAACTATTCCGATGGCAGCAGCGAAGAAATTCTTGGCCGTGCGCTGGGCGACTATACGCGCCGCGAAGAGGTGGTGATCGCCACCAAAGTCTATAACGCCATGAGCAATCTGGAACGTGGCCTATCGCGCCCTAAGATCATGCAGTCCATCGACGACAGCCTGCAACGCCTGGGAACCGATTACGTTGACTTGCTGCAAATCCACCGCTGGGATTATGAAACCCCGATTGAAGAAACGCTGGAAGCGCTGCATGACGTGGTGAAAGCCGGTAAAGCGCGCTATATCGGCGCTTCTTCAATGTTCGCCTGGCAGTTTGCCAAAGCGCTGTACACCGCCGATCTGCACGGCTGGACGCGCTTTGCCACCATGCAAGATCAGTACAACCTGCTGCAACGCGAAGAAGAACGTGAGATGCACCCGCTGTGCGCCGCCGAAGGTATTGCGGTGCTGCCCTGGAGCCCGCTGGCGCGCGGCAGGTTGACGCGCCCATGGGGTGAAAGCAGCGCACGGCTGGTTTCCGATCTCTATGGCAAAACGCTGTATGACAAAACGGAAGAGATCGACGCGCTGATCGCCGCGCGCGTTGCCAATATTGCGGAAAAACGCGGCGTTTCTCGTGCGCAAGTGGCGCTGGCATGGTTGCTGAGTAAACCGGTCGTTACCGCGCCGATTATTGGCGCATCACGCAGTGAACACCTGCAAGACGCCGTGGCCGCCATTGAGCTGAAGCTCAGCCCCGAAGAGATTAGCGAGTTAGAAACGGCCTATGTGCCGCATCAAGTTGTAGGTTTTGCATAGCAGAGGGTGCAAATCAGCGGAGCCAAAAAAAACCTTCTGGCCCCGCTGAATCAACGTCAAATCAGCCAATAATGGCCAATCAGATAGATAATACCGGCGGAGAGTACCCCGGCAACAATATCGTCGACCATGATCCCGGTACCGCCGTGCACGTTACGATCGAACCAGCGGATCGGCCAGGGTTTCCAGATATCCAGAATACGGAACACTACAAACCCGCCTGCGACCCATTGCCAGCTGTTGACCGGCAACGCCATCAGGGTGATCCACATCCCGACGAACTCATCCCAGACGATACTGCCGTGATCGTGCACCCGCATGTCTTTCGCGGTGCGGTGACACAAATAGACGCCGATACAGATACTGAACATCACCAGCAGCGAATAGAGCTGCCACGGCAGTTGGATCAGCAATAGCCAGAATGGGATCGCCGCCAGCGAGCCCATGGTACCCGGCATGATCGGCGAAAGCCCACTGCCGAAACCGGTCGCCAGCAGGTGCCAGGGGTTGCTCATGCGCAACCGACGTTTTGCTTCATCCTTCATAGGCTTGGCTCTAGATTGAAGTGATCAAAACCTTTCCATGGCAGCGTAATCTCTTTGTTGTCACGATAGAACTTCATGCCTTCGGAACTCGGGCTAATCTGGCCGATGCAGGTATAATCTGCACCCAGATGGCTTAACGCCACTTCCAACGCCCCGCGATTGATTTCCGGCACAGTAAAGCATAGCTCATAGTCTTCACCACCGGTCAGCGCCCAACGCAATGCCTGCTCGGCATCGGTGTTGCCGGTTAACGCCTGTGATATGGGCAGTTCGTCCAATTCGATGCGCGCACCGCATTCGCTGGCTTTCAGCACGTGCTGCAAATCTGAAATCAGACCGTCAGAGATATCGATCGCCGAACTGGCCAGATCGCGTAACGCCTGGCCCTGCAACACGCGTGGCTGCGGGCGCAGATGGCGTGCTAGCAGATATTCACGGGCCGCCTGATTATCGACCGACAAACGATCCTGTAGGATCGCCAGCCCTGCGGCGCTGTCACCCAGCATGCCGGTCACGTAAATCCAGTCGCCAATACGCGCACCAGCACGCGTCAACGCGCGCCCTGCGGGGATCAGCCCGTTGATGGTCAAGGTCATGCTCAGCGGGCCACGGGTGGTGTCGCCACCGATCAGTTGCATACCGTAGTAATTCAACTGATCGAACAGACTATCGCTAAAGGCTTTGAGCCAGGCTTCGTCAACGTCGGGCAGCGTCAGCGCCAGCGATAGCCACGCCGGATCGGCACCCATGGCTGCCAGGTCGCTCAGGTTAACGGCCAATGCTTTGTAGCCGAGATCGGCCGGATCGATATCCGCCAAGAAGTGAACACCCGAAACTAAGGTGTCGGTACTGATGGCTAAAAGCTGTTTCTCTGCCACTGTCAGGAGTGCGCAGTCATCTCCAATGCCCAACTGTACGTCCCGGCGCAGACTCTTAAACCGGTCAAAATAGCGAGCAATGAGGTCAAATTCGCCGCATGCCATGGTCAATATTCCAAAGAAACTAAGGCCGGAAAACCGGCCTTAAATTTATTTTTTCTTGCGGATGCTGGGTGCTGCTTTATCCAGCACTCCATTCACAAACTTATGGCTGTCTTCAGCGCCGAAGGTTTTCGCCAGTTCGATCGCTTCGTTGATAGCCACTTTGTAAGGGACGTCTTCACGCATTTTCAGTTCGAACAGCGCAATGCGCAGGACGGCTTTTTCCACCTGGCCCAATTCATCGAGCTGGCGTGACAGGTATGGCGTCATCAGATCGTCCAACATACCTGCATTCACTGCCACACCGGACAGCAACGCACGAAAATAGGCGATGTCAACATCTTTGACATCCTGCTCCGTCAGGAACTGGTGTTCAACATCGGCAATGTCATTTCTAGACAACTGCCAAGAGTAAAGCGCTTGAACAGCGCACTCACGAGCGCGGCGACGAGCAGCAGGTTTCACGGAATTCCCCTTAGACTAAATTCAGGCTTTAATGGCTTTAATTACATTGATCATTTCAAGTGCGGTCAGGGCAGCTTCTGCACCTTTGTTGCCCGCTTTGGTACCGGCACGCTCGATCGCTTGTTCGATGCTCTCGGTGGTCAGAACGCCAAAGGCAACCGGGATCTCGCTATTCAGAGAGACATTACCCAGGCCAGAGCTGGCTTCACCCGCCACATACTCGAAGTGCGCGGTGCCCCCACGGATCACGGTGCCCAGTGCAATCACCGCATCGTATTTGCCGGTATTCGCCAGCACCCGTGCAGTCAACGGCAGTTCGTAAGCGCCTGGAACCCAGACAACGGTGATGTTGTCATCAGCAACCTGGCCAATGCGCTTCAGCGCATCAATGGCACCTTGCAGCAGGCTGTCGTTGATGAAATTGTTAAAACGTGCAATTGCGATCGCCACACGGGCATTAGGAGTAGCAACAACACCTTCGATAACTTTCATGGGCTTTCCTTAAAAATGGGTTCAATACCCCGCAGGGGGGCGGATTCTATCATATTCTTTACCTGCCTGCGCGGCGGTTTTGTAAAACCTTGGCCGCACGGCAGGCGGAGGCTACAGACTAAACTTGGCTTTCAAGCGCAGACGCAGATCGGGGCCGATCTGGCGCACTTCGCTAAAGACGAATTCTGGCGCATCGGCCAGTTGTTCCAGTCCCGGCAGGTGACACAGGCCGCGGCCACCATCGCCCAGCAATTTTGGCGCGACGTACACAATAAGCTCATCGACTAGCCCGGCTTGCAGCAGAGCGCCCGCCAGTTTGGCACCGGCTTCAACCCAGATGGAATTCACCTGGCGCTTGGCCAGTTGCATCATCATCACCACCAGATCGATACCGCCACCCAGTGCAGGGAACGACAGTTGTTCGACACTCTGCGGCCAACGCCGATCGTCCGGTTGCAGGCGAGCCAGCCAGGTTGATCCCGGCTGTTGTACCAACCGATGCTGTGGTGTGACCCGGTTTTGACTATCGAGGATAATCCGTACTGGCTGCCGCAGGTTTTCCTGCGGGTAAATCTGCCGGGTTGCGCTATCCAGCTCATCCCAACGCACCGTCAATGAAGGGTTATCGGCCAGTACGGTGGCGCTGGTGCTGAGGATGGCTGAACTTTCAGCTCGCAAACGCTGCACGTCCTGCCTGGCCTGTGGAGAAGTGATCCACTGGCTTTCTCCTGACGCCATCGCCGTGCGACCATCCAGCGACGCCCCTAATTTCAGCTGCACATAGGGGAATCCGGTACGCATACGCTTCAAAAAGCCCTGATTGACCGCTTCGGCCTCTGCCAGCATCAAGCCATGATGAACTTCGATACCGGACTGCTGCAATTTATACAGCCCACGTCCGGCCACCTGCGGATTAGGATCCTGCATTGCGGCCACCACACGGCTGACGCCCGCAGCCACCAGAGCATCGGCGCAGGGCGGCGTGCGGCCATGATGGCTGCAAGGCTCAAGCGTCACATACGCCGTGGCACCGCACGCCTGTTCACCCGCCATACGCAAGGCATGAACTTCTGCGTGGGGTTCACCAGCGCGTAAATGGTAACCTTCTCCCACAATGTTGCCATCGCGCACGATCACGCAGCCCACGTTGGGGTTAGGTGTGCTGGTGAAACGCCCTAACCGCGCCAGTTCAAAGGCGCGTGCCATGTAAAATTCATCGTTGTGCATGCGGATCCTGTTAATCCTGCAGTTTGGCGATCTCTTCGCCGAATTCACGGATATCTTCAAAACTGCGGTATACCGAAGCAAAACGGATGTAAGCCACTTTATCCAGCTTCTTCAGTTCATCCATCACCAGATTGCCGACCATTTTAGTGGGAACTTCCCGTTCACCGGTAGCACGCAACTGGGATTTGATATGGCTGATAGCGCTTTCTACATCGTCAGCGCTGACCGGGCGCTTTTCCAACGCTTTCAGCATGCCACGGCGCAGTTTATCTTCGTTGAAGGGTTCACGGACCTCATCGCTTTTAACCACCCGCGGCATCACCAGCTCGGCAACTTCGAAAGTGGTGAAACGTTCGTTACAAACCAGACATTGGCGACGACGGCGCACCTGCGATCCATCCCCCACCAGGCGAGAATCAATAACTTTGGTATCAACGGCAGCGCAGAAAGGGCAATGCATAACTCGTCCTGATAAACGTTTTTATAGTTAAGAATAGTTTACCCCGAAGTTCGGCCACAACAAAGGCCAGCGGGTATTTGTTGCGAGCCACTGCCATGAACGAACACAAAACAGGCCACGCTACCGGGATAGGCATGACTTTACCTGGCGATGCCGTTAAGCTGGCAACCGAAGCGATTGAATAAGGTTCCCTTATCATGACTATCCGTTATCGTAACACCGCACTGTTCACTACCCTGATTTTACTGGCAGGTTGTACACCACACCGCGAAGTGCCCAAGCTCAAAAGCCAGGTCGTTGAGTTGAAACAGATGCTAAGCACGCTGACCGATCAGGCTAGCGCGTTGGAGCGCCAGAACCGGCTGAACCAGAATTCCACCAGCGGTGTTTATCTACTCCCGGCTGCCAACAGTGCTGCCAGGTTACAAAGCAGCGTGGGTGAACTGAGCGTTTCACTCAGTCAAATGAAGAACGAAGCCAACGGCACTCAGGCTATATTGGTGATTCGCACGATCTCCGGCCAAAACCTGCCAGACTTTACCGCTAAGCTGGAGTGGGGCCAGTTGGATGTCACCACCGGCATGCCGCTAACGGCAGGTTCACTGTCGCAGCAGATCCGCAGCCATGATTCGTTGTTACCCAAAAATGAACAAAACTTTGAACTGCGTCTGAGCGGCGTCACGCCGGAACAACTTGGCTATATTCGCCTGCACAGTGTTAACCCCGTCACCGACAGCGCTGCGGGCCCCCCAAGCAGATAAAGAAAGAGCGCCAAATGGCGCTCTGAGGTTGATGACAAAGTGGCTTTTTGACCTGAGATACTCGGGCCTAGCGCACCGAGGGGCGCTCCGGCGGCTTACGCCGCTACGACCCCTTCGGCACGCTCTCCCTAATAACCGGCTTTGTCAGCAGTCTGAGAGCGCCAAATGGCGCTCTTTTTATTCAGCTGAACGTACAGCAGATTAGCATTACGGCAGAATCGAAGGCTGGTCTGCGCCCTCTTTCTCCACTTTCTGTTGCAGCATGTGTTCACGTTTCATACCCAGTTTCAACGCCAGCGCGGACGCTACGTAGATAGAGGATACTGTACCGATGGACACACCGATCAACATGGTCAGTGAGAAGCCTTGCAGCATCGCGCCGCCGAAGATGTACAGCATCAGAACCACCATCAACGTGGTAGCAGAAGTCATGATGGTACGGCTCAGCGTCTGGGTCAGCGACACGTTCATGATCTCGTAAGGCGTTCCGCGGCGGATCTTGCGGAAGTTCTCACGAATACGGTCAGAAACCACGATACTGTCGTTCAGCGAGTAACCGATAACCGACATCAAAGAAGCGACAATCGTCAGGTCAATCTCAATATGGAACAGCGACAGCACGCCCATAGTAATGACCACGTCGTGCGCCAGAGCGATAACCGCCCCCAACGCCAAACGCCATTCGAAGCGGAAGCCAACGTAAATCAGGATACAAATCAACGCCACCAGCAGCGCCATGCCGCCGGTTTGTGCCAACTCACTCCCTACGCTCGGGCCAACGAACTCGATACGTTTAACGGTCGCATTCTTGTCAACGGCATCGTTGATCACGCCGATCACTTTATTACCCAGTTCCTGGCCTGCGGTACCGGTCGCGGGTGGCATACGCACCATCACGTCGCGGCTGCTGCCGAAGTTCTGAATAATCGGGTCCTTGAACCCGGCTTTTTCCAGCGTATCGCGCATCAGATCCAGATTCGCCGGTTTTTCCAGGTTGATTTCAATCACCGTACCACCGGTGAAATCCAGGCCCCAGTTAAAACCACGAACGGACATAATGGCGATTGACGCGATCAGCAGCAGCAATGAGATGCCGAAGGCCACGTAATCCCAGCGCATAAAGTCATAGACTTTACGGCCGTAGTTGAGTTGTTCAACAGTATAATCCTGTGCCACAACGCACTCCTCAGATAGACAGCTTGTTAATGCGCTTGCCGCCGTAAAGCAGGTTGACGATGGCACGGGTACCGACAATCGCGGTGAACATGGACGTCGCCACACCGATTGCGGTGGTAATTGCAAAGCCCTTGATCGAACCCGTACCCACTGCGTACAGAATGATCGCGGTAATCAGGGTAGTGACGTTGGCATCAACGATACTGGAGAACGCGCCTTTATAGCCTTCATGGATCGCCTGCTGAATGGATCGCCCATTCTTCAGTTCCTCCTTGATACGTTCGTTTATCAGTACGTTGGCGTCGACCGCCACCGCCAGCGTCAGCACGATACCGGCAATCCCCGGCATCGTCAGCGTTGCACCAGGCAACAGTGACATCACGCCGACAATCAGCACCAAGTTAGCCATCAGCGCGCTTGAGGCGATCAGGCCAAACTTGCGGTACCAGACCACCATGAACACGATAGATGCCACCAGGCCCCACAGACAAGCCTCAAGACCCTGAGTGATGTTCTGCTGACCCAGCGTTGGGCCGATAGTGCGTTCTTCCACGATCTGGATAGGCGCAATCAACGCACCGGCGCGCAGCAGCAGCGAAAGCTGGCGAGCTTCGTTCGGATTATCGATACCGGTGATACGGAAGCTGTTACCCAAGCGCGACTGAATATTCGCCACGTTGATCACTTCTTCCTGCTTCACTAGGATCGAACGGCCATTGGCGTCTTTCTTGCCGCTGTCTTTGTACTCCACAAACAGGGTCGCCATCGGTTTACCGATACTATCCTTGGTGAAGTTAGACATTGCAGTGCCACCGGCACTGTCCAGCGAGATGTTAACCTGCGGCTGGTTGTACTCGTCGGTGCTGGAAGTGGAGTCAGTGATGTGGTCACCGGTCAGGATCACACGCTTGTACAGCACGATCGGCTTGCCATCACGGGTGAATTTCACCTCGGAATCACCCGGTACGCGGCCGCTTGCTGCTGCGGTCGCATCCGCGTTGGTGTTCACCAGGCGGAATTCCAGCGTTGCGGTGGCCCCAAGGATCTCTTTGGCGCGTGCCGTATCCTGAATACCTGGCAGTTCAACCACGATGCGGTCAGAACCCTGGCGCTGTACCAAAGGTTCGGCAACGCCGAGCTGATTAACACGGTTACGCAGGATGGTGATGTTCTGCTGCACCGCATACTCACGCGCTTCGCTCAGACGCGCATCGGTCATGGTCGCTTTCAGCGTGTTGGTGCCATTGGCTGAAAGCACCAGATCGCGCTGGCGTGGGGCCACGAAGCTGATCGCCTGATCGCGCGCAGCATCGTCGCGGAAGCGGACTTCCACACCGTTGTTTTCCAGCTTGCGGATCGCAGCATAGGGAATGCCCTTTTCACGCAGTTCACTGCGCAGGGTATCCATGGTTTGTTCTTGCAACTTGCCCAGCGCGGTATCCATGTCAACTTCCATCAGGAAGTGCACGCCACCACGTAAGTCCAGACCCAGTTTCATCGGCTCTGCGTTCAGCAGCCTCAACCAGGTTGGCGTTGCCGGAGCAAGGTTCAGCGCCACAACATATTTATCACCCAATTCTGCCATCAAGGCTTCACGGGCGCGCAGCTGAACGTCAGGATCTTTAAAGCGAGCCAGGATGGCACCGTTTTCCAGCGCAATCGACTTGCTCGCAATATTATCTTTTTCTAATACGTTACGGACTTGGTCCAGCGTAGCTTCACTGGCGGCGACACCGCGCGCGCCAGTGATTTGTACGGCCGGATCCTCACCGTAAATGTTGGGAAGTGCATAAAGCAGACCGACGAGGATCACGACGATCAACATCAGATACTTCCACAAAGGATAACGGTTTAGCACGGCAGTTCCCTTAGGGAAAACAAAATTACAGGGCCTTCATAGTACCTTTCGGCAGAACGGCCGCCACGAAGTCACGCTTGATCATCACTTCCGTGGTGTCATTCAGCGCAATGGCAATGATACCGGTGTCAGCCACTTTGGTGACGCGGCCAATCAGGCCACCGGTGGTCAACACTTCATCACCCTTGCCGATGGAGTCCATCAGTTTCTTGTGATCTTTAGCGCGTTTCTGCTGTGGACGCAGGATCATGAAATAGAAAATCAGACCAAATACCACCAGCATAATGATCAGAGAGTACGGGCTTCCCTGAGCCGGAGCCCCTGCGGATGCGACGGCGTCAGAAATGAAAAAGCTCATTGAAAATCCCTCATTAAGTTATTAATTATTGAATCAAGCAGTTAAAGATGGAACCGGCTTACCGATCCGCTCATAAAAATCTGCAACAAACAGCTCTAATTTACTCTCTTCAATAGCCTGGCGTAAACCCGCCATTAAGCGCTGGTAGTATCGCAGGTTATGAATTGTGTTCAATCGGGCACCTAATATTTCGTTGCAACGATCAAGATGATGCAAGTAGGCGCGGCTGTAATGGCGGCAGGTATAGCAATCACAGTCCTTGTCCAGCGTAGAAGTATCATCCTTGTGCTTGGCATTGCGGATTTTTACCACACCGTCAGTCACGAACAAATGGCCGTTCCGGGCATTACGCGTTGGCATCACGCAATCGAACATATCGATACCGCGACGCACACCTTCTACCAGATCTTCCGGCTTGCCAACCCCCATCAGATAGCGTGGCTTATCTTCTGGAATTTGCGGGCAAACATGCTCAAGAATGCGATGCATATCCTCTTTTGGCTCACCGACCGCCAAACCGCCCACAGCGTAACCATCAAAGCCGATATCCACCAGCCCTTTTACTGAAACATCACGTAAATCTTCGTAAACCCCGCCCTGAATAATACCGAACAAAGCATTCTTGTTATTCAGTTCATCAAAACGCTGACGGCTGCGCTGCGCCCAGCGCAACGACATTTCCATCGAGCGCTTGGCGTAGTCCCAATCGGCCGGGTAAGGCGTACACTCATCGAAAATCATCACGATGTCAGACCCCAGGTCATACTGGATTTCCATCGATTTTTCCGGGCTGAGGAACACTTTATCGCCGTTAATCGGGTTACGGAAATAGACGCCCTCCTCTTTGATCTTGCGCATCGCTCCCAGGCTGAACACCTGGAAACCACCGGAGTCGGTCAGGATCGGGCCGTGCCACTGCATAAAGTCATGCAGATCGCCGTGCAGTTTCATGATCTCCTGCCCTGGGCGCAGCCACAGGTGGAAGGTGTTACCCAGCAGGATCTGCGCGCCGGTTTCTTTCACTTCTTCCGGCGTCATGCCTTTGACCGTACCGTAGGTACCTACCGGCATAAAGGCCGGGGTTTCCACTACGCCACGTTCAAAGACCAGGCGGCCACGGCGAGCACGGCCATCGGTTGTTTGTAATTCGTACTTCACAAAACCTCCAGCACCGGAAAAACAGTCCGATGACATTAAAACAGGGCCACGCGGTGCGCGTAACCCAGGGATTCATATTTACTCGCCGACGGATTCGTTTTCCGCCTGCGGATTACGGCTGATAAACATCGCATCACCGTAGCTGAAAAAGCGGTACTGCTCGGCCACCGCCTGCTGATAGGCATTCATGGTGTTCTTATAACCAGCAAAGGCAGAAACCAGCATGATCAGCGTCGATTCCGGCAGGTGGAAATTGGTCACCAGCGCATCAATCACCTGATAATGGTAGCCGGGATAGATAAAGATCTGGGTATCGCCAAAGAAAGGGGCAATCAATGCATCCTGAGTCGCCTTGGCGGCGCTTTCGAGCGAACGCACCGAGGTAGTCCCCACTGCCACCACGCGTTTGCCACGCGCTTTACAAGCCAACACGGCATCTACCACTTCCTGCGGCACTTCGGCGTATTCCGCATGCATCACGTGTTCTTCAATGGTTTCCACCCGCACCGGCTGGAAGGTTCCAGCCCCAACGTGCAAGGTAACAAACGCCATTTCAACGCCCTTGGCACGCAGCGCAGCCAACAGCGGTTCGTCGAAGTGCAACCCGGCGGTTGGTGCCGCAACGGCACCCGGTTTTTCGCTGTAGACGGTCTGATACAGTTCGCGATCGGCATCTTCATCTGGGCGGTCGATATACGGCGGCAATGGCATATGGCCAACCGCGTTGAGGATAGTGAAAACGTCACGATCGTCATTGAAACGCAGTTCAAACAACGTGTCATGGCGAGCAACCATGGTAGCAGCAATGCTTTCATCGTCGCCCAGCAGCAGTTCAGCACCGGGCTTTGGTGCTTTGGATGCCCGCACGTGCGCCAGTACGCGGTGATCGTCCAGCACCCGCTCCACTAGCACTTCAATCTTGCCACCGCTGACCTTGCGGCCAAACAGACGCGCCGGGATCACACGCGTATTGTTGAACACCAGCAGATCGCCAGCTTCCAGCTTCTCTAGCAGATCAGTGAATACGCCGTGCGTCAAGGCTCCGGTCGGCCCGTCCAGTTGCAGCAAACGGCAAGCACTGCGCTCCGGCTGTGGATAGTGGGCAATTAAAGACTCAGGGAGTTCAAAAGAAAAATCAGCGACGCGCATGGGTATTCACTTCTTCAATATATACCCAAAATAATTCGAGTTGCTTGTAGGCGGCAAGCACTGGAGACCCCAGGAGCATAGGCCACTATGTGACTGGGGCGACAGAGCGCAGCCAACACCCAAGCAACTTGAAGTATGACGGGTATAGAGCTAATTAAGAAAAAACAGGCGACAGTCTAAAGCCGTGGGCGACCAGCAGCAAGAGATAAGGAGGGATTGCATAACTTGCGTTATAGTTGCCAAATGAATTTTCTCGCTCATCTCCATTTGGCCCAGCTTGCCGAAAGCTCATTACTGGGCAACCTACTGGCCGACTTCGTGCGTGGCAACCCTGCCGGGGACTACGATCCTGAAGTGGTTGCCGGTATCATGATGCATCGCCGTGTCGATGTGCTGGTCGATACCCTTCCAGTAATCCGCGCCTGCCGTGACTATTTCAGCCCGGAGTTCCGCCGCGTTGCGCCGATTACGCTCGACGTGGTGTGGGATCACTTTCTAGCGCACCACTGGCACCAGCTTGAACCCACTCGCAGCCTGCAGAATTTCACTGAGGAAGCGCGCGGCCAGATTATGCCGCATCTGCCGCTGACGCCTGCGCGCTTCCAGAACCTGAACCACTATCTCTGGCCGGAACGCTGGCTGGAGCGCTATGCCGAGCTGCCGTTTATCGCCAGGGTGTTACAAGGCATGGCTAGCCGCCGCCCGCGCCTGGGCGCTCTGGCGGGTTCTTTTGCCGACGTGGAGCGCAATTATCATCAGCTTGAAACACACTTCTGGCAATTTTACCCGCAGATTATGCAACAGGCGAAAAACAAGGCACTGTAATCTGGTACCTAAATGCTATCTAGTACGCAGGATCACAAGAAATTGCCCTTTAACACTTGCCCTTTTGCACGAAAAGGTTACTTTTAAAGCCTGCCGAATTTAATTTCTCGGTTTGATAGGTAAAAACTATCTCATTGATTGGTCATTTACCCTTTATTCCCCGGGTCACGGCCCCTATACTGGCTCTTGTTTTTACATCAACCCCCTAACAACTATTACAGGAGTAATTATGGTCCTGGTAACTCGTCAAGCCCCTGACTTCACCGCTGCTGCCGTACTGGGCAACGGCGAAATCGTTGAAAACTTCAACCTGAAGAAGCACCTGAACGGCAAACCAGCCGTCGTGTTCTTCTGGCCGATGGACTTCACCTTCGTATGTCCTTCAGAGCTGATCGCTTTCGATCACCGTTATGAAGAATTCCAGAAGCGCGGCGTTGAAGTTGTAGGCGTTTCCTTCGACTCAGAATTCGTCCACAACGCATGGCGTAAAACCCCTGTCGACAAAGGCGGCATCGGTGAAGTGAAATACGCAATGGTTGCTGACATTAAGCGCGAAATTCAAAAAGCTTACGGCATCGAGCACCCAGATGCTGGTGTAGCACTGCGTGGTTCTTTCCTGATCGACAAAAACGGTATCGTACGTGCTCAAGTTGTTAACGACCTGCCAATCGGCCGTAACATCGACGAAATGCTCCGTACCGTTGACGCACTGCAATTCCACGAAGAGCACGGCGAAGTGTGCCCAGCTCAGTGGGAGAAAGGCAAAGCCGGTATGGGCGCCTCTCCAGACGGCGTGGCTAAATACCTGTCTGAAAACGCCTCCAAGCTGTAATTTCAACTTGTTTGCGTGTGAACCGGTCAGCTTTGCTGGCCGGTTTTTTTTTGCCCATATACCCGTCGTCAATCAAACTGCAGGGGTGTTGGCTGCCTTCGTTCACCCGATTCACTTAGTGGGCTATGTTTC